>NZ_JARWNW010000291.1 GCF_029868325.1 Nocardia carnea
GTACGAACCCGGCGCGTACACAACAGCGAGTCTTCGGCGGGACCAGCGGCCTGGACCGCAATCGCCTACCCCCCGGCAGTGGCGGCGGGTAGACCGGTACGGCGCGAGATCAGTGGTGCGGGGCCGCTCGGTGCATTCGTCCCGCCACGGCCGGTAGTGCCGCAACCGCGAGTACCACCGTGACGAGCCCGACGATCCACGACGTCCATGCGGCGCCGTTGTATGCGGTGTAGTCCATGACCCAGGGTGCGAGGAACAGCAGCGCGCCGAACAGGCCCATGGCGTAATCCGTGGCCGCCATGGACGGCCGGTACATCTGGGCGAGCCCGGTCAGCGCGATGAGCACTCCGAGCACGATCATCGTCCAGACGGCCCGATCGTTGGTGGCGACCCAGATCGGCGACAGGGCGGTGAAGGCTCCGAGTACGACGGCCAGGAAATCCTGGGTCCGGCTTTCGGTGAACATAATGGCCTCCTGAAAGTGGATACAGGTCCGTTGACAGGGCCTGACCTCGGTATAGCTGCCCCAGGGTGGCCGGTCGATATCGCAATGGACACGATTACGCGGCGAAACGATGCGGAAGGCGTCGCTGGCCTCCACCGGGCCGTCCAAGTTAGGGTGGGCTACACAATTTTCTAGAACCTGTTTCAGGCGCGGCGCGAGCGGGCCGCGGGAGGGAGTTCGGTATGTCCGCGCCGATCGTGATAGCCGGTGCCGGCCTGGCCGGGCTGCGCACCGCCGAGGAATTGCGCCGCGCCGGGTACACCGGGGAACTGGTGGTCCTCGGGGACGAGGCGCATGCGCCCTACGACCGCCCGCCGCTGTCCAAACAGTTTGTGCGCGGCGAAATCGACGCGACCTCGCTGCGCCCCGAGGAGTTCTACGGCGAGAAGGATATCGATCTCCGCCTGAAAACCGCGGCCGTCGGCGTGGACACCGCCGCCAAGAAGGTGCGGCTGGCCGACGGTTCGGCCGTGGACTACGAGCACCTCGTGATCGCCACCGGGCTGACACCGCGTCGGTTGCCCGGCACCGAAGAGGTCAGCGGCGTCCACGTGCTGCGCAGCCACGACGATGCCGTCGCCATCCGGGAGGGCGCGCGGGCCGCCGAGCACGCGCTGATCATCGGTGCCGGATTCATCGGCTGCGAACTCGCCGCCAGCCTGCGCGCGGAGGGGCTGTCCGTGGTGCTGGTGGAACCGCAGCCTGCCCCGCTGGCCGGTGTGCTCGGCGCGGAAGTCGGCGAACTGGTGGCCCGGCTACACCGTGCCGGAGGGGTCGATCTGCGCTGCGGGATCGGTGTCGACACCCTCCTGGCGGATCCGGACGGCCGGGTTCGCGGCGCCCGGCTCGCCGACGGTTCGGAAGTGCCGGCGCAACTGGTGGTCGCGGGTATCGGGTCCCGGCCGGTCACCGACTGGCTGGCCGATTCCGGGATCGAACTGGCCGACCCCACGGCCGGTGGCGGGGTATTCGCCGATGAAGCCGGGCGCACCAGCGTGCCCGGAGTCTGGGCGGTGGGCGATGTCGCGGCCTGGCGCACCCCGACCGGGGAGCATCGGCGGATCGAACACTGGACCAACGCGGGCGAACAGGCCAAACTGCTCACCTGCGCGTTGCTGGGAGTCGAACCACCGAGCGCGCCGCAGGTGCCGTACTTCTGGAGCGACCAGTACGACCTCAAGATCCAGGCGCTGGGCACCCCGCGTGCCTCCGACGAGATCCGCATCCTCGCCGACGACGGCCGCAAGTTCCTCGCCTACTACATCCGCGACGGCCGGCTGGCCGGTGTGGTGGGCGCCGGTATGACCGGCCGGGTGATGAAGATGCGCGCCGCGATCGCCGCGGCTGCCCCGGTGGAGGAACTGCTCGGCGCCACTCAATAACCTGTTCGGTGTGATCGTCGCGCTCATCGATTCGGGTTTCGGGCTGCTGCCCACCGCGGCGTGGCTGCGCAAGCTGCGCCCCGATGTGGATCTCCTGCTCCAGCTGGACCCCGACGGCGCGCCGTGGGGTCCGAAACCGCAGGACTGGGTTGTCGACCGGGTGGTTTCGGCCGCCCGTAGCGCGCGGGAGCTGGGGGCGGAAGTGATCGTGCTGCCGTGCAATACCGCCAGTGTGACCGCACTCGAGCACGTCCGCGCGGATCTGGGCCCGCAGGTTCCGGTGGTGGGCACCGTACCGGCGATCAAACCGGCCGCCGCGGTGTGCCGCTCGGTCGCGGTCTGGGCGACCGCGGCGACCACCGCAAGCCCGTACCAGGCCGACCTGATCGCCCGCTTCGGCGGCGATGCGACGGTTACCGGTGTGGCCTGCCACGGTCTGGCGGAGGCCGTGGACCGCGGCGATATGACCGCGATCCGCGCCTCGGTCGCCGATGCCGCCGCCCGCACACCCGCCGACGTCGAGGGCGTCGTACTCGGCTGCACCCACTACCCCCTGGTGGTGGACACGATCGTCGCCGCGCTCCCCGAGGGCGTCCGGCTGTTCGACAGCGCGCAGGCCGTCGCCGCGCAAACCGTCCGCCGGATGGACGAGCTGGGCAATCCGGGCAGCGGAAACGGCACCGTAAGCGTCTACCTCAGCGGCCGCCCCGGCGAACTACCCCCCGGCGCCACCGCCTACGAACCCGGACGCCTCCTCGGCGCGGGTTAGCAGCACCACCTGCGGCGCCCGGATACCGTGGCCCGAGTGTCCACCGCGATCAGTCGACCGGCGAGTACAAGCAGGTAGGCCCAGCACGCCGAGCCCGGCACGGCCCGCGCGCAGACCATCGTGTCGAGTGCACCTCACCGCCGCCGGCCCCGCACCGGACCTCATTCGATGGTCCACATTCCCGGGGTGGGGCCCGCCCGGTTCTGGAGCGACGGAGCGGGGGAGCGAAGCGGAGGAGCGGAGGAGTGAAGAACCGGGCCTATAAGGGCCCCACCCTCGAGACGCGGAGCGTCTCCAAAATTACAGCCCCACCCTTCACGGATTGTTTACCCGCGAGACCAGGGCGACCAGGGTGCCGGTCACGCTGCCGCGGAGCGGCTCCAAGTTTCAGAACTGGATCCGCAAGCGATCCGTCACCGGTCGCGCCTGGCAGCCGAGGATATAACCGGCCTCGATGTCCTCGGGGTCGAGGATCTCGGCGTTCTCCATCTCGACCTTGCCCTCCAGCACCGTGCAGGCGCAGGATCCGCATTCGCCTTCCTGGCAGGAGTACGGCACATCGAGACCCTTGTCGAGCATGATGTCGACCAGCGTCTGCTTCCGCGGCCAGCTGAGGTTGTGCACCTCGCCGTCCAGTTCGACTTCGACGGTGGCCGCGTCGGCGGCTTCTTCCGCGGAGATCTCGACGGGTGCGCTGTCGGCGAAGGGGTCGCCGGCGAGGGAGTTGAAGATTTCGGCGTGGGTGCGGTTACGCGGGACGCCGAGTTGGCCGAGGGCGTCGTGGACGCCGTCCATGAACGGTTTCGGTCCGCACATGAAGGCCGCATGGGAGGTGTAGGGCCGGAACAGTTCGGCCAGGGCGGTGACGGTGGGCAGGCCCTGCAGCGTTTCCAGCCAGTGCAGCACGACCAGGCGCTGCGGGTTCTTCTCCGCCAGTTCGCGTAGTTCGGTGGCGAAGATGACCGATTCGGGGTCGCGGTTGGCGTAGAACAGCACGATCCGGCCCGTGCCGCGGTCGAGGGCGGATTTGAGGATCGACATCACCGGGGTGATTCCGCTGCCGGCGGCGCAGAGCAGCAGATCGTCGTCGAGATCCTTGGGGGTGAATACGCCCGACGGCGGCAGCACCTCCAGTTCGTCGCCCGGTTTGATGTTGTCGCAGAGCCAGTTGGAGCCGTATCCGTCCTTGGTCCGCTTCACCGTGACCTTCGGCAGGGCATCGGTGAAGGGGGAACTGGCCAGTGAATAGCATCGCGCCACCGATCCGGTGCGGTCGCTGGGGATGCGCAGGGTGAGGAACTGGCCGGGCCGGTAGGCGAACTTTTCCCGGGCCTGCTCCGGCACCTCGAAGACCAGCGAGCTCGCGTCGGTGGTTTCCGCGATGACCTGGGCGACCCGCAGTACGACGGATCGTGACCCATGGGGTACTTCGACGGTGGTCATCTCGTCCTCTCGACACCTGGTAGCCGACGGCATCCAGCCTACGGCAAAACTAGAACGTGTTTCAATTTTAGCCTACGTCGGCTGCCTGTTGTCGAGTGAGCTGGCCCTCGAGTCCGGCGACCAGCACGCCGACCCCGAAATCGTAGGAGTATTTGCCGCGCAGATCGGGCAGGTATTCCATTGCGCGGGCAACTCGCTCCGGCATCACCACATCGGGCGGGGTGTCGAGATTGCGCGGGTTCACCCGGCGGCGGCCGAACAGGTAGGTGTGGATGGTCGCGTACCCGGCCAGGACATTGCGGTCCTCGAAGCCGGCCTCGTAGAGGATCTCCATGATCGCCGCGATCAGGTCGAGCTGTTTACCGAGCATCTGCTCGATGAGGATATCGCCCAGGCCGGGGTGGCGGCGCAGGCGTTCGTCGATCTGGGCGAGGAGATCGATCAGCCGCTCCTGCCAGGTCCCCGATTCGGGCGGGGGTTTGCGGACCCCGGCGAGCGCGGCCGTGGCGACCAGGTCGAGTAGTTCGCGCTTATCCGCCACGTAGTAGTAGGGCGCCATGGGGGAGACGCCGAGTTCGCGCGAGAGCCGCCGCATGGATAGTTTCTCCACCCCGTCGGCGCGCACGACCCGGAGTGCCGCCTCGACGATCTCCGTCTCCGAGAGGGTGCTTCCGTTACCGCCCCCGCCCCCGCTCGTCTGCATTCGCACGACTCCCATTGCCACCTCTACATGCTGGGCGGCATGCGCCCGTCACGTTCTGTTCAGCTGCTTTTGCCCCCGCAGTCTAGAGGTCGCGTTCCGACGTGAGCGTCCACATTACTCGAAAACTCTTTCTTTTTGTCAGTGCATGACGTTATGGTGTGACTGCGGTCGCATCCGGCGACCGCAGCGCCGGCACTGTGCCACGGCCCACCGGCGGTATCCGACGCGGTACCGCGGGACGCGTCGTGGCAGCCCCTGGCCGGCGCAGGCGCCAATCAGTGGAGGTAGCCATGGCGGACAACCGTTCCTTCGGACCGGCAGAAACCGATCACCGCGGACCGATCGGCACAGTCGAGAACCAGGCGAGCGAGGACGCTCCCATCGTCGAGGAGACCCTGATCGAAGAGGTGTCCATCGACGGTATGTGCGGCGTCTACTGATCGGGCCGGAGATGCTCGATCTGGAAACCCGCTGGCAGTTACATCCCCGCGTGGCATTGCGCCCGGAACCTTTCGGTGCGCTGCTGTACCACTTCGGGACTCGTAAACTGTCGTTCCTGAAGAATCCGCGGATCGTCGAGATCGTGCGCTCCCTGCCCGGGCACACCTCGGCCCGCGCGGCCATCCGTGCCGCCGGTATCGGGGACTCCGCCGCCGATCCGTATGTGCAGGCACTGGCGAATCTGGCCGAATCGGACATGATCCAGCAGGCACCGGAAACGGCCGCGCTCCCCGAGGCCGCGCCGTTCGCCGGTGTCGGCCCCGCCGATCCGGCGGTCCGGCTGGTGGATCGGTTCGAATCCGGGCTGGCGGCGCCGATCTGCCTCACCTGGGAACTCACCTATGCATGCAACCTTTCGTGCGTGCACTGCCTGTCCTCCTCGGGCCGGCGCGATCCCAACGAACTCAGCACCGAGCAGTGCAAGGCGCTGATCGACGAGTTCCAGCGGATGCAGGTGTTCTACGTGAACATCGGCGGTGGTGAGCCGACCGTGCGCCCGGATTTCTGGGAACTGGTGGACTACGCGACCTCCCACGATGTGGGCGTGAAGTTCTCCACGAACGGTGTGCGGATCACCCCGGAGATCGCGCAGCGGCTGGCCGCGAGCGACTATGTGGATGTCCAGATCTCGCTGGACGGCGCCGACGCCGAGGTGAACGACGCGGTCCGCGGGCCGGGGTCCTACGATACGGCGATCCGCGCGCTCGAGAACCTGGCGAACGCCGGATTCAAGGACGCGAAACTGTCCGTGGTCGCCACGCGGCACAATATCGACCAGCTCGATCAGTTCAAGGAGATCGCCGATCGTTACGGCGCCACCCTGCGGCTCACCCGGCTCCGGCCGTCGGGTCGCGGTGCGGACGTCTGGGACGAACTGCACCCGCTGCCGGAACAGCAGCGGACTCTCTACGACTGGCTGGTTCGCAACGGCGAAGGTGTGCTCACCGGCGATTCCTTCTTCCACCTCTCCGCATATGGTGAGGCCCTGCCGGGGCTGAACATGTGCGGGGCCGGCCGGGTGGTGTGCCTGGTGGATCCGCTCGGCGACGTCTACGCCTGCCCGTTCGCGATCCACGAACGGTTCCATGCCGGAAACGTCGTCACCGACGGCGGTTTCGCCACGGTGTGGCAGGAATCGGAGCTGTTCAACGAGCTGCGGGAACCCAGCGGCGGGGGTGCGTGCACCAAATGCGCGCATTACGACTCCTGCCGCGGCGGCTGTATGGCGGCGAAGTTCTTCACCGGACTGCCCGCCGACGGACCGGACCCGGAATGCGTTCAGGGTTACGGGGAAGCGGCGCTGGCCGATACCGGACGGATCATCCCGCGTCCGGCGGTCGACCATTCGCGCAAGACCACCCCGCGCCGGTCGCGTTCGGGTGGACCCGTGCCGCTGACGTTGCTGCCCCCGGCGAAACGTCCGGCTCGGGCCTGTGACGAGAGTCCGCTCGTGTGAGAATTATTGGATGACACCCGCCCCGAGCGACGATAGCCGGATCGTTGCCCGGGGCGGTTCCTTATGTCCGCGCTACCGTTCCGGTGACCTATCTCATGACTGTGTCCACCGTCGTTCGGCAAATTTCTCCCGAACGAAACACTTTTTCCCGGACTGCTGATGTCTCGTAACGAATCGGCAGTTACCATCCGTGGAATGCGCCATGATCGCCTGCCCGACGGATTCGGGGTGCGGATCGACCCACGGGTACGCGCATACTCGGGGGGACGCATCCTCATCGGTGGCTCACCCGCTCGTTTGCTGCGCCTCGCTCCCGAGGCCGCGGAAATGATCGGCGACGGCTACCTGGAAGTGAACGGCCCGCAATCGGCGGTGGTTGCCAGACGGCTACTGGATTCCGGTGTCGCCAATCCCCGGCCGCGGCTGCTGCCGAAACCGGAGGACGTCACCGTCATCGTCCCGCTGCACAACAACCCCGACGGTCTGCAGCGGCTCCTGGCGACCCTGAGCGGTCGCACGGTGATCGTGGTCGACGACGGTTCCGACGAACCGGTCCAGGTGCCGGACGAACACGGCCGCCGGTGCCAGGTGAAGGTGCTGCGCCACGAACAGCGGCGCGGTCCGGCGGCCGCACGCAATACCGGCCTGCGCGCCGCGTCCACCCAATTCGTGGCCTTCCTGGATTCCGATGTGGTGCCGCGCAGCGGCTGGCTCGAGGTGATGCTCGGGCATTTCAGCGATCCGCAGGTGGCGCTGGTCGCCCCGCGGATCGTCGCGCTGGACCCGGAGTCCACCACGCTCGCCCGCTATGAACACACCCGCTCGTCGCTGGATCTGGGCCGGCGGGAATCGGCGGTGCAGTCCGGCGGCGTCGTCTCCTATGTCCCCAGTGCGGCGCTGCTCGTGCGCCGTACGGTTCTCGAGGGCGAGGGCGGATTCGACGAAAGTATGCAGGTGGCCGAGGATGTCGACCTGTGCTGGCGGTTGGAACGCGCGGGCTGGCGGCTGCGCTACGAACCGGCCGCGCATGTGGCACACGATCATCGGGTCTCGTTCCGCGAATGGTTTCGCCGCAAACTGTTCTACGGCACCGGCGCCGCGCCGCTGAGCCGGCGGCACGCCGGGAAGGTTTCGCCGCTGCAGATACCCAAGTGGACCGCGCTGTCCGCGCTCTTCCTGGCGACCCGGAACCGCTGGGGAGTCCTGGCCGCGGTATTCACCCTGCTGGTGCCGCTGCGCCGGCTGCGGATCGCGTTCGCGGGGGTGGACAACCCGACCGGGGTCGCGGCGATCTACGTGGCCCGCGGTTTCTTCGCCGGATTGTGGCGGCTGTCGTCGGCGATGTTCCGCCACTATTGGCCGATAACCCTCGCGGCGATGCTGTTCTCCCGCCGGGTCCGCCAGACCGCGCTGACGCTGGCGCTCGCCGAGGGAGCGGTCGACTGGTACACCCACCGTGAGCCGGGCGGCCTGGACCCGCTGCGGTATATCGCGTTCCGGCGGATCGACGATATCGGGTACGGCACCGGGCTATGGCTGGGTGCGTGGCGGGCCGGCAGCCCGGCCGCCTTGAGGCCTACCGCCCCACCCCGATAGCGGGGCCGGGCACCATGGTGGACACGCTGATCATCGGTGGCGGAAGCGCCGGTTCGGTGCTGGCCGCGCGGCTCAGCGAGGATCCGGGGCATACCGTGCGGCTCGTGGAAGCCGGTAGCCCGCGCCGTTCGGCGGCGGATTTCCCGCCCGAACTCGCCGACAGTGCCGCACTGCCGGTGGGCGGCGACGCGCCGTGGCTGTGGCGGTATCCCGTGGCGTTCACTCCGGAACTGCCGGGGCAGATCGTGCGCGGTCGCGGGATCGGCGGTTCGGGTGCGGTGAACGGCTGCTATTTCATCCGGGCCGCGGCGCGCGATTTCGCGGCCTGGAGCCGGGAGGCGGGCACGTTCGCCTGGGATTTCGAGGAAGTGCTGCCGTTCTTCCGGTCGCTGGAGAACGACGAGGACTACGGCGACCACGCCGGGCACAGCCGGACGGGGCCCGTGCCGGTCCGGCGGATCGCGCGGCCGAGCCGGCTGGCCCAGGAATTCGCCGCCACCTGCCTGGATCTCGGTTTCGGCGAGGTACCGGACTGGAATTCGATGCCCGGCGGACCGGATACGGGTGTGGGGCCGGTGCCGTGCACGATCGGCCCGCCGGATTCTTCGGGCCGGCATCGGCGTATCGGTCCCGCCCACTCCTATCTCCTGCCCGCGCTGTCGCGGCCGAACCTGATCGTGCGGGGCGATACCCTGGCGACTCGCCTGCGGTTCGCGGGGAACCGGGTCGTCGGGGCGGATTGCCTGGTCGAGGGGAGACCCGAGACGATCCACGCCGATCGGGTGGTGCTGTGCGCCGGCGCGATCGAATCCGCCGCACTGCTCCTGCGTTCCGGTATCGGGCCCGCCGATCAGCTCGCCGAGCTGGGGATTCCGGTGGTCGTCTCGGCGCCGGTCGGCCAGTGGACGGTCGATCACCCCGAAATCGGTATCGAGTACCGGCATCCGGCTCCCGCGGGGGGTGCGGTCCCGCTGGAATACGTGCTGGGATTCGACGATATCGAGATCCGTCCCTACACGGTCGCCTTCGCTCCCGGGGTGCACCGGATGGGTGTGACTCTGATGCGGCCGACCAGCTCGGGCCGACTCCGGTTGACCGGTTCCGATCCGTTCACACCACCGCTGATCGAACAGGGATATCTCGCGACGGCCGCCGATCGCTCGCGTCTGCGGGCCGCGGTGGGACTGGCCGGCAAAATCCTGGACGTGATGTCGGCGCACTGGTCCGGTGGGACGGACGAGGGCGCGATCTCCGATCATTGGCTGACCGAACGTCTCGGCAGCTCTCAGCATCTGGCGGGTACCTGCCGGATGGGCCGGTCCGACGATCCCCGGGCGGTGGTCGACGAGCGGTGCCGGGTGCACGGTGTGGAGGGGCTGTCCGTGGTCGATCTCTCCGTGGTGCCGGTATCTCTGAGCCGTGGTCCGCATGCGACGGTGGTGCTGCTCGCCGAACGCGCCACGGCGCATCTGCGCTGAGCTTGTCCCGGAGACAATGGCGCACTGGATATCTCGTATGAACTCGGCACTATTCGATACATGTACCGGCTACTGTCGCGCTAACTGCCGACCGGCCGGCCCGTAGGCAGAGCCGCAACTATGCAGCTCTGCCGGGTGGCGCGACCGGTTCCGCTACGGTACTTTCTCCGGTGCGGTACGCCGGTCGGGTGCCTCGCCGCCCGGATCGCCTGGTCCGTCGCGGCCACGAGTTCCGGCCACGGACCGCCCGCCCGCGGGTGCGGCCACCGGTTTTCGCCGCACCTCGACAGCCTGTACCGGGGCAACCGGTCTGGTAGGTGAGCTGTATCGGTCGGGGATACAGCTCACCGGGTGGGCCGGGCGAAATACCAAGTGGCGCCGTGCAATATTGCGTCTCCATTTTCGACACCCCGGCCCGATCTCCCCGGTTGTGCCCCGCCGAGCAAGTACTCTGGTCCCTCGGGAGGCCCGGCGCGGCAACGCGATCCGGCCCCCGGGAATCCGCACCCGGCGCCGAACACCGGGGAAGGTACGGCGCCGGTGCGGAAGGTCCCAGCGAACTCCCCGCTACCCCCGTTGTCCTGCGACAATCCGGCCTATCGGCCGCCGATACCGGATAGGGTGACACCGCGGACGAACGCTTTCTGTGCGAGCAGGTAGACCAGCAGCAGCGGGAACAGGATCAGTATCGACGCGGCCATCAGGACCGGCCAGTTCGATACGTACTGACCCTGCATCCACACCAATCCGAGGGTGACCGTGGAGATGTCCTCGCGCTGGATCATCACCAGCGGCCACAGGAAATCGTTCCAGACGTTCACCCAGGTGAGTACCGCCAGCACCATGACCGCCGGTTTGGCATTGGGCAGCAGTACGCGCCAGTAGATCTGCCACGGTGAACAGCCGTCGAGTACCGCGGCTTCTTCGAGTTCGGCGGGCAGCGTCCGGAAGAACTGCCGCATCAGATAGGTGCCGAAGGCATTGCCGAACAGGCCCGGCACGATCAGTGCCCAGGGGGTATCCGCCCAGCCCAGAGTGCGGATGAGCAGGAACTGCGGAACAACGGTCACCGTGAGCGGGACCATGAGCGTCGCGAGATAGGCCACGAACAGGGCCTCCCGGCCGCGGAAGCGTAACCGGGCGAACGCGTACCCGGCCAGCGAACAGAAGAAGACCTGCCCGGCGGTGATACATCCCGCGTAGACGATCGTGTTGAGAAACATCCGGCCGAACGGCATCAGCTCGAAAACCGCTCCGTAGTTGGACCACTGCGGATCCCGGGGGAGCAAGGCCGGGGTGGTGACCTCGGACTGTTTCTTCAGCGAACCCGACAGCGCCCACAGGATCGGCAGCAGCGCGCACCAGGCCATCGCGATGAGGGCCAGGTAGAGCGCCACCGCCCGGCGGAAAGCGCGGGTCGGCCGCCACTGTGCCGGCATCACGCGTCCGTGGCGTTCTTGCGCGAGAACCATACGTGCGCGCCGGTCAGGGCCAGCAGCACCACGAAGATCAGCCACGCAATGGCAGAGGCATAGCCGGCGTCACCGAACGCGAACGCGTTCTGGAAGATCATGATGCCGAAAACGTAGGTGCCTGTCTCGGGGCCGCCGTGGCCGCCGGTGAGTACATAGATCTGGTCGAAGGCCTGTACCGCGTTGATGATCGAGACCACCAGGACGAACGACAGCGCACCCCGGATCATGGGCACGGTGATGGATACGAACCGCCGGACCGCGCCCGCGCCGTCGATTCTCGCCGCCTCGTAGAGATCGTCCGGCACGCCCTGCATCGCGGCGAGCAGGACAACCGTCGCGAACGGCACACTCTTCCACGTGGTGACCAGGCAGACCGAGACCATCGCCCACCACGGGTCCACCAACCAGGGCACCGGCCCGATCCCGGCCCAGCCGAGCATCGTATTGAGCAACCCGTTGTTGGTATCGAAGACGAAACGCCAGATCACCGCCATCACCACACTCGACACCGCCAGTGGCAGGAACATGACGGCCCGGAAGAAGGTGATCCCCATGATCCGCCGGTTCAGCGCCGCGGCGACGACGAGGCTTATCGCCACGGTCGGTAGCAGGGTCCCGAGGGTGAACACGATCGTGTTGCGCAGGGCGATGGCGAACAGCGGGTCGGCGGAGAGCAGCCGGCGGAAGTTCGCGAGCCCGGTGAACCGGATCGGGCCGAACAGATCCCACTCCTGAAAGCTCAGGTAGAGCGAGAAACCGAGGGGGAACAGCAGGAATACCAGCACGGCCAGCAGGTTGGGGGCGATGAACAGCCGTGCCGCCCGGGCCCGGCGCACGGCCAGTTCCGGGGTTCGCCGAACCGGGGCGGGTTCGGGCGTGGGTGGTTTCGCGCGGACTGTCTTCTCGGTGGCGGTCATTGGTTGCGCAGCACCTCATCGGCTTCGGGAGCGAGTCGGTTCTTCAGCGATACAGCGGGCCTGGTACCGCGGAGCACGGGTCCCAGATAGCGATCCATCAGGGCATCGATCCGCGCCCACGCCGCGGTGACCGGAAGCGGTGCGGAACGCGCCGGTCCCTCGACGAGAATGTCCAGGTTCTCGATATCCCGATGGGCTGTGGCGAACCCGCGCGACCGTACCGCGGACTTCCCGGCCGGTACGAACAGCCCGGACTCGGCCACCACGGCCTGGCCGGCCGGACCGGCCGCGAACTTCAAGAACTCCCAGGCCTGCTCTTTCCGCGGACTGTCGGCGGATATGGCCAGACCCGTGGTTCCGATATTCGACCTCGCCCCATGCCCATCAGGACCTACCGGTAGTGCGGTGATATCGAAATCGAGCTCCTCGGCGGCCGAAAAGGTCTGGTAGCGCCAGTGCCCGCCCAGCGCGAGCGCCGCCTTGCCCTGGGTGAACAGGTCCATGGTCGAGATCGACTGTTGATCCGCCGGAGTCGGCGCCACTTCGTACCTGGTGGCCAGGTCGGCGTAGAACTGGACGCCTTCGAGGAAGGCGTCGTCCGCGAAGGCCGTGCGGTCCGGTACGGTCCGCGGGCTGGTCCATTCGGCGCCGTTGTTGATGGCGAACAACCCGGCCGAATAGTAGGGCACCCAGGTATCGGCGAAACCCCACTGCCTGACCCGTCCCGACCGCTCACGTTCGGTGAGTGCGCGGGAGATATCCAGGAAATCGTCGAAACTCCAGGCGTCGCTCCAACGTTCCGGCGCGCGGAGCCCGGCGTCGTCGAACAGTTTCCGGTTGTAGTACAGGAAGTTCCCGGACCACTGCTCCGGCAATGCGTACTGCCCGCCTTTGAAGCGGAAGGTGTCGTACAGCGCCGTGACACTGTCGGCTTCCAGTTCGGCCGCGAACACCGGGTCGCGTTCGAGCATGGTGTTCAGATCCAGCAGGACGCCCCGGTCGGCGAGACCCGCATAGGTCTGTTCCCACGCCATCAGCACGTCCGGGCATTTCCCGCCCGCGCAGAAGGTGAGCATCTGCTGCATGGGGTCGGGCCCGGAAAGCAGCGTCCGTACCCGGATCTCCGGATGCCGGCGGGCGAACTCGTCGATCACCCGCTGCCGGCCGTCGGCCTCGTCGGGGTTGGCCTGGAAGAAGAATGTCAGCGCATCGTCGTCGCCGGAGCATCCGGTGAGGGCCGGAGCCGTCAGCGCGGCACCGAGCCCGCCGGTGATACGCAAGAACTCGCGCCGGCCCAGCGCCGGACCATGCTTCTGCACGCCGCGTCACCTCGTTCCTGCGCCGCGCCCGCGCAGAATCGTCCGGATCGGGATCCCGTGGATCTGGTACCGGCGGCCGGTTCACAGCGCCGGTACCAGCAGATTGTCCAATGCCGGACCGTGAATCGTCCCGAACGACTCACCCGGTCCTCGGCGCGGCCCCCGTCTCGCGGATATCGCACAAGGTCCCGTACGGGTCGGATCGGCGCGCGGTGAGGTTCGATCGCTGGGCCGGCGACATGGCGAAGCTGGGCCCAGTGCCGGCATCTCGGCGGCGAGGTCGCGGTAGTGACCAGGGGTAATTCATATGAGGTTCTTCTGTTTCCTGATCCGGCGGCGGACATCGGCCATGAGGGCGTGGCTGCCGCCGTGGCGGAGGAAGCGGGGGATGAAGCGGTTGACGAAACCGACGAAGAGGAAGAGGTTTTCGAAGCGTCGCTGGTCTGCGGCGGTCCAGTCGACCTGCATCTGTTCGCGGAAGTAGGGGGCGAGGAAGCCGATGGTGAGGAAGCGCAACAGGCCACGGAACGGGATGCGCAGGTACCAGTGGATCATCCGGAGGTTCAGCAGATCGTCGAGGTAGGCGCGGACATAATCGTCGAGTACGGCGTCCGCGCAGGCCTGGTTCCAGTATTCGTCGAACTCGGCGCGGGTGGCCGGCCACATATCCTCGGTGACCTGCAGGGTGGTGCCCAGCGAGGACGACGAGCGGTAGAAGGCCTCGTTCTGTTCCGGGTTCATTTTTCCGGACAGGAGCTGGTAGGTGTCCTCGAAACCGGTGTAGAGGCAGGCCGCGACCCAGAGCTGGAGCTTGCGGTCGAAGGCGTTGTATTTCACCGGGGCGCCAGGTTCGGAACGTACCTGGCGGTGGGCGACGTTCACCGCCTCGCGGAAGGCTTTCTTCTCCTCGTCGTCGCCGAGGATGGCGACGGCCAGGTATTGGGTGGTGGTGCGGGCACGTTTCCAGGGGCGCTTCATCAGCGACCCCGATTCCACCTTGCTTTCGGCGACGCCGTAACCGACGCCGGGGTTGGCCATCTGCATGATCACGTTCGCGGCGGCGCCGGCGAACTGCCAGAAGTCGAGGGCGTCGGTGAGTTGCAGGGGGCGTTTGGTGAAGGGGCGATGGGTGGTGCTGATCCGGATCCGGGTCTGCTCGGTGGTCAGCGGCAACCGATTCCCCGGCTGCCGGCCGCGCAGACTGCCGGGTTGCCAGGAGTGTGCTGCGGCGGTCATAAGTGTCCTTCCCCAGGGATCAGGTGTGGTCTAAGTTACTCCAGATTCTTCCCACAGTCACTTGATATTAAGGAACAGCCGCTAACTTATGCACATCGGGTCTGGTTGGTAAACATACCTAGAACAGGTATCAAGCCCTTATCGGCGACCAGGAATCTTTGCGAAAACCTTCCGCCACGGCGTGAATCGTGCGTAACATACCGCTCCAACCCGGCCGTCTCAGACGTTCCCCGGTGGGGAGGGCGCGTAGCGGCCGGACAAGGAAGGAGCCCAGCATGCTCGAACGGCTGGATCGCATATTCAGCTATGAGATGAAGGTGTCGGAGTTCCTCGGCACCCTCATCATCCTCGGAATCCCCTACGGAATCATCGGAATCGTCTGGTCGCTCACCCACACCTCGCATCTCCGCGAGATGCACGGTCTGGACGTGATCGTTTCGTTCCTGGGCTCCATCGTGTGCTGGCCGGTGCTCCTCTTCTCGAACGTGACGATGACCTGATGATGGCGCTGGTATGGCTCATCGACCGTGACCTCGATACGACCGGACCGGAAATGCCATGGTGACCACCGGAAAGAACGAGCCGCAGCAGCGCACCGACCTCGAACAAGCACTCGACGATCTGAAGGGGCTCTGGCAGCGCCACCCCCAACGGTCCCTGGAAACCCTCGGCCGCCAGGTCACCCTGGGCCGGGAAGCCGTGGTGGAGACACTGAAATCCATCGCGGCCCGCCGGTTCCCCTTCGCCGAGTTCGCGAAACAGTGCGGGTTCATGGCGAATGTGTCGGCCGCGCCCACCATTTTCGTCGCCATGCCGATTGCGGTCGTGGTGTCCATCCAGATCGGTGCGCTGGTCAACCAGGTCGGCGCCACCACGTTCATCGGCGCGGTCGCTGGCCTGGGCATCATCCGCCAGGGCGCCCCGCTGGTGACCTCGCTGATGATCGCGGGTGCGGTCGGTTCGGCCATCTGCGCCGACCTCGGCTCGCGCACCATCCGGGAAGAAATCGACGCGATGATGGTGATGGGGGTCAACCCCGTCCGGAGACTCGTGGCGCCACGGCTGGTGGCGGCCGTGGTGGTGAGCATGCTGCTGTGCGGGTTCATCGTATTCGTCGGATTCGCGACCGCCTATATGTTCAACGTCTACGCCCAATCCGGTACGCCGGGATCGTTCATCGGCTCATTCGCCTCCTTCGCGGTGGCCAACGATATGGCGGTGGCACTGGTCAAATCGGCGGTCTTCGGGGTGCTGACGGCGATCATCGCCTGCGATATCGGCCTGCACGCCAAAGGCGGGCCCGGCGGAGTGGCGAATGCGGTGAACTCGGCGGTGGTGTCGTCGGCGCTGATGCTGTTCGCCACCAACATCATCATCACGCAGGTGTACAACACCGTCTTCCCGACGAAGGTGATCTGACGTGGGCACTCCCTATACGCCGCCGGCGCTCAAACCGGTCCGGATGGTGGCCTCCGCGGCGGCGGTACCGGTGGACGCGAACCGGCGGCTGGGCCACCAGGGGATCACCTTCGTCCAGGCGCTGATCGCGATCCCGTTCGTACTGAAGCACTATCGCAAGGAAGTTCTGCGGTTGACCGCCGATGTCGGGTGGGGCAACGGATCGCTGGTCGTGGGCGGCGGCACGGTCGGCGTGGTGATCATTCTGTGCGGTTTCGGCGGAATCACCGTGGGAATGGAGGCGTTCAGCGCGCTCAACCTGCTGACCATGGGTCCGCTCACGGGCGCGATATCCGGGTTCGCAACCACCCGGGAGTTAGCGCCGATTCTTGCGACACTCGCCTTCGCGATCCAGGCAGGCTGCCGGTTCACCGCGCAGCTGGGGTCCATGCGGATCGCCGAGGAGATCGACGCGCTGGAATCCATCGCCATCCGACCGCTGCCGTATCTGCTGACCACCCGGATGATCGCGGCGACCCTGACCATCATTCCGCTCTACAGCGTGGGCCTGGCGGTGGCGTATCTGGCCACGAAACTGTCGGTGCTGGTGCTGGGCGGTACCTCCGCGGGCACCTACGACCACTACTTCTACCAGTTCCTGCTCGGCCCGGACCTGTTCTTCTCGCTGCTCAAGGTCGTGGTGTTCGTGCTGCTGGCCACGTTCATCCAGTGTTACCACGGCTTCTTCGCGGCGGGCGGTCCCGAAGGGGTCGGGGTGGCGGCCGGGCAGGCGATCAAGATGGTGATCGTCGTGATGGTGTTCGCGAATCTGTTCTTGACACTGGCGATCTGGGGCATCGACCCCGGCTTCCGGATTTCGGGGTGAGGTGTCGATGATCATCGATCACAGCGGCCGGGGGCCGCGGCCGTGGCATATGACCGTGGCGGGTCTGGTGATGCTGACCGTGCTGGCGGTGCTGCTGGGTCTGCTCGGGCTGCGGTATACGGGGCGTTTCGAGGACCGTGTCCAGGTGCGGGCGGTGCTCACCAGTACCGGCGACGGACTGCCGGAGCGCGCGGATGTGAAGTTCCGGGGCATGGTGGTCGGGGCGGTATCCGCCGTGGATGTGGTGGCCGCCGGAAAACGGCAGCAGGTGGCGATCGATCTGGATTCCCGGATCGCGCCGACTATTCCGGACAATGTCACCGCACGGGTGATCCCGAACAACCTGTTCGGGGTCACCGGTATCGAACTCGTCGACAACGGCAGCACACCGGGCCGCCTGACCGCCGGCGCCGAGATCGCCGAGGACACCAGCGAGGGCACGGTCCAATTGCAGACCACACTCACCGTGCTGCGTGACGTGCTGGAGAAGATGCAGCCGGAAAAGCTGGGCCGGGTATTGGCCACGTTCTCCGAAGCGCTGGACCCCGGGGCACGTGCGCCGGGCTCGACGATCGAACGGCTGGACACCTGGGTCACCGAGGTACGCGCTATCGACGGCGTCGGGGAATTGCTCGGTGACCTGGGCCGCGCGACCAGCGCACTGAGCGAATCGGCGCCGGAGCTGGTGGGTGTGCTCTCGGAATCGGTGACCACCGCGCGCACCGTCACCGAACGCCGGGAAAACCTCATCACCATGCTCGCCAACGCCAGTGGGGCGGTGGACTCGGTGAACAGCCTGTTCGCGCGGAACCCGGACGCGGCCAAGGAATTGGTGCCCGGACTCGACGGCCTGTTCGGCTCGCTGGCACAGGATCCGGAGGCGATCCCGACGTCGGTGGCCAACCTCAACGCGGCACTCGGGAAGCTGTCGGGCGCGTTCGGCTGGGGCGCGCAGCGGCAGATGCGCTGGAGCCTGGATGTGTCGTTCACGCCGTTCCAGCAGTACACGGCGAAGGACTGCCCCCGCTACGGGGAGATGGCCGGTCCGCGCTGCGGTGGTCCGTCCGTTCCGCAGGTCGCGCCGGTGCAGCAGTACCCGCCGAACCTGCTGCCCGGCTGGTTGCCGAGTGCGGGACCGAAACCGCAGCTACCCGCGCCGCCGGTACCCGTGCCGACTCCCGCGCTACCGCAGATCCCGGGGTTGCCGGCACTGCCCGGCTTGCCTGCTATCCCGGGAATCACCGTTCCCTTGTTCCCGGCGCCCGCGGAATCGCCTGCCCCGCCCGGACAGCCTGCCCTGCCCGGACAGCCTGCACCGCCGGGTCGGCCGGCGCCCGCGGCGGCGCCGGCCGGTCAGCCGATCGCCCAGTTGCGCGGGCACGCCGCCGTCGCCGCGCTGCTCGGCCGCCAACCCACCACATCCGAATTACTGCTGCTCACACCGGTGCTGGCGGGTGGCACGATCGACGTCTATTCCGAGGGGGCCGCCTGATGCGCCTGGCGCGGACAATAGCCGGTTTCAGTATTTTCGCGGTTATCGCGATCGTGCTGACCTACACCATCTGGTCCACGCTGCAACGGTCGGTGCCGGGGGACACGGAAACCTATTCGGCCACTTTCACCGATGTGATGGGTGTCCGCGTCGGTGACGATGTGCGAATGGCCGGCGTGCGGGTGGGCCGGGTCGATGCGATCGAATTCGAACCGGACTACAAGGCCCGGCTGGTGCTGCGTATCGAGGAACGGCAGCGGCTCACCGACACCACCAAGGCGCTCGTGCGGTACCAGAACCTGATCGGGCAGCGGTATATCGCGCTGCTGCCCGGCGAGGAGAAAGGTGTGGAAGTCGCGCCGGGCTGGCATATCCCGGTGGAGCGCACGGAACCTTCCTTCGACGTCTCGGCGCTGCTGTCCGGGTTCGAACCACTGTTCAGCGTGCTGCAACCGGATCAGATCAATTCCCTGTCCGACACGCTGGTCCAGGCGTTACAGGGTGACGGGGTCTCGCTGAGCGCCCTCATCACCCAGGCCGCGGAACTGGCCACCACCTTCGGGCAGCGCGACGAGATCCTGGGCGCGGTGATCACCAACCTGAGCAGTGTGATCGCCGGGCTGGCCAATCGCAGCCAGGAACTGGAAACACTGATAACCCAGACCAGAGGCCTGATGGATGCGCTGTACGCCGAGGGCGAGACCCTGAAGGCATCGGTGGATACCGTGGCGCGTTCCACCGATTCGCTGACCAACCTGATCAGCACGGTCAAACCGGATATCGCGCTGGCGCAGGACGAGGCGACCACCGCGGTGGAACTGCTGTTGCTCAACGGCGCCGCGCTGGACCAGGCGGCGATCGAACTGCCGACCGTCCTCAACGGACTGGCCCGGTTCACCGGTTACGGCGCCTACGGCAACGCCTATATCTGCAACCTGGACGTTTCGCTGTGGGGTGTGCTGTTCCCGCCCGGACTGTTCTCCCAGATCGGTGGCGATTCGCAATCGGAGGTGTGCCGCTGATGGCGAGATTACGAATACCGTTCGCGAAGAACCGCTTCCTGTGGCAGGGGCTGATCGCCGCGGCCGCGGTGGCACTGCTGCTCATCGGATCCAGTGTGATCTCGCAGATGCGGTTCACCGACAAAACCGTGGTCGCGGAGTTCGCGCAGGCCGCGGGCATGCGGGCCGGCGCCACGGTGGATGTGTCGGGTATCGAGGTCGGCGAGGTGCGCGCGGTGCGGCTGGCCGGCGACAAGGTCGAGGTCGAGATGAAGATCAGCCGGGATATCCGGGTGGCCACCGATGCCCGCGCGGCGATCAAGATGTCCACGATTCTCGGCCGGCTGCATATCGAACTGATCCCGGGCGCGGGCGCGGAATCGGCGGACAACCGCATTCCGCTGGCCAATACCGCCGTTCCGTACAACCTGGCCAAAGTGATCCAGGACCCGACCTACAAATCGTCGTTCGAGCGAATCGAGCGGATCGACCCCGGCAAACTGCGGCAGGCCCTGGACGTGTTCTCCCAGCAGATGGGTGATTCGCCGGAACTCGCGGTGACCGCCCTGGATTCGATCGGCTCGCTGGCCGAGGTGATCAACGCCCGGCGCGACGAGGTCGACGTGCTGCTCAAGAGCATGGACCAGGTATCGCAGCTGGTGGCCGATAACCAGAACAGTGTGCTCATGCTGCTCACCCGCGGTGAGGCGATCGGCAACGCGGTGGCCGTACGCCAGGACATGCTGCGCCGGCTGCTGGACAACGTTGCCGCGCTGTCGAGCCTGCTGCGGGATATGGGACTGGAGAACAACGGCCAGCTCGGCCCGCTGATCCAGAACCTCGACACCATGACGCAGGGCCTGGAGAAGAACAAGGACAATCTGGACCGGCTGTACGAGATCATGCCGGTCACCCTGCGGCAGTTCAACAATGTGCTGGGCAACGGGCCCTACGCCGATGTGTGGGCGCCCTGGCTCCTACCGGACAACTGGCTGTGCTTCGCGCAGGTCGTCGAGGGGTGTGGCAAATGAGGCTGCGGAGGATCGCGCGCGTGGTCGCGGCCGGAATCGCCGGACTCTGCGCGGCCGGCTGTTCGGTACTGCCCGACAGTATCGCCGGGCTGCCGGAACAATATCTGGGCGAACATATCCGGGTCAGCGCCGATTTCGAGAATGTGGCCGGTCTGTACGCCGGTAACGAGGTCGCGGTGCTCGGCGTTCCGGTGGGCCGGGTGGAAACCGTGACCCCACGCGGAAGCTATGTCGAGGTCACCATGGCTCTCGACAAGGATGTCGAGGTACCGGCCGATGCGATGGCCGCGCTGATCTCCCCGCAGCTGATCACCAACCGGCACGTCGAACTCGCGCCGGCCTACAGCGGTAACGGACCCACACTCACCGACGGTGCGCATATCCCCCTCGAACGCACCCGGGTGCCGGTGGAACTCGACCGGATCCTGGAGAACTTCGATCAGCTCGGCGCCGCGCTCAAAGGTGACAACGAGGTCGGACCGCTGGCCAGCCGGGTACTGTTCCCGCTGCTCGAAGGCAACGGTGACCGGCTCCGCGAAACGCTCGACGATCTGTCCGCCGCATTCGAGGTGACCTTCGCCAACAAGGACCAGATCGCCAACACCATCATCAAGTTGAACGAAATCACCCAGGTCGTCGCCCAGAACGACCAGACCGTCCGCGATTTCAGCGCCCGGCTCACCGAACTCGTGCAGTTGATGGGCGAACAGTCGCCGGGTCTGCACGCGGTGCTCGTGCAGTTGAACGATTTCGTCACCAACACCTCGACCCTGGTCGGGCAGAACCGCGATCAGCTCGCGGGTGCGCTGGAGCGGTTCGTCACCATCACCGGCCAGATGCGGGCCAACGCTCGCGGACTCACCGAACTGGTGGACGTGGGCCCGCTGTTCTTCGAAAACCTCGCCAACGGCGTGAGCCACGAACACCGGGCCTTCCGGGTGCACGCGCTACTGGACAAGTCTCTGCTGGACAACGAGGTGCTGTCCACCTTCTGCGAACGGATCCAGCTACGCGCCGACGGGTGCCGCACCGGCCGGGTCCAGGATTTCGGTCCCGATTTCGGGATCACCGCCGCACTGCTGGGGTTGACGCAATGAGATGGATTTTCTCGGCATGTATTCGGCGGAGCGGGGACGTGCGAGCGGTGTGGGCCGACTGTGAAGGGCCTGGGTGGACCAGTCGTGAAAGGGCGGGCTGTAATTTTGGAGACGCTCCGCGTCTCGAGGGCGGGGCCCTATTAACCCGGTTCTTCACTCCCGCCGGTCGGTCGCTGCGCTCCCTCCCTCTGGTCGCTCCAGAACCGGGCGGGCCCCGCCCGGTAATGCGACCGACCAAAGGTATGGGAATACGGGGTGGGCTTGTTGCTCTGATGTTGGCGGGGGTGCTCGTGGTTTCGGGGTGCGGAGCGGTGACGGTTCAGAATGTGCCGA
The DNA here is from genome assembly GCF_029868325.1 of Nocardia carnea. Classification (GTDB taxonomy): domain Bacteria; phylum Actinomycetota; class Actinomycetes; order Mycobacteriales; family Mycobacteriaceae; genus Nocardia; species Nocardia carnea_C. The sequence continues at coordinate 22,019 of NZ_JARWNW010000291.1, forward strand.
TGCCGGAGCCGGGGATCGGTGGTCCTGGATATACGGTGCGGGCCCGGTTCGAGGACGCGCTGAATTTGCCCGACCGGGCGCACGTGAAGATCGGCGGCACCGATATCGGGGTGGTCACCGATATCTCCACCACCGATTTCGTGGCGGATGTGAACCTGCTGATCCGCGAGGATATCCGGCTGCCGCGCGGGACCACCGCCGAACTGCGGCAGGCCACCCCGCTCGGTGATGTCTTCATCGCCATGACTCTCCCGCGGGAGGACCCCGACGCGCCTCTGCTCGGTGAAGGCGATGTCATCGATACCGACCACACCGGTGCCGGCGCCTCGGTCGAAGAGCTCATGGTGTCGGTATCGATGCTGCTCAACGGCGGTGGTTTGAATCAGGCGGCCCGGATCACCGCCGAAATGGATTCGATGTTCGCCGGGCGAGCACCGCAACTGGCGCATCTGATCACCGAAATGACTCAGGTGCTGAGCGCTCTGAACGCACGGACCGCTGATATCGACAGTGTGCTGCACGGCGTGAACGTGCTCACCGGTGAACTGGCCGCGCGGAAACAGGAATTGGGACAGGCCGCGGACGCATTCCCCGATCTGCTGGGGCTGGTCGCGGAGAACAACCGCGATATCACCGCACTGATCCAGAAGATCTCGGTGACCATGTCGGCGCTGGGCGATTTCACCGATACGACCAGCCCCGAATTCATCAGCCTGTTCGACAGTATCCGCCGGCTCATGGGCGGATTCACGGCCATGGGCGATAACCTGCGGCAGACGCTGGACGGATTGCACGCCTTGTATCCCTCGCTGGAACAGTCCTTCGAAGGACCGACGCTGGCGGTCGCGGCGCGGGTCTCCTACCTGAGTATCGGTGCGCTCACCGATCCGACGAAGAGCCGGCTGCCCGACGGCACCGATGTGCCGGCCTTCATCGGCAGCCTCACTCAGGTGTTGCAGAAGATCCAGGGCCGGTTGACCAGCCCGCCGCAGCCCGCCCCGGCACCGCAGGAGGGGCCGCGATGAATATTCCGTTGTGGAACTGGCTGGTCCGGCATCGGATCAGGGTCGCGAATATCGGACTCGTCGTGGTGCTGATCGCCGGGTGCGGATACCTCGGCGCGGAGGTGCTGCGAATCAACCTGCTACCCAACAGCACCTACCGGGTGACCGTGGAACTCGCGGGGTCGGGTGGGCTGCTGGCCGATCACGATGTGAACTTCCGCGGCACCCGGGTGGGGCGGGTGGCCGATGTCCGGGTATCCGATACCGGGATCGAAGCGGTCGCCGAAATCGACGCCGGGGTGCAGATTCCGGTCGGCGGCACGGTGGTGGTCGGGCGGCTGTCCGCGGTGGGAGAGCAGTACCTGGACTTCCGGCCGGACTCCGATACCGGTCCCTACCTGCGCGACGGTGACCGGGTGGCGGTCGAGCGCACCCATATCCCGGTGACGGTGCATTCGCTGCTGTCGAATATGAGCGCCATGATCAGCGGTCTCAACCCCGACCGGCTCACAGTGATCGTGGACGAACTGGACAAGGCGCTGGCCGGGGGACCGGACCGGTTGCGCAATATGATCTCCGGGATCAGCCGGGCGATGGCGGGACTGGAGAATCTGCTGCCGCAGACCCGGCAGCTCATCGAGAACCTCACGGTGATCGCGGAAACCACGCAATATGCGCAACCCGATCTCGGCACCCTGACGGGCTCGGCGAGCGCCCTGTTCCAGCAGCTGACCGCCGCGGACCAGGAGGTGCGGCAACTCCTGGACCTGGCGCCCGGGCAGCTCGCCACGCTCGGTGGTTTCATCGACGAAACCCAGGACCCGATCACCAATCTGGTCACCAATTTCGTCGCCATCACCCGGGCCGCGAAACTACGCCGGCCCGCGATCGCGGCCCTGTTCCCGGCATTACGGGCGGGGACTTCAGCACTGAATGTGCCGGTACACGACGGGATGTTCCACACCCTGGTCGATATCTGGCCGCGACCCACCTGCGAGTACAACACCATTCCATTGGCGCCCACCGAACCGGTCGCCGATACCCGGGTGCGCCTGTACAACTACTGCGTCACCAACGATCCGGCCCTGCAGGTGCGTGGTTCGGCTAATGCGCCACGGCCGAATGTTCCCGACAACACCGCCGGCCCGCCACCGGGAGTCACCGGTAACGAACTGTCCCGTCCCATCCCGGGTCGTTAGGAGAAGACGAGAATGACCGATAAGCCCGCCGGACCCGCCGCCGGAAAGCCGGACGACGAGGCGAAACCGGCGCCGGGCGAAACACCCGCCGACATTGCGGCGACGAGCGCGGCTCCGGACGATACGACCACAGGAGCGGAAGTCCCCTCGGAAGATGGCGGGAAGACCGCGGATTCCGCGAGCTCGGCGACCACGCCGTCCGAAACGGATATGACCACAGGATCCGACCGGGCCGGCGGCTCGGGATCGCGGCCGCGCGTATTGCTCGGGGCGCTGGCTGCGGCGGTTCTCCTGCTGATCGGTGCGGTGGGTATCGCGGGGTATCTGTACGTGGAGGAGCGGGACAAGGCCGAAGTGCTGGCCGCCTACGACGAGGTCCGGCAGGCGGCATGCCGGTATGCACCGGTGCTGGCCAACTACGACGCGAAGAATCTGGAACCGTACTTCTCGGCTGTCCTCGACGGCGCCACCGGCGACTGGAAGAAGGAATTCGAGACCACCACCACCGAACTCCGGGAGGCTCTGGCGGCCGGTCAAGTCGTTTCGACGGCCGGGGATATCCAGTGCGCAGTGAAGACCGCGGACACCGGCTCCGCGGAGGTCGTGGTGGTGATCGGGCAGACCATCACCAGTCTGGGCACCCAGGGGCAGCCCGCGCCGGGGCAGCTGGCCATGGTGATGCGGATGCAGAAAACCGACGGCCGCTGGCTGGTCGATCAGATGACCTCACCGCTGGACAAGCCGCTGCAGTAACCGGCACGGCCACCCGGCCGGGCTCAGCTTCCGGCTGGGTGGCCGTACAGGACGGTCTGCATGAGCAGCGTGACCCGCTCCTGGGAGGCGATGGGGACGGTGCCGAAGGACCGCCCGAGATCGACGACCAGGGCGAATGCGGCGTGCACCAGGAAGCGCGCCTGCGGACCGGACAGGTCGGGCCGGACCTGGCGTACCAGCCGGGCCCATTCGTCCACGCTGAGCCGCTGAACGTTGCGCAGCGCGGCGCGTTCCTCGGCGGGGACGTGCTGGAACTCGGTGTAGTACACGAAGGTGAGTTCCCGTTCGGCGAACGAACCGGCCACATACTGGTCGATCAGCGAATCCAGCGCCTCCCGCGGACCGGCAGCGGATGCCACGGCAGGGCCGATGGCGCTCGATACCCGTTCGGCGGCGCGCCGGAACGCGGCAGTGAGCAGATCGCTCTTCCCGCGATAGAAGCGATACACCGCCGACGCCGCGGAAAGCCCGGCGGCGGTGGCAATATCCTCCACACTCACATTCGGATAGCCGCGGGCATGGAACAGCTCCACACCTTTGCGCAGCAGCAGTTCGTGTTTGAACGATTCCGGTATTTCCACCGGCGGCGTGGGCGCGATATCCACCGGCGGTGGCAGGGTGACGTCGGCCAGGCCGGTGCAGATCGAAACAAGCAGGGCGACAAGCGGTTTGGTGGGGAGTGCCGCATGGTGATCGGCAATGCTCGTGATGGCCGACAGCAGTGAAATCGCCAGAACCTTGCGGTCGCCGTTGCGCAGACCGGGGGAGTACGCGGCGAGCCGGCTCTCCAGAGCGTCCAGCACCACCGCTTGCTGTTCGGCGCGGACCTCCCGATCCGCCGGCTCCAGATAGCGACCCTCCCAGCGCACCAGCGCGACACTGGCCCGATTGGCGACGGTGACCGCGCTCAACGCCTCGAGTACCTGTTGCAGCGCCTGCTGCGGCGGCAGGTCCGCAGCGTCGGCCGGTAACCGGACGGATTCGGCCATCGCCTGGCCGACCCGCAGCGATTCCTCCTGGAACAGCGCGTACTTGCTCGGATAATGCCGATACAGTGCGGCCGAACTGATCCCCAGGCCGCCGGCGATATCCTCCATGCTCACGCCGTGGTAGCCGAGGGACCCGAAGGCATTGGCCGCCGCGGCGGCGATCTGCGCCCGCCGGTTCTTCGGCCGGCGCCGCACCGGGCGCGCGGGCAGATCACCCGTGTTCTTGCGGGCGTCGGCGCCGTCTCCGGCCAGGTCGTCGCGGCCGCGCACGCGTACCGCGGGCGTGGACGGCCGGGCCCGGCTGTTGTCGACGCTCATCCCGTAATCCTATCGTCGGCCGACCGGCGTCCATGCCGCGCACCCCCCCGGTCAGGGAGGTATTCCGCCCTGGTCGGGCCGCGCGCACCGCCGGTGGGCGAGTTCGCGACGGGCGGTGACCTGTCGCGAACTCGGTGGTCGTTGCTGCTCGGCTGCGGTTACGGCACGATCACCGCCCGTCCGCGCAGAGTTCCGGCAGCGAGCCGGCGGTAGGCCTCCGGCGCATCGTCCAGGGAAAACCGTTCGACGGCGATATCGAGGACACCGTCATGCGCCAGATCGATGAGCTCGATCAGTTCGGCGCGGGCGCCCCAGTACGGCGCGGTGGCGGTCGCCTCGTACGGGCTGACGCCGAAACCGATCCGCGCGCCCGATTTACCGTCGCCGAGACCGACGATGGTCACATCGGAATCCACGCCCGCAACCGCCATCGCCGTATCGATGGTCGGCTGGAAACCGACGAAATCGAGGACCAGGCTCGCGCCGGCCGGGCCGGTGATCTTGCGGACATTGTCCGCGGCTTTCGCATCCGAGAGCACGGCCTCATGGGCGCCCACCGACCGCGCGAACTCGAGCTTCTCGTCGTTGACGTCCAACGCGATCACCCGCGTGGAAGTCAGATGCCGCAGCAGCTGGATGGCGACATGGCCGAGGCCACCGCTGCCGATCACCACGGTCCACGAGCCCGGGCGCAGTTTGCCCAGTGAGCGTTTGATGGCGTGGTACGGGGTGAGACCGGCGTCGGTGAGCGGCACGGTGGCGACCGGGTCGAGATCGCCGATCGGCACCAGGTGGCGAGGCGAATCGACGATCAGATATTCGGCGATCGCCCCTGGCGCGCCGAGACCGGGCGGGAGAATACGCAGCTCGGCCGCACGGGAACAGTAGTTCTCCAGGCCTTGCGCGCAGAACCAGCAGTTACCGCACCCCCACGGGCCGTAGACCACGACATTCGTTCCGATATCGATCCCCCGTACCCCCGCACCGACCGCCGCGACCTCCCCGGCCCCCTCGTGCCCGAGGGTCAGCGGGAGCTCGATACCGAAGCTCTCCGGAGGGTTGTTCATGACGAAATCGTCGGAATGGCATACCCCGGCCGCGGTCACCCGGAGCAGTACCTCGCCGGGGCCGGGTTCGGGGGTGGGAATTTCGCGGACCTCCGGTTCCGCACCGACGGCCATATGCTGCAGAGCCTTCATAGCGTGCCTGTCCTCTCCCTGAGCCGAACGACTGTGTGCGTACAGGTGGAGCGGGCCTTGCTTCTGGATCAGCTCGGTTCAGGCTAGTTCGCACACCAACCCGCCCGGTGGATTTTGGGGTCATGGGATCTACCGGCGGGGCAGGATGCCCAGGTCCGCGATCGGCGAGGTGGGTCCCGTGGCCCGTGTGGGCGTGCGCGATCCTGCCACGCCGACCAATCCCGGATGCGGTCGTGGCCGGTGTGCGATCAGCGACCGCCGGGCGGGCGGATATCGCTGTACCAGTCGAGTAGGGCGGGGTCGTCGACGGCGCTGCGTTCCACCACCCGCGCCGGGTCGGCGCCCTGGAACAGGCGTTTGATCGGTACCTCGAGCTTCTTGCCGGTGCGGGTATGCGGGACCGCGGGAGCGGCCAGGATCTCGTCGGGAACGTGGCGCGGCGAGACTTCGGTGCGGATCACCTCCTTGATCCGGTCGCGCAGGTCGCCGGTGAGTTCGGCGCCGGGAGCGAGGACGACGAACAGCGGCATCCAGTAGCCGCCGTCGGGCTGTTCGGCGCCGATGACCAGGGCTTCGCTGATCTCGGGTAGCCGTTCCACCGCCTGATAGATATCGGCGCTGCCCATCCGGATGCCGTGGCGGTTGAGGGTGGAATCGGAGCGGCCGTGCACCACCACGCTGCCGTGGCCGGTGCGGGTGATCCAGTCGCCGTGCCGCCATACGCCGGGGTAGGTGTCGAAGTAGGCGTCGTGGTAGCGGGTGCCGTCGGGGTCGCGCCAGAAGCGGATCGGCATGGACGGCATGGGCGCCGTGACCACCAGTTCGCCGACCTCGTCCCGTACCGGCTGCCCGGCCTCGTCGTAGGCGTCCAAGGCGACCCCCAGATACGGCGCCGACAGCTCGCCCGGCCACACCGGAACAGTGCGCACTCCGCCGGCGAACGCCGACACCACATCGGTGCCGCCGCTGATCGAGGCGACGGGGACTCCGCCGGCGTTCTCGTGCAGCCACAGCGAGGACGCGGACGGGAGCGAGGAACCGGTGATTCCGATGAGTCGCAGCGCGGAGAGGTCGTGATCGGTCGCGGGGACCGAATCCGCTTTGATGCAACCCAGGACGTAGCCCGGGCTGGTGCCGAGCACCGTGGTGCGGGTGCGGGCGGCGATCTCCCACAGGGAGTCGGGCCGGGGATGGGCGGGGCTGCCGTCGTAGCAGACGATGGTGGCGCCGGTGAGCAGGCCGGCGATCTGGAAGTTCCACATCATCCAGCTGGGGCTGGTGTACCAGAGAAAAGTATCGTCGAGACCGATATCGGATTGCAGGGCAACGGCTTTGAGGTGTTCCAGGACCACGCCGCCGTGGCCGTGCACGATCCCCTTGGGTAGTCCGGTGGTGCCCGAGGAGAAGACGATCCACAGGGGATGCGCGAAATCGACCGTTTCGGTTTCCGGGAGGGTGTGCCCGGCCGGGTCCGCGGCCACCGACCACGGTGTGCTGTCGGGGATCTCGATCCCCAGCCGGGAGACCACAACGGTGGCGCGCAGGGTGTTCAGCCCGGCGCGCAGTGCGGCGATATCTGCACTCTTGTCGTGGGCCTTACCGCCGTAACGGTAACCGTCGGCGGTGACCAGCACCGTGGGCTCCAGCTGGCCGAGCCGGTCCAGGGCGGCCTTGGCCGAATAGTCCTGACCACAGGCGCTCCATACCGCGCCGACCGCCGCGGTGCCCAGGAAGGCGATCACGGTCTCGGTGATATTCGGCAGATAACCGATCACCCGGTCGCCTGGCCGGACACCCAGTCCACGTAGCGTCCGGGCGAACGCGGTCACGCCGGCGAGCAATTCGGCCCAGGAGGTTTCGGTGACATCCTCGGTTCCCTCCGTGACCTGCACTATCGCCGGACGGTCGGTGCGGGCTTGCGCGATCACCCGGTCGACATAGTTCAGGGTGGTCCCGGGAAACCATTGTGCCCCCGGCATATCGGGCCGGGCCAATACGTCGCCCGCGACGGGCCCGAGATCGAAGTAGTCCCAGAGCGCCGCCCAGAAATCGGCAATATTGTCCACCGACCAACGCCACAGGGCGTGATAATCTGGCAACTCGGTGCCCGTCCGCGTTTCGACGAAGCGCGCGAAATCCGTGACCCGGGCGTCCGCGATATCACGTGCGCTGGGGACCCACTGTGGTTCCACCGCAGAAACCTCCTGTGTTCATCGGTAATCCTTGCCCAGCCGGGCGCCGCAGGTCGAGTATCGGTGACAGATGTGGATCGTCGCCGGCTTCCGTACCGAGACGGACCGGGACGTCCGGTGAAAACCTCCGGGCACGGCCCGATGGTTCATCGGGCCGGGGCGCCGGAGGTCCTGTGCGTGGCGGGGCATAGTTGGCTGGTCAGCCGAGATTTCCGGCGGGCCGGTGGACGGCTCGCTGCAGTATCTGCTCGGCGTGGCGGAGTAGCGGAGAATCCACCATTCGGCCCTCGTAGGTGAAGACACCGCGGTGGTTCGGGGCGGCGGCGAGTACACCTTCGGCCCAGGCGATCTCTTCGGCCGAGGGGGCGTAGGCCGCGCGTATCACCGGGATCTGAGAGGGATGGATGGCGACCTTGATATCGAAACCCACGGCCACCGCGTCTTCGGCTTCGGCACGCAACCCGTCGAGGTCGCGGATGTTCAGGTACACCATGTCCAGGGCGAGCCGCCGGTATGCCTTCGCGGCGAGCAGGCCGGTGCTGCGCAGATGCAATGCCACATCCCGGTAGCTGCCGTCCGGGCGCCGGGTGCCGGTACCGCCCATGGCGGCAACGAGATCCTCGACCCCGCACATCACGCCCAGGGTGTTGGGTGCGGCGGCTATCGACTCGATGGCCAGCGCTCCCGCCGGGGATTCGATGAGCGCGAAAACCTCGTACCCGGTGAGGCCGGATACCTGCTCGGCGGATTCGGTTTTCGGCAGCATGATCAGCCGGTACGCGGTGCTGCGCAGGGCCTGTAGGTCCAGGTCGTGGTCGGCGGTGCCGGCGGGGTTGACCCGCACCACGGTGGTGGCGGGGTCGAGCGGGTTTTCGGTGAGTGCCGTGCGGGCGGCGGGTTTATCGGCCGGTGCGACACCGTCCTCGAGGTCGAGGATCACCACGTCCGCGGTGCCGGCGGCTTTGCGGTAGCGCTCGGGCCGATCGGCCGGGCAGAACAGCCAGGCCGGTCCGGTCGGTTGCCACTGGGTATCGGGAACTGTCACCGGCTCTTCCTCCTGTATGCCCGGGCGCTACCCGGATACGCCTGCACGTCCCGCACAGTCCGGTGCGGCGCGGAGTTCACGCCTGCTCCGCCGGACGCATTCGGATCATGGCGTGCCGGGTCGCGATACCCACGATGGTGCCGTGCTGGTTGCGCGCCACATGCCGGAACGTGACCACACCCTGGCCCGGCCGGCTCTTCGATTCGCGCTTGTTAAGCACCACGGTTTCCACGTAGATGGTGTCGCCGTGGAACAGTGGCGCCGGGAATTTCACTTCCTCGAACCCGAGGTTGGCAACCGTGGTGCCCTGGGTGAGGTGCGCTACCGCCAGCCCGACCATGGTGCCCAGGGTGAACAGCGAGTTCACCAGCCGCTCGTGGAACGGTTCCTGGGCGTCGCTGTAGGCCTTGTCGATATGCAGGCCCTGATTGTTCATGGTGAGCGTGCTGAACAGCACGTTGTCGGTTTCGGTCATGGTGCGGCCGGGCCGGTGCTCGTAGAGCACACCGGTTTCCAATTCCTCGAACCACAGACCGGACTGTACGACCCGTTTCAGGCCGGTGGTGTCGTGCTCGACTTTCTTGGTGATCTTGTCCTCGCCGCTCACAGTCCGAGCTCCCGTCCGATCAGCATCAGTTGTACTTCGGTGGTGCCCTCGCCGATTTCCAGGATCTTGGAGTCGCGGTAGTGGCGGGCCACCGGGTATTCGTTCATGAAGCCGTAGCCGCCGAAGATCTGGGTGGCGTCCCGGGCGTTGTCCATCGCGGCTTCGCTGGCCACCAGTTTGGCGATGGAAGCCTGCTTCTTGAAGGGCTTCCCGGCCAGCATGAGCGCCGCCGCGTCGTAGTAGGCGGTGCGGGCGGTATGCGCGCGGGCCTCCATCCGGGCGATTTTGAAGGCTATCGCCTGGTTGCTGCCGATCGTCCGGCCGAACGCCTCGCGTTCACCGGCGTAGCGCACGCATTCGTCCACACACCCCTGAGCTGCACCAACTGACAGCGCGGCGATGGCGATCCGGCCTTCGTCCAGGATGCGCAGGAAGTTGGCGTAGCCGCGGCCGCGCTCGCCGAGCAGGTTCTCCTTGGGCACCCGCACATCGGTGAACGTCAGCGGATGGGTGTCCGAGGCGTTCCAGCCGACCTTGTTGTAGGCGGGTTCGGCGGTGAAGCCGGGGGTATCGGCGGGCACCAGGATGGTGGAGATCTCTTTCTTGCCGCCGGTCTGCCCGGTCACGGCGGTCACGGTCACCAGGGCGGTGATATCGGTGCCGGAGTTGGTGATGAACTGCTTGTTGCCGTTGATGATCCAGCTGTCGCCGTCCTCGACGGCGGTGGTGCGGGTACCGCCGGCATCGCTACCCGCGCCCGGTTCGGTGAGCCCGAACGCACCCAGCTTCTCGCCACTGGCGAGCCGGGGCAGCCACTCCTGCTTCTGCTTCTCGTCACCGAACCGGTAGACCGGCATGGCGCCCAGCGAAACCCCGGCCTCCAGGGTGATGGCGACGCTCTGGTCGATTTTGCCGAGTTCTTCGAGGGCAAGGCACAGCGCGAAATAGTCGCCACCCATCCCGCCGTACTCCTCGGGGAACGGCAAACCGAACAGGCCCATCTTCGCCATCCCCGCAACGACCTCGTACGGGAAACTGTGTTCGGCATCGTGTTTCGCCGCCACGGGCGCGACGACCTGGTTCGCGAAATCCCGGACGGTCAGCGCAAGGTCACGGTAGTGGTCGGGCAGGGTGCCGGTGGACAGGAAATCGCTCACCTTCGCCTCATTTCGTTCTCGGAGTGGTACCGGGTCGCCGAGCCATCCGGCGTCGACCCTGTGGTCGTCGATCCCACGGGGATCATTCGGGATCGGCACCGATGTAATCGGCGGAACGTGCGGGACCGGTTGTTCTCTTGCTCGATGCCGGCCCGGCGGGTTCCGTGCGGGGACCTGTGCCGCTCGGCCCGGTGGAGCCGATGGCCGCCGACGCTACTGATCGGTCGTCGCCGGCTCCCGGGACCGCGCCCGCGGATTCGCCTCCGACGGGCTCGACGTGGACCCGGGCGAGTACCTCGTCGAGCCGCACCGAAGCGCCGGCCGCTACCAGGATCTCGACGGTTCCGGCGAGCGGCGCGGTGAGCGAATGCTCCATCTTCATCGCCTCGACCACCAGAATCGGATCGCCGGCCGCGACCGTCGCGCCGCTTTCCGCGGCGACCGCGAGCACCGTTCCGGGCATCGGGCTGCGGATCTCGGCATCGTGCACCGCGGCGGCATCGGCCCGGACCGATTCCTCGGGCAGCTCCCGCACTGCCGCGACGCCGCTCGGTCCGGTCACCCAGAGGGTGCCGTCCGACTCCGCGACCCGGTAACCGCGTCGCAGGCCGTCGAAGGTGAGGGTGACGGTGCGCACGGAATCGTCCGAATCCGGCCCGGCTGCCCGCCCCAGTTCCGCTGTCACGGATATCGGTTCGGCGTCCGCGACGCGCAGGTCGGCGGAGGCGGGAGTGCCGGTGAGGTAGACGTGCACCGTCCGGTCACCACCGGCCAGCCGGACCCTGATCGGTGCGGCCGCGCCGACCCGCCATCCGGTGGGGAAGGACCACGGGTCGGCCGAGCCCTGCGGCCACTGCCGCAGCCAGCGATACACGGCGGCGGCCGCGAAAATATCGTCGGGCACCGGGGCCGGCGTGAAATCACCGGCGCGCCGGTCCAGCAGCGCGGTATCCAGGCGACCCGCCACCACATCGGGGTCGGCCAGCAGGAAACGCAGGAAATCGGTGTTGGTGCGCACCCCGAGCACCGCGGTCTCGGCGAGTGCCCGGTCCAGCGCGGCCAGGGCGGCGGCGCGGTCGGGGCCGTGCGCGATGACCTTCGCGAGCATCGGGTCGTAGTCGCTGCCCACCACCGTGCCCACCGCGAGCCCGGAGTCCACCCGCACTCCCGGACCGGCCGGCTCCCGGAGATCGAGAACGGTGCCCCCCGTCGGCAGGAAACCGCGACCCGGATCCTCGGCATACACCCGCGCCTCGACGGCGTGCCCCTGCAGCCGGATATCGTCCTGCTGCAGCCGGATCCGCTGCCCGGCGGCGATACGAACCTGGCATTCCACCAGATCGAACCCGGTGACCAGTTCGGTGACCGGATGTTCCACCTGCAAGCGGGTGTTCATCTCCATGAAGAAGAACTCGTCCGGGCGGTCGGCGGAAACGATGAATTCCACCGTGCCCGCGCCCACATAGTCCACGCTGCGCGCGGTGGCGCAGGCGGCGGCACCGATTCGGGCACGCGTCTGCGCGTCCAGCAACGGGGAAGGCGCTTCCTCGATCACCTTCTGATGCCGGCGCTGCAGACTGCATTCCCGTTCACCCAGATGCAGGACCGTGCCGTGGGTATCGGCCAGGATCTGCACCTCGATATGCCGCGGGCGGGTGACGAACCGCTCCAGGAACAGGGTGTCGTCGCCGAATGCGGAAGCAGCCTCCCGGCGGGCGCTGACCAGGGCGGCGGGCAGGTCGGCGGGGTCGTCGACGCGCCGCATACCCTTACCGCCGCCGCCCGCGGACGGTTTGACCAGCACCGGATAGCCGATATCGGTCGCGGCGGCGATGAGCTGGTCATCCGTCAGACCTGGTTCGGCGATCCCCGGGACCACCGGCACACCCGAGGCGGACACCGTGGTCTTGGCGGTGATCTTGTCGCCCATGATTTCGATCGCCTTGGCGGGCGGCCCGAGGAAAACGATTCCGGCAGCATCCAGTGCGGCCGCGAAAGTGGCGTTCTCGGAAAGGAATCCGTATCCCGGATGCACGGCCTTGGCGCCGGTGCGGCGGGCGGCGTCCACGACGCGGTCGATGTTCAGATAGCTGTCGCGGGCGGCGGCCGGTCCCAGCCGGACCGCGATATCCGCGGCCTGAACATGCGCGGCCTGCGCGTCGGCATCGCTGTACACGGCCACCGACCGCAGGCCCATGGCGCGCAGGGTGCGGATCACGCGGACGGCGATCTCACCACGATTGGCGACCAATACGGTGTCGAACGGCAGGGGATGGTTGGTGTTCAGCATCGTCATCACATCCGGAAAACGCCGTAGGAGACCGGTTCCAGCGGCGCCTGCGCGCACACCGAGAGAGCCAGTCCGAGCACGGTCCGGGTATCGGCCGGGTCGATGACCCCGTCGTCCCAGAGCCGGGCGGTCGAATAGTAAGGATTGCCCTGCGCCTCGTATTGGCGCCGGATCGGATCCTTGAACGCCTCCTGATCGGCTTCGCTCCAGGGCTGACCGTTGCCGTCGAGTTGATCGCCGCGCACGGTGGCCAGCACCGACGCCGCCTGCTCGCCGCCCATCACCGAGATCCGGGCGTTCGGCCACATCCACAGGAAGCGCGGCGAATAGGCCCGCCCGCACATCGAATAGTTCCCGGCGCCGTACGATCCGCCGATCACCACGGTCAGCTTCGGCACCCGCGCACACGCCACCGCGGTGACCATCTTGGCGCCGTGTTTGGCGATACCGGAGGCCTCGTAATCACGCCCGACCATGAACCCGGTGATGTTCTGCAGGAACAGCAGCGGAATCCTGCGCTTATCGCACAGTTCGATGAAATGCGCGCCTTTCATGGCGGATTCGCCGAAAAGCACACCGTTGTTGGCGACAATACCTACCGGATGTCCGTGGATATGCGCGAAACCGGTGACCAGGGTGGTGCCGTATTCGGCCTTGAATTCATGGAACCCGATGTCGCCGCCGGGATCGGCGTCGACGAGGCGGTGGATCACCTCACGCACGTCGTACGGGGTGCGCAGATCCACCGGGACCACGTCGTAGAGGTCATCGCCGGGGACGGAGGGTTCGCGGGCGGCGCGTACTTCCCACGCGGGTTCGGGCCGGGGGCCGAGCGTGCCGACGATCCGGCGCACAGTCCGCAGCGCATCCCGGTCGTCGTCGGCCAGATGGTCGGTGACCCCGGAGGTGCGGGAATGCAGGGCGCCGCCACCGAGCTCCTCGGCCGTCACCACCTCGCCCGTCGCGGCCTTCACCAGCGGCGGGCCGCCGAGGAAGATCGTGCCTTGATCCCGCACGATCACCGCCTCATCGCTCATCGCCGGCACATACGCTCCGCCCGCGGTGCACGACCCCATCACCGCCGCGATCTGCGCGATCCCTTGCGCGCTCATGGTGGCCTGGTTGTAGAAGATCCGGCCGAAATGCTCGCGGTCGGGGAACACCTCGTCCTGTTCGGGCAGGTAGGCGCCACCTGAATCGACCAGGTACACGCACGGCAGGTTGTTGTGCAGCGCCACCTCCTGGGCGCGCAGATGCTTCTTCACCGTCACCGGGTAGTAGGTGCCGCCCTTGACCGTGGCGTCGTTGGCGACGATCACGCATTCGCGGCCCGCCACCCGCCCGATACCGGTGATGATGCCCGCACCCGGCGATTCGTCGCCGTACATGCCGTTGGCCGCCAGCGGGGAGAGTTCCAGGAACGGGCTGCCCGGGTCGAGCAGTTGATCCACCCGGTCGCGCGGCAGGAGTTTGCCGCGGTCGATATGGCGCTGCCGGGCCTTCTCCGGACCGCCGTGGGCCGTCTCGGCGAGGCGGCGGCGTAACTCGTCGACCAGGGCCTGATTGGCGGCCCGGTTATCGGTTGCCGGCCCGGTGGTGGTCGCGGGGCTCGCGGTGCGGGTCATCACATGATCCTGCCCATCTGAGTTAATCGCTGATAACTGGAATTCAGGTTAATCTTGACTAACCGAGTTGTCCAGAGAATGCCGAAGGAGTACGGGTGACCAGCGCCGATTCTGCCACCCCGACCAGCCGGGAGCTGCGCAAACAGCAGCGCCGCGACCAATTGCTGGCCGCCGGCGCCCGGCTGATCGCCGAACGCGGCTACCTCGGTATGCGCCTCGACGATCTCGGCGCGGCGGTCGGCATCAGCGGCCCCGCGGTCTACCGGCATTTCCCCAACAAGGAGGCCTTACTGGTCGAACTCCTGGTCGGCATCAGCCGCCGTCTCCTCGACGGCGGCACCGCGGTCGCCGCCGACGCGGCCGGCCCCTCCGATGCCCTGGCCCGCCTGGTCGATTTCCACCTCGACTTCGCCCTCGGCGATCCCGAACTCATCCGCATCCAGGACCGCGACCTCGACAATGTCCCTCTCCCGGCCCGCCGCGAGATCCGCCGCACCCAGCGCCGCTACGTGGAGATCTGGGTGCGGATCCTCTGCGAACTGACCCCGGGGCTGGACGAGGCAACCGCCCGCGTCCAGGCCCACGCGGTCTTCGGCCTGCTCAACTCCACTCCCCACAGCGCCGGCCCGACCCGCGACCGCACCCGGCCCGTACTGCGGTCGATGGCATTGGCCGCACTGACCGGGCTACTCGATGCCGACGGTCCGGCGAAGTAGTGGTTGACTGCCGCGTCCGTACTCGCCGCCTTCGAGCACTCTGGAGACCGGCGTGCAGCGGGGTAGCGTGCGAGAAATGAGTTCTCTCGAGCACGCTGCGGCCGGCGTCCGGCCGACAGCCGGAATATCCGGTGTCGACGCGGCGACGACCGCTGAGATAGAAGCCCTTTTCCGGCAACTGGAATCGGCCTTGGAGGCGAAGGACGCGGCGGCGTTCGATCGGATGTTCACCGAAGACGTCGTCTTCATCACGCCGGCGGGCGCGATCTTCCGGGGCTGGGATGAGCTGCACGGCTATCATCGCGCTCGCCTCGGTGAAAGCCCTGATGCGCGAGCTCGTTTCGAACTGCTGGCCCTCCGCCTCCTGACGCCCGACCACGCAATCGTCAACGTCGAGCAAACCCTGCACACCGCAGAGTTCTCGCTCGCCAACCGAGGCACCTGGGTCCTGCTCCGGCGCGACCGGACCTGGTGGGTCTGCTCGGTGCACAACACCAATATCGCGGGCTCGATCCAGAGCTGAGCGAACGACCGGATGATCAGGCGTCGGCGCCTCCGTCCGGCAGCGGTAGTGGTTCCTCGTGATGCCGGTTGTCAGAGCCGGACGGTTGTCGTGGTGTCGGCGGGCCGCATCGGCCCTGTCGATATCGGCCAGGTCGAAACCCTTGGTTTCCCGGGCCACCGATACCGCGATCGTGGTCACCGCAGCGGCCGCAGCCAGGTAGACCGGACGCCGGCCGACCCGGTCGGTGAGCGCGCCGATCAGCGGGATCACCGCGAGATGCATGGCGTGGGCAGCCAGCAGCCACCACAGGATGTCGTCGGTCGCCGTATCCTACTGGACCTTCAAATATGTGATGGTGAAGGTGACCACCAGGTAGTACATGATGTCTTCGCCGAAGCGCAGGCCCATTGCGGTGAGCACGCCGCGGGGATACCGCTTCAGAACCTTGACCGCATGGTCCCTGTCACTTCATTGTTCGGCGGAAATTGTGCGGCAGAGCATTCCGAGGTGCGAGAGAGTTCGGCGGTGATCGCGGCATGGAACAGAAGATCATTGGAGGCCATATGGTTGCCCGAACGCCTCGGTCAGTTCGACCGATATGGGCCGAGGAGCTTTCCGCCGTTCATGTGAATCATATGGGTCGGCTCATCCGCTACCCACGCCTCGGTCTCCCACGCGAGGTCTACGAGGTACTTCCGCATGGTGGCCCTATCCGGAAAGCAGCTTACAAATACCAGGTCTGCCGTGCTACGTCCGAACAGCACCGATAAATCCCTGCGGCGCATCGCGTCAACCGGGCCGTGGCTACCGACAGCTTCCATGAGTAGGAGCCAGTTTGTGGATGGCTGGTATACAACGAGGTCCGGCATCTTGCCGTGTTGATTAACTGTGATACCGAGTTCGGCGAGGCGTTTGTCCTCGAAATGAGCGAATTTGGAATCGGCGTCTCCGATATACAAGACCTCGGCATCATGGACGTAGCGACCGCAGAAGTCGTAGATAATTGCTTCGATGAGGACGTTTTGGCCACCGGCACCCAGGCTGAGTTTTTTGCCGCCAGGAAGCGTGATCGGGATCCGGGTGGCTTCCCGTGCGGCGCGATACAGGGTGACAAGACCTGGTTGCGAGTCGAGGTACTCGGACATCACCGGAGCGAAGTCCGGCGTCCCG
>NZ_JARWNW010000292.1 GCF_029868325.1 Nocardia carnea
TGTCGGGATGGCGAAGCATCTACATCACGCTCGCGGTGCTTCTCGTCGTGCTTTCCCTCATTGTTCTGAAGCAGCTGCCGGCAGGTCATCGCCCGGCCCGCCGGACCTCTTACGGCGACGTAATGGTCTCGCTCGGCCTCCTGTTCCGGGAGCCTCTGTTCCTCTCGCGAGGGCTGATCGCGTTCTTCCTGTTCGCTTCCTTCGGCACCCTCTGGAGTGGGCTTGCGCTGCCGCTGGCGGCCGAACCGTGGCATTTGAGCCCAGCTCAGATCGGCCTGTTCGGAATCGCTGGGCTCGCTGGTGCCCTGGGAGCCGCACGAGCCGGCCGGTGGGCCGACGCGGGCCGTGCCAACGTCGTAACAGGCAGCGCCCTCGTACTGCTGGCCGCATCCTGGATCGCTTCCGGACAGGCGGCCTGGCAGCTGTGGCCGGTGGTCGTCGGCGTCCTCGTCCTCGACTTTGCGGTTCAGGCCGTGCACGTCAGCAACCAGACGCTGCTCACCGCTGAGTACTCGCACCGAACGAGCAGTGTCATCGGCGGTTATATGCTCTTCTACTCGCTGGGCTCCGCCCTCGGCGCGACGGCTACCACCACGGTGTATTCCACGTCAGGGTGGACCGGGTCCGCTGTTCTAGGTGCCGGCTTCGCGCTTTGCGGACTGCTCACCTGGGCGTTCAGCCGGCAGATGCTCGCGCGCTGCGGCTGCGGACCGAGTTCGAGTGACGCCCGACGCGAGTCGGCTCCGATGGGTCATGGGTCGCCGAATATGAACGGCGCGCCACGGTAGCCCGCACCGGAAGGAGCGCAGGTATTCTCCAGGCGAGTTGTGTTGTCCGATTGGGCTTTTGCTGATAAGGCGGGGTACCGTCGCCGGTCATGAGCGAGCAGCGGGGTGGCCCGCACGACGCGTTCTTCCGGGGGATCATGGCAAATCGCGACAATGCCGCCAGCGAGATCCGCGTGAAGTTCTCCGAGGAGATCGGTGAAGCACTCAGCAACCGCATCCATTGGCAGGAACTGGAGCTGATGCCCACCAGTTTCATCCACTCCGACCTACGCGACCGCTACGGCGATCTGCTCTACCGCACCCGACTCGACGACCGGCCTGCCTTCATCTATATCCTGCTCGAACACCAATCCTCCACCGACCGGTTCATGGCGTTCCGAGTCTTGGAGTACATGGTTGGTATCTGGCGGCAGTACCTCGCCGACAACCACCACACACACGAGCGCGGCAGTCGGCCCGGCCGTTTGCCGGCGATCATCCCGCTGGTGGTCCACAACAGCCCCCGCGGCCGGCGCTGGAGTGGACCCACCGAGCTGGGGGAGCTTCTCGACCTCGGCCCCGAAACGCGGGCTGAGCTGGGGCCGCACCTGCCGAGCCTGCGGTTCTTGCTCGACGACGTCACCACCGTCGACCTCGACGCACTGCGCCGCCGTGAACTCACCCCCGCCGCCCGGTTGCTGCTGGTGTTGCAGAAGATCGCCCCAGGCAGCACCGGCCTGGATCGCGCTATGCTGGATTGGCTCGACGACCTGCGCGCTCTCGGCGAGGGTGCGGATCCGCTGGGTGTTTATCGGATGGTTTTCACCTACCTGCTGACGGTAGGTGATACCAGCGAGACGGAACTGGCGGCGGTCGCCGCGCGGATCGACCCCCGAGCCGAGGAGGCGTTTGTGACCACAGCGGAAACCATCGAAGCGCGTGGTGAGGCGCGTGGTGAGGCCCGTGGTGAGGCCCGTGGTGAGGCGCGGGGACGCGCGGAGATGCTGATCGAACAGATGACAATCAAATTCGGCCCGCTGCCGCCGGCCACTATCCACCGGATCCGGTCGGTCGATGCCGACCGGATCCACGTGTGGGCGACGCGGGTGCTGACCGCGGCATCCGTCGAGGAAACGCTCGCCTGACGTCGGTGCCGGGTCGTATCGGCATTGTCGTGATGGGGGACACCAGCGAACCGACCCGGCGGCGGTCGCCGCGCGGATCCCCCCGAGCCGAGGAGGCGGTTGTGACCACAGCGGAAGCCATCGAAGCCCGAGGTGAGGCGCGGGGTGAGGCACGGGGGCGCGCGGAGATGCTGACCGAGCAGATGACGGTCAAGTTCGGCCCGTTGCCCGGGGCCGTGCTGCGCCGTATCCGGTCGGCTGATGCCGACCGGCATCATGTGTGGGCGGTGCGAGTGCTCACTGCGACCTCCATCGAGGAGACGCTCGCCTGACGCTCGGTGCTGATGCCGGTCTCAGCGTCGTCGCGGATCTCGGCCGAGAAGGGAACGCAGCCGTGCGAAGCGCACGGGTGTCACGGGAAGTGTGGTGGTGTCCACAATTACCGGGGTCGTGGTGCGTAAGGCGGGCAACTGTGAGCCGGGTAGGTGGGTCGTTGTCGCGATGATCACCGCGTCGGCGCCGGTCCGGGCGAGCGTGGTGCGCAGTGTCGTGAGATGGTCCGGGCTGGGGTCGGCGGGGAGTTCGACAAGCCAGCGCAGCCGGTAGCCGTGGGCGATGGCGGTCAACCGTAGGCGCGCGGTGACGAATCCGCGGTGACCACACAGATCGGTGCGCAGGTAGCCGATTGCTGTCGGCTGTGCGCCGAGTGCGGAAGGGGAGACGTGCACGTCCCTGTCGGCTTTCCGGCCGGTCACCGGTAGACCTCGGGCGTCTCCGGTATCCACCGGTCCACGTCACCTCGGCGGTACCACCCGTAGGGGTGGACGATCATCAGGGCGCACCGCTCGAGCACGACCGGCGCACGGAAGCCGATATGTTCCACGGTCGGTGTCACAATTGCGTCGCCGCCGAGTAGATCCGATTTCCGTAATGTCCACGGCAGCACATCGACACCGGATTCCAGCACCACTCGGGCAATGGCGAATCCGTGGGCGCGGGCGAAATCACGGCATTCGGTTTCGAGATGCTGTTGTATTGCGCCACAAAGACTTTTGTTCAGGTATACGATCGCAACGGGCATGGCTCCGCCTTTTCCTGAAGAGGCGATGGGATGCAGCCCGGCGCAGGGTCCGATGGGGAGTAGCGGCCGCGATCGGACCACCGGTTTCACAACACTCCAGGTTGTGGAACCGGTGTTACCCAATGGATTTCGGGGACTTTCCTGCGCCGGGCGCGAAATCAGTAGACCGGAACAGTGCGCTATGTGGAACCGCCTCGGTGGAGATTCCTGCCCAGATCAGCCCGGCGACCGTGCCGGGTCGCTTCCGGCAATGTGTTCCGGGCCGGAGTGTTCCACAACGGAATTCGATAATTACGAAAGGTAATAAGATGGCGGGTGGATCCACACTCCCGAAACGAGCACTCGGCCGCGAACTGCGCCGGCTGCGCGAACGCAGCGGCACCAACCAGGCCGCCGCGGCCCGCGCGATCGAGGTGAGTCCGCAGACGATCGGCCGCCTGGAGGACGGGCACGCTTCCCGGCCCACGACGTTGCAGATCAACGGACTGTGCGACCGGTACGGCGCCTCGGACGAGGAACGCCGGTTCGTCCTGGACCTGGTGCAGGAACTGCGCGCGATGAAGCTGTCCGGAGGAGGGTGGTGGCGCGCATACGACGATGAGATTCCCCGGGATTTCAATCATTATCTCGGGCTGGAAGCAGCAGCATGCCATATGACCAGCTGGCAAATAACCCTCCTGCCTGGGCTGCTGCAGACGCCGGAGTATCGGCGCGCGATCATTTGGGCCGCCCATCCGGAGTGGCCGACTGCGGATGTGGAGCGACGACTCGAGCTGGCGAGTCATCGACGGGAAAAATTCCAGGACAGTACATTCCGTCTGGATGTGCTGCTCTCCGAGGCGGTGCTCCACCATCATGTAGGTGGCTCAGGTGTGATGGCGGACCAACTACTGCACCTGGTGGAAGCGAGTATGCGGCCGAATGTCTCCCTGCGTGTCGTTCCCTACGACGCACGAAGCGCCATAGGGCTGGTCGTCCGATCCTTCGTGTTTCTCGAGTTTCCTGTGCCTTCGAACACTCGAATCGCGGAGCCCCCCGTCGCCTATGTCGAGGGCTACACGGGCGATCTCTACCTCGAGCGCGCAGGCGAGGTCTCCCAGTACACGGAAGCCATACGACGTATCGCCAATGTAGCTTTGAACGAGCACGAGACCAGGGATCTGGTCGCGCGGATCGCGAAGGAGTACCAGCGGTGACCGACAATCCAGCAGGTGTCCGGTGGTTCAAGAGCTCGCACAGCGGCCCGGACCGGGAATGCGTCGAGGTTGCTCATCTTGCGGGTGGCGCGGTCGGAGTTCGTGACAGTAAGAACCGAGCAGGCTCCGTCCTCGTATTCGGCCCGGAGGTCTGGGACACCTTCCTGAACACCGCGCGGCGAGGTACGTCCGTTCACCCATGACGTGCACGGTCCCGGCTGCCGTTCGATGGCCGGGACCACAATTTTCGGAGCAACCCACGATCCAGCTGTGGCGACCAGGACGAGATCGCCCGGACTCGGTGGAACCGCCCAGCCTGAGGGTGCGTCCTATAGTAATGGCGGGGTAATCCGCCGCACCGACACAGGGGAGATCCATGCGAACCGCCGACATCGTCCGTGCCATGCTTGCTACGGCGGCCGCAACAGCTTTGCTCACCGGATGCACGTCCAGCACCGAGGGATCCGCAACCGGTACAGCAGCACCGAAGACGACGGGCCCCATCGAGATCTTCAATCCCTGTGCTGAACTTTCGGACGAGGTATTGACAGGGGTCGGGCTGAATCCGGCTACCAAGAGTGTTGTCACTGATCCGCCGGAGGGCGAATCATCCTGGCGGGTGTGTGGCTGGCGAACACCTGACAACCTGATACGAGTCACGGTCCTGTCGACCTCGCACACGCTGGATGAAGCCCGCAAGAACGAGAATATGGTTCAGAAATCCGAAACCACAGTCGGATCTCGCGAGGCGCTCCGCTCCTATGACAAGTCGGAGACTGATGGCAGGTCATGCTACACGTCGATGGAAGCCGACCAGGGAATGTTCGAGATCAGTGCTGCGTGGTTCGAGGAGGACGGCTGGACTCGCGATATCTGCGTGATCTCTGCTGAGTTCGCCGCAGCCTTGGATCCCCACCTTCCGAGGTAACGGTTACCCGCAGGTCCTGGGAGGTACGGATTATGAGCGACCAAGCGAAATACTGGCAGAACCTCAAGCAACAAGCCATCGATGGTGAGCTTTCCATTGAACATGAGGTGGGCACACTCCTCCGTCAGGAATGCGAAACATTTCTGACAAGACTTCGAGATCAACGTGTCAACGCCATGACCCTCGGGCATCTGGCCGGCTACGGAGGTCTGCCCTCTGCGCAGGACATAAAGAGCAAGTTCGAGTTGAAGGCCACCGGAGGCGAGAACGGTGATTCGGCCGTGGATCGCATCGATGAGTTGATCGAGATTGTCAATCTAATGAGCGACACCTACGCGGCCGCGATCGGCGAACTCCAGGAGACCGACCAGCAGAACTCCTCCCAGACCACCGCCGCCGGGGAAGGACTCCGCTGATGCCCGCACCATTGCTCGTCGCTGCAGTGATCGTCGCCGGCGTCGCCAGCGTGGATGCTGCAGTCGATGAAGTCACCGGCAACTACGACGAATCCGACGGTAACCGGAATCGTGCCTCCGATGCCGCCGGTGCCGCCGAGCAGGAGTGGAGTGGCGACCGGTCCCATATCAACAACGAACTGGCCCGGGTCAGCGAGGGTTTCGATGGCGAATACGCCCCGGCCACCGCTACCAAAGAAGCGTTCAAGACCTGGACCCACCAGCAGATCTGGGAAGCACTCAACGGCAACTCCGGCGGCCCTGGCGTCGAGTCCGCCGATGTCAATGCCGGTGCCGACGGTTGGCGCCGGCTGACGGAGGAGCTTTTCACCGGTCTCGACACCTTCGGTAAGAATGTCGATCGGATCATTACCGAACAGTGGGGTGGCGAGTCGGGGACCGCATCACGCGAGGGCACCCGCGCTTTCGTCACGGACGCGCAGAAGCTGGTCCGGAGCTTCGAAATGGTCGCCAACGGTATCGATCTCATGCAGGGCTATCTCGCCCAGGCGAAGATGTCGATCGTCCCGCCGGTCGAGGTGTCCGGGTTCGACGAATTCGTGGGCCATATTCCGGGCAACGGCGTCGTCAAGGCCGCCAAGCATCGCGCCAATGAAGCGCAGGCGCAGGCTCAGGATTTGATGATCGAGTTCTATCAGCCCGGTGTCACGGCGGTCGACACCAAAACCCCTGTGCTGCCGGTGACGAAAAGCCCGGTCGGTGCGGGCCCCGGAACGCAGCAGCCGGTCGGGCCCGGAGGAACACAGAACCCCGCCGGTACCAACCCGAATGGCACCAACCCGGCCGGGACGAATCCGCCTGGCACGAACCCGCAGGACCAGGCCGCTCCCGGCGAGGAGACACCGCAGGGGACCAGCCCCGCCGGCACGGAAACACCGGCGACGACCACCCCGTCGACCACCACGACTCCGGCGAACACTGCCCCGCTCGAAGAGCCGGTGGGCCGGCCGAGCACCACCACGCCCGGATCGCCGAGTACCACCTCCGGTGCACCGATGGTCGCCGCCCCTGGTGGGCAACAGTCTCCGGGAGCCCCGGGCCGCACGGTCAGCGGGTCACCCGGCAACCCGAACCAGACCGGCGGGCCCGCGTCCCGTGCCGGTAGCCCGGCCGCCGCCACCCGCGGAATGTCCGGGATGCCCGGCATGATGGGTGCCGGTGGGCAACGTGGGCGCGGCGAGGACGACGACGATCACAAGATTCCCGACTATCTCGTCCAGGATCGCTCCACCGAACTGCTCGGCGATCAGCCTCGGGTGCTCCCGCCGGGCGGGGTTATCGGCGAATGAGCGAGCCACGGCCGAGGGTGGGATCGCAGCGCGACCACGCGGCGCCTTCATGCAAAACGGATTCCGTATGAGCGAAACACGCTGGCAGCTGGGCGGTTACGAGTTCACGCTGGCCCTGGAGGCAATGGGTCGCGACCGGTTGCCGTATCCGCTGGAATACCTGCCGCCCCGGATGGAGCACGACGACGATTTCCAGCGGTTCCGGCAGCAGTGTGCACGGCGGTTGCAGCCGGTGTTCGGCGAACCGCTCTACCAAGCACTCACAGTGCTCATCGAACCGGAGATCCGGGTGGAGGTCTACGGGGTGCACGGCCCGCGGCAGAGCAATGCGACACGGATGCACGCCGGTGTCGTCGATCGAACAGCTGTGCTGGCCACGCAGCTACCCGGCCCGGAACCGAAATCCGGTGGTGACGTGGTCCTCACCCGGCTCCGCAGCAACGAGCTGGCTCCCCGCCTGGTGGCAGGCCTGCCGCGGTTCGCGACCGGGCGCCACCAACCCATCCGCGCCCGCCGCACCGACCTGAACGCCCCCGTGTACTCCCGCCACCCCACGCAGCTCTCACCCCTCGAAGATATGCAGCGTTTCTTCCGCCGCCCCCGCGCCGGCACCGGCGAAATCACGGTCTACCCCGGATACACCGTCGACACCCGCCCCACCGACGACGGCTACGCCTTCCTCTGGCTCGACTACCCGGACGACGGCCGCTACCTCCTCCACAACCACACCACCGACGATCTCACCGTCACCCCGGGCCCCGCGGACGAAATCCTGCGCCAACTCCGCAGCCGCATGGAAACCGCCCACCGGGCCCGGACCTGCCAGTGAGGCACGGGCCGCCTATCAGGACGGATCGTTGATCACGGGACGGGGCCTCCGAGGAGTGCTTCTTCGGATGGCTCGGGTACCTTATCCCGTGCTGACCGGGCCGGATCGGAAATCCTGCACTGGTACTGCACGCCATCCGCCGGATGCCAAGAAAATTCTGGATATCGGCCGCAAGAAGGTGCGCCCCGCTGACGGCTTCGTATATGTACGCAAGTGATTCTTTTATTACACAGACTTTCGTACGCTTACCGCACAGCGCGTTCCTCAGTACGTGCTCGGGAAAGTTTCACAATACTACTATCCCCGATGCTGGCAAGCGGTCGATGCAGGTTCTCAGTATTATAACTGATTATGTTCAGGCCAGATAATGCCGGCTTCGGCTACGGTATGTACTCAATTAAAGGGGGCAGGTACGGGGGGTATCCCGGACCGGACCTGCGCCGGATGATACGAAACAATTGAGAAAAGGGGAGTCTGCGCAGCACCTTCTCGTCAGGCTCAGGGGCGACCTGGCGGGGCTGACCTCCAAATTGGCCGACGGTTTGGACCGCGGTATTCATAATTCCTCCGATGCCGTGCGCAAGACTGTTCGTGAACTTATGGAGACGGATGTTCGGAGTGGAAGAACAGTTTCGGATGCGACGCAACGGGAGAATTCTCGCCGCCCTGCGCCGGTCCATCCCGGGCAATATCGACGATTGTCGATCCCCTCGGGCGCTGATTCCCCGTCATCTTTTGACCCGTCGATGCCTGCCGGTATTCGCAATATGCCTCCGAATCGGGATCTGCAATTTACGGCGGCGCCTGCCGGTATGGGAGGCAATGACTTTGTAGGTTACCAGGACAAGGTGCTGGGAATTCTTAAGATTGCAGGTCGAGGTAGCAGCATACGGGGTGTGGCGAACGAAATAAACGCGCCTTTGATCGCCAAAAGATTGGGTTTGGAGGGTATTGTTCCGGACGTTGTCGAATGGAGGCATGCATCGGAGTGGGGGTCGCTGCAGGAGTTCGTACCCAACAGGGGCTATGTATCCGACGAGTCTGTATTCAGGGGACTCGAAGGCAGAAAAATCGCCGCTTTCGATTATATCGTGGCCGCCCAGGACAGAAACCTGGGAAACGCTTTGATGAAAACTGAGCCGGTTGGCGGCATCGCTGCGATCGACAATGAGCAGATCATGCATCTGCCGAATATTTTCGGGGCGGACCGTATATGTTCTGAATTCGTTTATCGTAATAAGGATCGCGAACTGGAAGGCGTTGTCGATATACTCGCCGACACCGATCCCGCCGGCTTCGACGAATTTATGCGAGGGCTGGGTTATCCCGAAGAAGATTCGATGAACTCTGCACTTCGTCTCGTAGAGATTCAGGAACATGGTAAGATCATCGGCGATGCGCCCGGGCCGGCGATCGTCAAACCCCCCACGCAATCGGAAATCGATGCGTTCGTGCGCGAAATGTCGGGTATCGAGTAAGGAACGTCGTGAGCAATCGAGAAGCAGCGCCCACTGTGGTATGCATGTATGCCGCTACAACGGGTCTTCCCGAGCGTGTCGCAGAATTTCGGTGGTCGGCTGATGCGGGGGTGACTTTGCAGGTATTCGACGAGGGGTGGGGACGATTGGCCCGTCGGTACTACGAAAACGGCGTTCCTGATCAGCTAAACAACCGTACGGTTGCCAGTACCGACGGTAAGGCGTTTCTGGCTGCGCTTACCCGCGTCCGTGCCGGGAGCTACTGCTCATTCGTGCCCGAATAGCAGGGTACGTCTGGCACTCGGGACGAATTGGAACGACTCGTTCTCGCCGACGAATGGCGCCGGCGAGTACCTCGGCCGTCGAGATAGATCGCCCGCTTCTCATCTGTATCCCTTGGGCCGAACTCGAATTCTGATCCGACGGGAGCGTGGCTGCGACTGTCGGATGCGGATCACGGCTACTCCGGTGTGGGACGTGGTCCGGAAGTCCGGGCCACCCGGTCGCACCCGGACACCCTGAGGGGACGGGGGCGACGGGGAGCCGGGTATCCGGAGCATGTCAGCCGATGATGTCGGAGCAGGCGAAGGTGATGTCGAATTTCGCGGTCGCGGGGCCGGCCATCGGGTTGGTCATATCCGGTGCGCCGATGCCCTCGCCGGTGACGGTGTAGGTTTCACCGTTCTTGCTGACCTGCGCCGAACCGCCCGGCTGACCGTTGCCGTAGCCGACGGCGTACGGCATCCCGTCGGATCCGCCCTGGCTGCCCGCGATCGCCACCGCCTGCACAGTGTTGTCGTCGACGATGCTGGCGCTGACGCTCAACTGGCCGTACTGCTCGTTGGCGGTATCGGTGAGTGCCAGCGCCAGCGTGTTGCCCTGCTTCGCGCAGGTGGTGTCGAAGTCGGCGGTGAGTTCTTTCCCGTCGACCAGAGCCTTCGAATCCCCGCCGGTCTCGCCTGCCGGGGTGGTGGATTCCGTCGACGGGGCGTCGGCGACCGGGGTGGCCGTGCCGCTCGCGGCATCGTCACCGCAGGCCGAGGTCAGTGCGATGGTGGAGGCGGCGAGGACGGCGGCGCCGATACGGAAGAGCGTGGTGTTCATGGTGGATCCTGTTCTCTCGGTGTCGCGGCTCGATCGGCCGCCCGAGAGAAAAGTTAGGAACTCGCGCGCACCTACCGATCCCAACTTTCGCCGCCGCGAACCGTCCGGAACTCCGTTAACCTGGGCTCATGCGACGACCGCGGGCCATGGTGCTCGATGAGGTGTGGCGCGGTCTCGAGGGTGTGCAGGCGTTGAGCGGGCCCCAGGGCGGGCCGCTGCGCCGGACCGTGAAACTGATCCTCGACCCGCTCGTCATCCGGCCGGTCCAGTATCCGGGTTGCGCGGGCGCGATTCTTTCCGGCGCCGGTGCGTCCCTGCTGGCGGCCCGGGTCCGCGCCCACGCCGACGCGCTGCGGGCGACCGCCGCCTGGTTCACGCTCCTCAAACAGGTCCGGCGTGAGCTGCGGATCACCGAGGGCAACGCCCAGGACCTGTACTTTCAGCGCTGTTTCGAACTCGCGGCCACCCGCGGCCATCCCGATCCGCAGCGCGACCGGTTACGCGCCGAGGCCGTGCTGCGCGAGATCCACGGATTCGCCGCCGGCCGAACCACCCAGGCTTTGAAGGACCATCTCACCGATCCCGCGCGGGCGGCCGAACTGGACGGGTTGCTGGAAGCGGCCTGGGAGCGCCGGCCGTCGCCACCGCCTGTCGCGCCGGAGTGCGCCGGCGAACTACGGCAACTTCTGGAGGTCGCGGTCGCGACCCGGTCGGAAGGAGATACCGCACCCGGCCGGCAACTGTTGCGGCGGTTGATCGACGCGCATATCGGGGTCCATACGGGGATCGCGTTATGGGTGGGCAGCAGTGATCGCCCGGCGGCGAGTATCGCGGCCGCAACCTGCGAAAACGTTCGGACCAGCCCGGTTGCCGAGCCGACCGCTGCGCCCGTGCAGCGCGTCGGCGTGCGTGAGGCGGGCGTGCGTGAGGCGGGTCCAGTGGCGAGGGGGCGCCGGCCCGGGGTTGCGTTCTGTTCGCGGTACGACGCGAATCTGCTCGGTCTCACCGAAAAACCCGTTCCGTGTCGACCGGCGCTCGGTTCGTCGGCGTCGACCGCGGCGCTGGGCCTGCCGTTCGACCGCACCGTCTACGAGCGGGTTTTCACCGTCCTCCAGGTGTCAACCGAACGTGCCGACCTACCACCGATTCCGGAACTGGTGACCACCGAGATCAGCCGGAGTTGCGCACCCTGGGCACTACTCGACGAAACCTTGCGGGTCGCCGCCGCGGCGGGCGTGGAGTTGGCGCTCGGGCTGACCCCGATCACGTCGTCGGCAGGCGCGGAGACCCCCGTGGGCGGCATACCGGAAACGGCCGCCCACCGCCGGGTCAACAGCCGGTGGCAGCGGGAGGCCTACGTTCTGCAGGCACGGCGGCTGGCGATCCATCCCGTCTCCGGCGACGGTAATCCGCTCGGCGCGATAGCGGCCGAACTGCGGACCCCGTGGCGGCCGTATCTGCGCAGGTTGTGGGTCCGGTTGCACGGGCGCGATGTACGGGAACAGCCGCTCGCCGAACCGGACGAACTATGGGACCTGCTGGACGGAATCGCGCGGTCGGTGGTCCTCGATCACCGCACCCGCGTCCGCAAGGTTCTGAGCGCGCAGGCGGCCGGACCCGGCTCGGCGCCGGCCGAATCGAGGGCTGTCTGATGGTCGATATGGTGCGTATCCGGCGATTACGACCGGACCTGTGGGCGATCGGCCCACCCGGCGCTCCGACCGCGGCCGATACCGACCCGGGCGTGGATACGGCGGTTCTCGAAGTCGCGGGTGGCTATCTCACCTGGAGTCTGACGGCCGGGCAGCGAATCGCGGCGGCGACCCTGCACGATCTCGATACCGCGCAGGAATGGCTGTGGGCGCTGTACGGCGCCGAAATCGCACTCGCCGCCGACGCGTACACCGAGCCGGTGGACCTCCCCGTCGGGCCCGGCAACCCCGATCTCGCGGCGGCGGTCCGGCGTCTCGCCTACGCCCACTGGGCGGCGCGCTGGTGGCCGGCCTCGACCATCGACGATATCGCCGCGCTGGACCCGGCACTGCTGGGCAGCGAAATCGCCGAGCTGACGGAGTTCTGCGAAAGCGTGGTCGACGGCGCGGACGCCACGACGAACACCGGCGTCGAAGACGATGCGGTAACCGGCTCGGACACTGGGGTGCTCGAGTGGACCGCAGCGCGCGCCGACGAGTACGCGCTCGCCGCAGGGGCGAACCTGCCCGGCCGGGGTGCCGACCTCGTGCTCGCACGCGGTACCGCCGGCTGGGATTGGCGGAATTGTCCGGCCGGCGTTGTCGATGCCTCCGAGCGTGCCGTGTCATGGGAGTTGTTGCGGACAGCAGGCAGCACGGTGGCCCGGGTACACGCGGTCGCCGCCCCGGGGGTCACCGCGGGTCTTCCCGGCTACCTGCAACCCCACGCCCTGATCCGCACTCCGGATGGATTCCTCCACATCACCCTGGAATTGAACGGCGACGCGTGGACGGGCGAATCCGTGGAACCTGCGGATTCGGTGCTGGGCATAGAGATCTACGTGCCAGGTGTGGGCCGCAGCGCACCGGCGGGCACGGTGCCGGAGCACTCCCGGGCATCCGTTCGGCCCCATAGTTCGGAGCCGGGGGAGTCAGCAGTCGACTACCGCCTCGATGCCGCCGCTGCGGGCGCGCAGGTTCCGTATGCGGCTGATCCTTACGCGCAGCCGGAGCCGACGGGGCGTCCGCACGGAGCTGATCCGGTCGAGCTGCCGCATCCGTCCTGGGCCGTCGAGCCATCGCGGATCTCCGATGAGAAAGGAGAGTCCGGGGATACTGTCGCGCAGCGTATGCCGGGTGTGGCGGCGGATGCCGAACGGCGGCGGCTGGTGCGGGAACTCGCGCGGAACAGGCTCCGGCTGGCCACGGGCCGGTCCGGTGGGGTCGCGCCCGGCGCCCCTGAACCGCCCGAAACCGGCGAATCCGGGGGCTACTCACTCGCTGATATCGCACCACTTCGATCAGAAACAACTGCGGCAGTGGAGGAGTCGGATTTCTGAGATGAGTGAACCCGAGAACCGGCCGCCCGGCGTGGAACTCCTGCACGAGGGTGCCGCCGCGCACAACCGTGGCGATCTCACCGAGGCGCTGCGGATTTTCGAGCACGCCGCGGACACCACCACCGACGGTGTACGGACCAGTGCCCTCGTCAACGCCGCCAGTGTGTACGACGAACTCGGCGATCACGAGGGCGCCGTGATCCGGTACCGAACGGTGCTGAGCGAGATCCCCGGCGATGCCGTCGAGAAGCGGGCCTCCGCACTGATCAACTATTCGCAGGCCCTGCAGCACCTCGGTGCGCTGGACGAGGCGCAGGACGCGCTGGAGCAGGCCCGCACGCTGCTCGCCGAGGCCGACGAGCTCGGTGTCCTGCGCGTATCGTGCCTGCTCTCGCTGACCGCCGTCGCGAGCTACCGCGCCGAATGGAACCGTGCGATAGATATCGCCAACGAATCCCTGAACACCGCGCTGCGGTTCGCTCCGGAGCTGGCCGGCTATTCGTTGATGAACCTGGCCGTCGGCTACTTCGAAACCGGCCGCCGCGACCTCGGCGTGGATTTCGCGCGGCAGGCGCTGACGGCGTTCACCGCGGCCGGTAACCACAACGCCCTCGCCGACACCCAGCAGAACCTGGCCCAGATCTTCATGCGCCTGGACCGGATCGACGAGGCCGAGGAACTCGTGGAGGCCGCCCAGCGGTATTACGAGCGGACCGGGCTCTCCCACCGGACCGGAATCGGCTGGAAGATCCGCGGTTTCCTCGCCGAACGCCGCGGGGATCTCGATCGTGCGCAGGAATGGTATCGGCGCAGCCTCGACCATTTCCAGGCTTCCGGTGCGCTGCTCGACGTTGCGGCTCTGCAATGCCGGCTGGCGACCATCGAATTCGCGTACGGCAGGGTCGGTGCCGGACAGCAGCTCCTGGACGGCTCGTTCGTCATC
This sequence comes from Nocardia carnea, assembly GCF_029868325.1. GTDB lineage: Bacteria > Actinomycetota > Actinomycetes > Mycobacteriales > Mycobacteriaceae > Nocardia > Nocardia carnea_C. The sequence continues at coordinate 14,247 of NZ_JARWNW010000292.1, forward strand.
TATGCCGAGCGCGGACTCGGTACCGAATGCGCCAAACTCGACTACTGGCATGCCGTGCTGCTGGAGATGGTCATCGATGATCTGGAAGAGCCCGCCCCGGAACTGGTGACTCTCGGGCGGGCACTGTCGGTTACGGCCGCGATCGCCATCGACGCCGTCCGCTACACCATGCCGAGCGGGAGCCGGCGCGAACAATGGCACCGGGAAATCGCGGAACCCGCGATGCGTCTGGCGTTCCGTTTCGCCCATCTCTGCCAGGACGGTGCGTTGCTCGCCGATCTGATCGAAACCCGCTGCGCGGGAACCACCTTGGATATCGCTCGCGTGCAACCGGTCGAACGTCCGCAGTTCCCGCTGGACACCCCGAATCCACCCGCCGTCACCGAGCTGCCCGGCCCCCTGCAGTTGGGTGCCGCACTGGCCCAGGTCGCTGCCTCTGCGGGTCTACCCGTCGCGCCGCCGCCGCGTCTCGCGGTCGAACCCGGCGCCCGAATCGCGCTCGCCGATTACATCGAGGCGGCCGAACACCGCTACGCCGGAAAATTCCGGGAGGATCGGGTGATTCCGGCATGAAACGAGGACACGGCCGGCGCTATGAGCCCCGCGGCGGCGATTGCCGAGCACGGTACGGCGACTGCGGTGATGCACTACGGCGGGGTGGCGGCCGAGATGGCCGCTCGACCGGCGGAGGGACCGATGGGTGACCAGCCGACGGTAGCGGTCCGGATGGCCGATGCGGGCGATCTCTACATGTCCTGGCAGTGGACCGACGGGTCCGCGCTGCCTGGTGTGACCGTGCTGCCCGGCGACGATATCGACGCGGCCGTCGGCAACCTGTCCGCGGCGTTACCTGCCCCCGAGGTGGCCGGTGGCCTCGAGAAAGCGCTCACCTCCGGGGCGTTCGCCGCGCCCGGCACCGAATACGAGCTCGCCCGCGACCTGTCCCGCGCGCTACTGCCCTACGACCTGGCCGGCCAGTTGTACGAGCTGTATCAGCGTGGCGTACGCCCGCATATCCGGTTGCAGCCCTCGCCGCGCGTCGCGCAGGTGCCGTGGGAGATCCTCGCCCCGGCCCCCGACGTCCGCCTGATCGATATCGCCGATATCAGCCTGCTGGTCCCGGCCGGGATCGTGCACGCACCGGTGCGGGTGCCGCGGTCGTGGGCGGCCTCGCACGACCTACCGGTGGTCGCGGTACTCGACCCGCGGGTACCCGGGTTCCGCGCCGATTCCGCCCTGGGGTCGGTCCTGGGCCGGATGGACCGGCCGACACCGCTCACCGCGCGCATCGCCGGCCACCTCGCCGCCGGCCGCCTGCGCCCCGTCGTCCCCGAGCCGCAGGCCGTTTTCCGCCGCACCGACCTCGACCGCCACTGGCTTTCCGAAACCCTGCGTGCCGGTGCATCCCGGTTGATCTATGTCGGTCATGTCACCGCGACCTCCCCGGAAACGGGGCAGAGCGAGAACACCGAACTGCATCTGGCCTGCACCGCGGACACCGTGGGTTTCGCCGAACCGCAACGCGACCACCGACCGCTTTCCGCGAAAGACCTCCTGCTCGGCACCTACACCCTGGAATCGGAACCCGTTGCCGGAAACGAACTCTGGCCGATACCCGCCCGGGTCGCGCTGATCGCCTGCGAAAGCGGCGGCGATCTGCGATTCACCGAAGCGCTCGGGTTGATCGCCGCCATGGTCACCGGTGGCGCGGAACTGGTCACCGCCACCCGCTGGCCCCTCCCGACCGACCTCGCGTTCCAGCGGTTCGGCGCCGCCCCCGAAGTCACTCCGCTCCAGGACACGATCTGTGCCGTGGACTCCGCCCACGACACGGATGACCCGGTCCCCGCGCTCACTGCCTGGCAGCGCGAGCGGCTACAGCTCTGGCGCTCGACCGGTGCCGTCGAACACTCGCCCCTGCTGTGGTCATCCTTCGCAACCTTCACCACCTGACGATCGAGTGGGCCGGTCGGTCCCGGCGAGGTGCCGGGACCGGTTATCTCGTCGACCGTAGGATCTGTCGTGCTCGGCGGTCTTTCGTTCGAGGGGCGGAGGTGCGCGGAAAGCATTCGGCTGGTATCCAGCTCAGGGTTGAAGGACGTACCTGCCGCGAATACCGCCCTGCGCGACCGCCCGGTGGGCGTCGGCGACTCGGCCCAGGGGGACGACAGCATGGACCCGCGCCGGGAGCCGGCCGGTCACCGTGTCTTTCAACAACCCGGCCAACCGGTCGCCGTCGGGGCGTACCGACACCGCGCGCACGGTGATCCCGCGCTCGGCGGGTGGTTCGCCGCCCGGCCGGACACCGGCGAACAGACCGCCGTCGCGGACCAGTGGAAGGGCTTTCTCCTGGAAAACAGCGGTATCGGCCACCGCGTCCCAGCCCGGCACAGCCGTCGTCGTGAAATCCGCTCCGAGACCGCGGACGAACTCCTCGTCCTGCGTCCGGGCCAATCCGGTGACCTGCCAACCACGGTCCTGGGCCAGCGTGACCACATACCCGCCGACAGCACCCGCCGCCCCGGTCACCAGCAGGCGGCGGCCACCGCCTTCGCCGAGTAGATCCACCAGCTGCGCCGCAGTCAGGCCGTTGAGCGGTACCGTGGCCGCCGCGGTCAGTTCGAGCTCGTCGGGCACCACCGCGATATCGGCGGCCGGCACGACGAGTTGTTCGGCGTAGGTGCCGAAATCGCGATCGAATCCGTCGACCGTACCCGCGACCCGGCTGCCGACCGCGATATCCACATCCGGGCCGACGGCCTCGACGATGCCCGCGAAATCGGTGCCCAGGCCGGTGTGGTCGGGCTGGGTGACGACCCCCATCTGATGGAAGACGCCGGCGGTGAGTGCCAGGTCGACGGGGTTGACGGACGTACCGGCGATAGCGACCCGGACCTGGCCGGGCCCGGGTTCTGCGACCGGCACGTCGATGAACTCGATCGAATCGGGACCACCTGGGGTGCGGATGACTGCGGTACGGAATGTGGTGGACATTGCGCCTCCTCTGGAGTAATCGGTGTTGTTACTCCAGAATGGAGAGGTAACTCTCCAACGGGAAGTAGGCACTCAGAAGTGCGTAACTCACCCGCGAGTAGGAAGGTGCGGTCATGGCGACGATGACGGCGGCGCAGCAGCGAGCCCGGCAAAAGGCCGAGTACGACGCATTCTTCGCAGACTGCCCCAGCCGGCAGCTGCTCGACCGGATCTCCGGCAAATGGGTCGCGCTGGTGCTGGCGGCGCTCGGCAGCGACGGCCCGCACCCGGCGGGACACTGCGCCGGCGAACCCCGGGCCATGCGTTACTCGGAACTGTCCCGGCGGCTGGCCGGCGTCAGCCAGAAGATGCTCACCCAGACACTGCGCTCCCTGGAACGCGACGGCCTGGTGACCCGCACGGTGACCCCTACCGTGCCGGTCACGGTCACCTACGAACTGACCGACCTGGGCCTCTCACTGCACCAGGTGATCCGCGGGATCAAGGTATGGGCCGAAGCCCATATGGACGAGGTCCAGGACCATCGCACACGGTTCGACAGTGAATCCCCCGAGCTCGCACAGGCCCCGGTATAGGCCCCGCCAGCGGTGCCGGCGGAGCCACTTCCCGACGGATGGGTTCCTTCCGGGGGGCTCTTAGCGGGGTGGGTGCAGATCCCGCATGGCCTGGCAGATGGTCGCGTGGATCTCGGATTCCTCGGTTTCCGCATCGGGATCCCACGTCGGTTCGGGCGCCCCCTCGATAGCCGGGCCGAACAACCACCACACATTGCTCCAGGGATCGATGAACCGGGCCAGCGACGACGCGCCGTAGAACGGCGTCGTCTCGGTGATCACCTGCGCCCCCTGCGTTTTCGCCCGCCGCAGTATCTCGTCGCAGTCGGTGACATTCACCTGCAGCAGCGCCGGCGTGAACACCCAGTCGGGTTTGGAATCCACAACCATCAGGCACGAATCCCCGATCCGCACCTCGGCGTGGATCAGCAGCCCGTCGGTATCGTCGGCGTGCGCCTCCGGGGTCTCCCGCCCGTCGAAGACCTCGCCGAGGAATTCGATGAATCCCCGCGCCCCACCGGGTCCCTTGACTGCCGCAAAGGCGTTGACGCTGCCGTACCCACTGCCGAGTTCCGAACCGGACATGATCAGAGGTGATGTGGTCATGCCGAGAGCATCGCACCGCTTCCGGCCAGTTCCCGTCCGCTATAGGGGCGAGTTCTGGTCCGGCGGATATCACTCGGCGGTTCGTCAGCGGCGAGATGGCAGTGGGATGCGGGTGAGGTCGGTGGCGATCACGATATCCCCGGTGAATTCCCGCCGGGCTTCGGTGAGGTGATCGTCCAGCGTCCGGTAGCGCTGGGAGAAATGGGTCAGCACCAGCGTTCGTACTCCGGCCTCGGCCGCGATGCGGGCGGCCTGGCCGGCGGTGAGATGGCCGTGTTCGGCGGCGAGACCGGCCTCGGCGTTACGGAAGGTCGCCTCGATGACCAGCATGTCGACGTCGGCGGCGAGTGCGCGGGCGGCCGGGCAGAGCCGGGTGTCCATGACGAACGCGAAGCTCTGACCACGCCGGATCGTGCTGACTTCCGCCAGCCGGACCGTGCGGCCCCGCCAGGTGATTTCGCCCTCCCGCTGCAGTCGGCCGACGAGGGGACCGGACAGGCCGAGGTCGGCGAGGCGGTCGGGGAGTATCGCGCGGTAATCGGGTTCGGTGATTCGGTAGCCGAAGGCCTCGACGGGATGATCGAGCCGGGCGGCTGTGAATTGGAAAGGCGCGCCGGGGGCCGGTAGCGGGCCCGGTTCGGTGATCGGATGCGACCGGAGCTCGACGGTCCGATGGTAGGCGGTGGCATCGCACAGGTTGTCGAAATACCGCTGACCCGACGCCGGATAGTAGGCATCGATCGGATGCGGGACGCGGTCCAGATTGATCCGCTGCATCACCCCGGCCAGCCCGAGACTGTGGTCGCCGTGGAAATGGGTTATCGCTATCCGGGTCAGGTCGGTCGCGGAAATCCCGGCGTGGATCATCTGCCGCTGTGTGCCCTCGCCTGGGTCGAACAGGATCGCCTCGCCACCCCACCGCAGCACATACCCGTTGTGGTTACGATGCGCGGTCGGCACTTGACTGGCGGTGCCCAGAACCACCAGCTCCCGCTGCGACATCTACGACCTCCGTAGCCAACGGGGCCGATCCTCGAACACCATGGAGTCGACCATAACCGGCGTGTCGCGACGGCCGGTACATCGCTTCCCTACGAAGTTTCGATGGGGACCATGTCCATCCCGGAGAGTGCCAAGGCCAGGACCATTCCGATGATCAGGCATACACCGGCCGCGATGGCCGCCCATTTTCCGAGTGATTCGCCGCGGATATGGCCGACTACCCCGAGAACTATGCCGGCGATACCGAACAGGAGTGGGCAGAACAGCAGTGAGACCGCGGCGCAGACGAAACCGATGATCGACAGGACCTGCGGTCCGGAGCGTTCCGGTTCCTGGGTGGCGCCATAGGGCTGGTACTGCTGTTGCGGATAGGCGGGATAGCCGCCGGGTTGTTGACCGCCACCCCAGCCTTGCTGCCCGGGCTGGGCGCCGCTCCATCCCTGTTGCCCGGCCCATCGGGGCTGCCCGGTTTGTTCCTGACCCCAACCCTGCTGACCGGGTTGTTCCCGACCCCAACCCTGCTGACCGGGTTGATCGGCTCCCCATCCGGGCTGCCCACTCCAGCCGTGTTGCCCGGGCTGGTCGGCGCCCCAACCGGATTGCTCACCGGGCGGGGCGCCCCAATCGGATTGCTCTCCCGGCTGTCCGGGTCGGCTGCCGTATGCGCCGGGCGGCGGATAGGGGGTGCCGCCGGGCTGGGAGTAGCCGGGTCGACCGGGTGATTGCGGTTGCCAGGCCTGTCCCGGTTCCTGCTCCTCGGGTCGCGCGGACCACGCCTGCGGTGGGACCTCGCCCATCGGCTGGTGCCCCGGCTGTTGTTCGGACGAGCCCGGCTGCCACCCGTGGGTGTAGGCCGCGGTCCCCTTGTCCATATGCGGTGCCTCGGCGCCGGGTTCACCTGGTTGGTCGGGTTGTTTGGGCAACATTTGGGTCGGGTGGTCGTCGGCGGGGCTGCTGACCCCGGGCTCGGGGCTCTCCGGCGCGGTTTCGCCGCCGGCCCGGCTCGAACCGGCGCCGGACGACTCGCGGTGCAGAATCTTCGGGAGGTATTCGGTGGGCGGATCCTCAGAAGATCTCGGCGTCTCGCCACCGGTGGTCCGGTCCGCCCCGGCGCCGCCCGGTTCTGTGCCTGATCCGGTCTGATCGCCGGATTGCGAAGGGGGCTGCGGGGCTCCGGCCGCGGCGGCAGGTTCGTCCGGCGGTCGCGGGCTGTGCCCCGGTGTCTGCGTATGGTCCGGCGGTTGCGGCGTCTCGCCGGATTCTCGCGGCGGCTCGCCGGGGTTGCGCGGGTCCTGCGGTGTGCTCATCACGTCTCCTCGGTCGGATCGTCGAGGGCTCGTAGTCGGTACCGCGGTGGGTGAGCGTCAGCCTTCGGATTCGTCCTCGATATGGATGGCGGCGGCCTCGGCGGGGCGGTTGTCCTCGCCGTAACGGTCGCGCCGGTCCGATTCCTCGGCCAGCTCTTCGGTTATGCCCAGCCGGTCGTCGTCGCTTTCCCGGTTGCGGATCCGCAGGTCGTCCGGCGGGTCCTCGATAGTGCGTTCATAGGCGCGGACCTCGTCCAACTGGTCGTCGTCGCCCATATCGGGCTCTCGTGGTTCGCGATCCATACCACCCAGTATGCGCCGCTGCGGGGCTACGTCCAGAGACCGCGACCAGTCATGGCGAGCCATCCTGTAGGGCCCGGGGCGAGCCGATCCGTGCCACCCGCTCGCCGCCCGGCTGCACCGACAGCCCTGATCCGCCGCGGCCCCCGGAAACGCACCGGCCCCGGACCGATTTGTCCGGGGCCGGTGCGACAGCTATGCGGGGCTACCGCCGAGATGTGTTCAGGCGTTGCCGTTGAACAGCCCGGTCACCGAACCGTTCTCGAACACCTCGCGGATCGTGCGGGCGAGCAGCGGCGCGATGGACAGCACCGTCAGCTGCGGGAACTTCTTGTCCTCGGTGATCGGCAGCGTATTGGTCACCACGACCTCTTTGGCGCCGCAGGAGGCCAGCCGCTCGGCGGCGGGGGAGCTCAGCACGCCGTGCGTCGCGGCGATCACCACATCGCCGGCACCGGCCTCTTTCAGCACGTTCACCGCGCCGGCGATGGTGCCACCGGTGTCGATCATATCGTCGATCAGGATGCAGGTGCGGCCCTCGACTTCACCGACCACCCGGTTGGACTTCACCTGGTTCGGCACCAGCGGGTCACGGGTTTTGTGGATGAACGCCAGCGGCGACCCGCCCAGCGAATCCGCCCATTTCTCCGCCACCCGGACACGGCCGGAATCGGGGGAGACGACGGTGATGTTCTCCAGGCTGTAGTTGTTGCGGATGTACTCCGCGAGCTGCAGCTGGGCGTGCATATGGTCGACCGGGCCGTCGAAGAAGCCCTGGATCTGATCGGTGTGCAGATCGACGGTCACGATGCGGTCGGCGCCGGCGGTTTTGAGCAGATCGGCCACGAGCCGGGCGGAGATCGGTTCGCGGCCGCGGTGCTTCTTGTCCTGGCGGGCGTAGGGATAGAACGGCAGGATAGCGGTGATCCGCTTGGCCGAACCGCGCTTGAGCGCATCGATCATGATGAGCTGTTCCATCAGCCACTGGTTCAGCGGCGCCGGGAAGCTCTGCAATACGAAGGCGTCGGAACCGCGTACCGACTCTTCGAAACGGACGAAGATTTCCCCGTTCGCGAAATCACGCGCGGTCTGCGGGGTGACCTCGACGTCCAATTCCTTGGCCACCTGCTCGGCCAGTTCTGGGTGCGACCGTCCGGCGAAGAGCATCAGGTTCTTCTGGTTGTCGATCCATGACGCGGTCACTACTGGTTGCCATCCTTAAGCTCTGTTGCCCGATCCGGTAAATCATCGGCCGCGAGTGCCTTCGCCGCCGCATTTGCTGCAGCGGTACCTGGACGTTTCCGCTGCACCCAGTTTTCGATATTGCGCTGCGTACCCCCGGACACGGCGAGCGCGCCCGGCGGGACGTCTTCCCGCAGCACAGTACCCGCTCCGGTATATGCGCCGTCACCCACGGTCACCGGTGCGACGAACATCGTATCGCTGCCGGTGCGCACATGGGACCCGATGACCGTGCGGTGCTTGTCCACGCCGTCGTAGTTCACGAAAACGCTGGATGCTCCGATATTGCTGTGCTCACCGACGGTGGCGTCGCCGATATAGGTGAGATGCGGAACCTTGGTATGTCTGCCGATATCGACATTCTTCGCCTCGACGAATGCGCCGATTTTGCCCGATTCGCCCAGAACGGTGCCCGGGCGCAGATAACTGAACGGCCCGACTGTCGCATTTGCGTCGACTTTCGCGCCTTCGCCGTGCGTGCGGATCACCCGGGCGCCGTCGCCGATGATCGAATTGGTGAGCGTGGTGTCCGGGCCGATTTCCGCGTCCTCGCCGATCACCGTCGTACCGAGCAATTGGACTCCCGGGCGGACGACGGTGTCGCGGCCGATCCGGACATCGGTATCGATCCAGGTGGACGCCGGGTCGACGATCGTCACCCCGGCCCGCATATGGCGTTCCACGATGTAGCGGTTGAGGGTGCGCGCCGCGGCGGCCAGTTGCACCCGGTCGTTGACGCCGGTGACCTTGGCCGAATCCACCAGCCGGGCGCCCTGCACGGGGTAGCCGGCCTCGCGGGCGAGTTTCAGGACATCGGTCAGATACAGCTCGTGCTGCGCATTGGCGGTGGACAACCGGCCGAGCATGGTGCGCAGGACGGCGACATCGAAGGCGTATACACCGGAATTCACCTCGGTGATGGCGGCCTGCTCGGGCGTCGCGTCGGCGTGCTCGACGATCTCGGCGACCTCGCCGTCGGCATCGCGCACGATCCGCCCGTAACCGTTCGGGTCGTCCGGGACGAAGGTGAGGACCGTGACCGCGGGCCGGTCGGGATAGCTGCGATGCTCGTCGAGCAGCGCGGAGAGGGTGTGGCCGTCCAGCAGCGGGACATCGCCGGAGGTGACGATCACATCACCGCTGAACTCGGCGGGCAGTCCGGTGAGACCCACCTGCACCGCGTGCCCGGTACCGAGCTGCTGATCCTGGACGACCGGGACGATGGTCCGGTCCAGTTCCAGCGCCACGCCCGCGGCCTCGGCGCCGACCTGTTCCCGGTCGTGCCCGACGACGGTCACCAGATGGTGCGGGTCGATGGTATGCGCTGCGTACAGCGCATGCGCCAGCATGCTGCGCCCGGCCAGCGGATGCAGCACCTTGGGCTTCTTCGACCGCATTCTCGTACCGGCACCTGCGGCTAGCACGATGACGGCGGTCTGCTCCTGCATGTATCTCCCTCGGGCCGACGATGGTCGTCGTGCACGCGAGCTGCTCCGTCGCCAGGACCCGAACTGCCCAGATCGGATCGGGACCGAGCGAGGGATTTCCCGGGCATACGAAGAGGCCGCCATGGGTAAGGGCTACCCACTCGATGACGGCCCCTTGTCGCGCTGCACGGGTGCTGAGCGTATCAGCCTCGCCGGGGGCCGGGCCCGACGATCACGACGCCGGAGGGTTCGGGCGCATGCATGCGGTCACGACAGAGAAAACCCCGGTGGCAGGCTGGAGTACTGGACATTCGAACTCGTGATCCCGACGAGAGTTGCGGTGCCGTCCCCGTTCGGCCGGTACACCGGTCCGCCGGAGTCGCCCACTCGAATACCCGTGTATCCGTCACAGCGCGTGCCGCTCCGCTGCCCCCACCTGCACAGGGCGCCGTCCGGCGCTCCCAGTGCGGTCAACCGCTCACCGCTCGGGAGGGTGTTGTGGGTCGGGGTGCCGGGAAACAAGGGGATCACGGCCCAGTCGACGTCGGGTAGCCGGATCACCCCGAACAGCCCGAGTGTGCAGTGCCCGGCGGTGAGTGCGACCGGTTGTCCGTCCGCGTATCCGGTCGCTGTGATCGAACACAGGCCCAGTGTCGAGCCCGGCCCCACGGCGGTCAGTGATGAGCCCGATCCCGCAGAGCCCGGCCACGCGGAGCCGGTTCCCGCCGAACCCGATCCGGCAGAGCCCGGCTCCACAGCAGACTGTGCCGAGGCCTGTCCGGTGGCGAGGGCGGCAGCGGTGAGGGCGGCAGCGACCAAGGGAACTGTCTTCGGTGTCTTGGACATGGCATTCCTAGGCGGAAGACGGTGGCGTTACGGCGAGCGCGATAGTCCTTGTCCACGATCGCGAGGTTGGTCCACGATCGCGAGGTTGCGGCGGACATGAATAGGCACCTCTCGCCAATTTGCTCCGCCGCCAGGACTCGAACCTGAACTATCTGAACCAAAATCAGAGGTGCTGCCATTACACCACGGCGGACTGTCACATCGGTGGATCGTCGGTCACCCGCCGCTGTGCCCAGGCACGGCAACGATAATCGCATGCCACCCCGGTTTTCGTCGAACCGTGGCTGCCGGTGATCCGCCGAGCGGGTCATCCGGCCCCCTCCCGCCGTGCCGGGCGGGCGCACAGCATGCCCGCGTGACCCGGGTCGCGGCAGGTCTGAGACAGTTGGTCTCGATGGTTTTGGTCGCTGGCCCGGATCCGGCCGTATCGGCGACCCCGGTAACCAGGGAGGCGGGAACGTGTCGTCGGGAGAGCCGCGAACGGTCGGGGAGTCACCGGCCGGCGGGGATGCGAAAGAGATCGCCGAGCAGGTTCCACCGGCCCGGCAGCGGATGACCGGTACCCAGCGGCGCCGGCAGTTGATCGAGATCGGGCGGGCACTGTTCGCCGATCGGGGGTACGACGCCACCTCGATAGAGGAGATAGCGTTGCGCGCCCAGGTTTCCAAACCCGTCGTCTACGAGCATTTCGGCGGTAAAGAAGGCCTGTACGCGGTAGTGGTCGACCGCGAGATGTCGATGTTGCTCGATATGATCACGTCCTCGCTCACCAACAACAGATCCCGGGTCCGCCTCGAACAGGTGGCGCTCGCGCTGCTCACCTATATAGAGCAGCGCACCGACGGCTTCCGCATCCTGGTGCGCGACCAGCCCGTCTCCTCGACCGACGGCCGGTACTCGAGCCTGCTCAACGAAGCGGTCAGCCAGGTCGCGCACCTGCTGGCCGGCGATTTCGATCGCCGCGGTTTCGATACCAGCCTGGCGGGTCTGTACGCACAGGCGCTGGTCGGGATGGTGGCCACCACCGCCACCTGGTGGCTGGACGTGCGCAGTCCGTCCAAGGAAGTGGTGGCCGCGCATCTGGTCAATCTGTGCTGGAACGGGCTCAGCCACCTCGAGGCCGATCCGCAGCTGAGCTCGGAATGGCCGGCCGTCCCGGGGACGGGTCCGGCGAACTCGCCGGGCGGGCAGGGCAGTTCGGAGAACCGTGCGTGAACTGCCCGCGAACCCCGGCGGGCCGTCGAATCGAGAACCGTACCCGGCACGGATGGTACGGTTCACCCATCCTTTGGGTGCTGTTCGGGCGGTAAGTCGGTCTACTTCGACAATGTCGGTCTACTTCAGGATGGCTGGTTATTGGGATGACAGGCGGAGCTGATGGCTAGGCAAGCGCGCGCGGAGATAACCCGCGATTCCGTCCTGGCGGGCGCTGCCGATGTCTTTCTGCGCTTGGGCTACGCCAATGCGAGCCTCAGCGAGATCATCGCGCAGTCCAATGTGACCAAGGGCGCCTTGTACTTTCACTTCGGGTCCAAGGAAGAACTGGCCCGCGCCGTGGTCGATCAGGGGCAGGAGCGGCTCACCGCCTCCTGTAAGGGTTTCTTCGATTCCCGGGTACCGGCGCTGGAAGCGGCGATCGGGATCACCTACGTGGTGGCGGATCTATCGATGAACGATCCGATGGTCGGCGCAATGCTCAAACTGACCCATCAGATCGGCGACTACCGCGGCGCCAACGGCGACAATATCGCCAAAATGTGGGGCGAGACCTACCGGACGCTCGCCGAGAAGGCAATCACGCAGGGCGATCTGCTCCCCGACCTCGACCCGGAAACCATCGGCCTGCTGCTCTACGGCCTCACCACCGGTATGCATATCGTCGCGGTCGGCACCGAATCGATGGACCAGATGGCATCGCGCATGGAACGGGCCTGGTACTTCCTGATCCCGTCGATCGTCCCGGAAGACAAGGTCTCCTACTTCCGCGAATTCGCCGCCCGCCGCCTCCGCCGCTACGTGCCGTGATATCGGCGCGCTGGCGCGCGCGGGGTTTTGGCCCCTTTGGTCCATGCGTTCAGCACGCGATACTCGCGCCTGCGGCGAATTGCCGCGCTTGCTTAACGCATGGACGGGCCAAAACCTCTGAGGGCCTCGCTGGACTCGGCGCCGTCGTTGGTCACGTTCACGTGGTTCGTTCCAGGGGAAGTCTTGGTCTCCCCTGGTGACAGGCGTCCACTGCGCGCGCCGATCCCGTGTTCGCACCGCCCGCGACGCCGGACGCAGCGCCACGTCACAGCCCCTATAGACTCGGCTGGCCCGGTGGAATCGCCTTCGTTCGCGGTCAGGAGAGAAGAATGTCTGCCCCTCGTCCACCACTGGCGGGACTGGCTTCGGCGGCCGGTGCCGATACCGCGTTGCGGACTGTTTCCGGGATGCTCGGCCGGTCGCCGGTCGAGTTGGTGGCGCCGAGCGCGGCGCGGTCGTTCGTCGCGGCCACCGTTGCCGCCGACCGGCCGGTTGTCGTGGTCACCGCGACCGGTCGCGAGGCCGATGATCTGACCCTCGAGCTCAGCGAGATGCTGGGGTCCGCGGTGGCGCAGTTCCCGTCGTGGGAGACCCTGCCGCATGAGCGGCTGTCGCCGGGCGCCGATACCGTCGGGCGCCGGCTCGAGGTGCTGCGCCGGCTGGCCCACCCCGACGATCCGGTGTATCAGGAGCCGTTGCGGGTCGTGGTGACGACGGTGCGTTCGCTGATGCAGCCGATGGCGGCCGGTCTGGGCGATATCGAGCCGATCGTGCTGCGGATCGGCGCCGAAGCCGATTTCGACGAACTGGTCGCGCGGCTGGTGGAATTCGCCTACACCCGGGTGGATATGGTCGGTAAGCGCGGGGAGTTCGCGGTGCGCGGCGGCATCCTCGATCTCTTCCCGCCCACCGCGGACCACCCGGTGCGGGTGGAGTTCTGGGGCGACGAGATCACCGAGTTGCGTGCGTTCTCGGTGGCCGATCAGCGGTCGCTCGGTGAGGATTCGCTATCCACGGTGGTGGCGTCGCCGTGCCGGGAACTGCTGCTCACTGCCGAGGTGCGGGAGCGGGCGGCGGAGGTGGCGGCGGCGAATACCGCGGATGCCGCGCTCGTGGAGATGCTCGACAAACTGGGTGAGGGCATCCCCGTCGAGGGGATGGAGGCGCTGCTGCCGGTGCTGCAACCCGGTGAACTGCGCCTGCTCACCGAACAGTTGCCCAGTGGCACCCACCTGCTGGTATGCGATCCGGAGAAGGTCCGCACCCGCGCCGCAGATCTGATGCGCACCGGTGAGGAGTTCCTGGAGGCATCGTGGACGGCGGCCTCGTTCGGGGCGGATGCCCCGATGGGCGCGCACGGCCTGGACCTGGCGGCGTCTGCGTATCGCCCGCTCACCCGGATCCGGGACAGCGCCGAAGACCGGGGCCTGCCCTGGTGGACGTTGAGCCCGCTGGCGACCGGTGATCCGGCCGAGATCGAGCTGCCGGTGCAGAGCGGGCCCACTGCCCGCGGCTCCGACGAACTGGTGGCGACGATCTTCGCATCGCTGCGCGCCCATGTCACGACCGGTGGGCGGGCGGTGGTGGTGCTGGCCGGTCACGGCACGGCCCAGCGCACACTCGAGCGCCTCGGCGAAGCGGAGGTGCCCGCCGCGCAACTGGAGGCCGGTGCGGAACCGGCGCCCGGTGTGGTGGGCGTGCTGTGCGGTTCACTGCACGACGGCGTGATCTTCGGCGACGCCGGTCTGGTGGTGGTCGCGGAATCCGATCTCACCGGTAACCGGGTGACCGCGCCGGGCGACGGGAAGCGGCTCCCCGCCAAACGCCGCAACCAGGTGGACCCGCTGGCCTTGAACTCCGGTGACATGGTCGTCCACGACCAGCACGGTATCGGCCGGTTCGTGGAAATGATCGAACGTACCGTCGGTGGCGCCCGGCGCGAATACCTGGTGATCGAGTACGCACCGAGTAAACGCGGCCAGCCCGGCGACCGGCTGTTCGTGCCGATGGAATCGCTGGACCAGCTGTCCCGGTATGTCGGTGGGGAGATGCCCAGCCTGTCGAAGCTGGGCGGCGCGGACTGGGCGAACACCAAACGCAAGGCCCGTAAGGCCGTCCGCGAGATCGCGGGCGAACTGGTGCAGCTGTATGCCGCCCGCCAGGCCGCGCCCGGCCACGCCTTCGGCCCGGACACCCCGTGGCAGCGCGAGATGGAGGACGCGTTCGTCTTCACCGAAACCGTCGACCAGCTCACCGCCATCTCCGATGTGAAAGCGGATATGGAGAAAGCGGTGCCGATGGACCGGGTGGTCTGCGGCGACGTCGGGTACGGCAAAACCGAGATCGCGGTGCGCGCGGCGTTCAAGGCGGTGCAGGACGGTAAACAGGTGGTCGTCCTGGTGCCGACCACCCTGCTCGCCCAGCAGCATCTGCAGACCTTCACCGAACGGCTCGCCGGATTCCCGGTCACCGTCAAAGGCCTGTCCCGGTTCACCGATCCCGCGGAATCCCGCGAAGTGCTCACCGGGATGGCCGAGGGTGAGGTCGATATCGTCGTCGGTACCCACCGGCTGCTGCAAACCGGGGTGCGCTGGAAGAACCTCGGCCTGGTGATCGTCGACGAGGAACAGCGCTTCGGTGTGGAACACAAGGAGCACATCAAGGCCCTGCGCACCCATGTGGACGTACTCACCATGTCGGCCACCCCGATCCCGCGCACGCTGGAGATGAGCCTGGCCGGTATCCGGGAGATGTCGACCATCCTCACCCCGCCCGAAGAACGCCATCCGGTGCTCACCTATGTCGGCGGCTACAACGACAAGCAGGTCACCGCCGCCATCCGCCGCGAACTGCTGCGCGACGGCCAGGTGTTCTATGTGCACAACCGGGTGTCGTCCATCGAGAAGGCCGCCCGCCGGATCCGCGAACTGGTCCCGGAGGCCCGCGTGGTGGTGGCGCACGGGCAGATGAACGAGGACACGCTGGAACGCACCGTCCAAGGATTCTGGCAGCGCGAATACGACGTGCTGGTGTGCACCACGATCATCGAGACCGGACTCGACATCTCCAACGCCAACACCCTGATCGTGGAACGCGCCGACACCCTCGGCCTCTCCCAGCTGCACCAGTTGCGCGGCCGGGTGGGTCGCAGCCGGGAACGCGGTTACGCCTACTTCCTGTATCCGGCCGAGAAACCGCTCACCGAAACCGCCTACGACCGGCTCGCCACCATCGCGCAGAACTCCGACCTCGGCGCCGGTATGGCGGTCGCCATGAAGGACCTCGAGATCCGCGGCGCCGGTAACGTACTCGGCGCCGAACAATCCGGGCATGTGGCCGGTGTCGGTTTCGACCTGTACGTGCGGCTGGTCGGCGAGGCCGTGGAGGCCTACCGGGCGGCCGCCGACGGGAAACCGATCACCACCGAGGAAACCAAAGAGGTCCGCATCGACCTCCCGGTGGATGCGCATATCCCGCCCGACTACATCGCCAGCGACCGCCTGCGCCTGGAGGCGTACCGGAAACTGGCCGCCGCCCACGACGATCCGGCGCTGGCCGCGGTGGTCGAAGAACTCGTCGACCGCTACGGCCCACTGCCGGTGGAAGTCGGCCGCCTGGTGTCGGTGGCCAAACTGCGGCTGCTCGCCCGGGAATACGGGGTCGCCGAGATCGCGGTCACCGGCACCACGGTCAAGATCTCGCCGCTCTCGCTGCCCGATTCGAAACAGATGCGGCTCAAGCGGATCTACCCCAGCGCCTCCTATCGCGCCGCCAGCGGGGTGGTGCAGCTGCCGCTACCGCGCGTACAGGACAGCGTCGGCGCCGACCGGTTGCGTGACGTCGCGCTGCTGCAGTACCTCGCGGACCTGCTGCTCGCCCTGGACGGTAAAGCCGCCGGCGCCGTGGACCTCACCGTCGCGACCGAGGTGAGTCCAGCGCGATGACACCCGCTCGAGACCCAGGCGGGCCCGCCCTCGAACCGGGGCAACCAGCCGATCCGCCGCAGTCCGCGGCGGGGCGGGATCCGAAACGGTCCACCGCCGCGCCGCGACGACCGGAGCCGGGGCTGCCCGCTGTCGCCTCGACGCGACCCGGTGCGCCGGCTGCCGGAGCCACAGAATCCGCGTCGCCGCCGGAACGCCCTGTGCCGGGCGTTCTCGAAGCGGAGACGGCGAATGTGGCGGCGGGGTTGTCCGAGGCGGTCGACGTGATGGACCGGCTGTGGCGGTTCGGCGGCTGGGAGGTCACCCAGACACACGATTCGCTGCGCCCGTACCTGCTCGAGGAGACCTACGAACTCCTCGACGCCATCCAGGAAAACGACCCGGGCACCATCCGCGAAGAACTGGGCGACCTGCTCCTGCAGGTGCTGTTCCACTCCCGGATCGCCGAAGCGGCCGGCGAATTCACCATCGACGATGTCGCCGCCGCACTGGTCGCCAAACTGGTGAACCGCAGCCCCCACCTCGCCGACCCGGCAGCGGCCGGTTTCGACCCGCACGCCTCGGTGACCGAAAAGGTAGCCGCCCAGGAAAAAGCCTGGGAAGAGCGCAAAACCGCCGAGAAGGCACGCCGCTCCTGCCTGGACGGTATCGCCATGGCGCAACCCGCGCTGGCCTTGGCGGAGAAGATACGCTCCCGCAGCGCCCAGGCGGGGCTACCGGACGATCTGATCCCGGACGACCTGCGCGTCGTCCACCTGGGTGGACCGGAAAGCGCGGAAGAGCAGTTACGCAAAGCCACCCTGGAATTCGCCGCGACCATCCGCGGGGCCGAAGACTCCGCCGAAGCTGCCCGCGGCGCTCGCTTACCGCTGAACGCCGGCGACTGGCACAGATTCTGGCCCGTCGGCAATCGATAGTCGTCAGCGCTGCCGGACCGAATTGTGGTGTTCCGGCCGCGTGCTCTACCGTGATGTCGGAGTCGAACTGGGGGGATACCGATGAATCCGGAGTTTCCACAGGCGCAGCCGGGATACCGGCCGGCGCCACCGTTGCCGGGGCGTGCCGACCGGGACGTGCTGACGCCGAACCAGCGGATCGTATTCTTCGCCGCCCACTTGTTCACCTACTTCGGTTCGGTGGTCGCGGCGTCGGTGATCGGTTACACCAGCTGGAATTCGGATTTCCGGGCCTGGGTCGTTGCCGACCCGGAATATCGCGGTGACTCACCCTCACTGGCATGTATCTGCCGGGGTCGGTTGTATTTGCTGCCGCAGTGGCGGTTCCGCTGATCCTGATGCTGATCGTGATCAAGAACAAGCTGCGAACCTACATGCTGGAGCGGCCATTCCGTTGAAGTGCGGAGTCCCGAGCTCGCTGGGAGCTCAGGAATTCTCTGCTCGCCAGGCGAGCGCTGCTCCGGTCCGCTGCGGCCCGCAGGCCATCCGGGCCCGGGACAGCGTCTTCCCCGGAAGGTCTCAGACGTTCACACCGTAATCGCGGGCAATCCCCGCGAGACCCGACGCGTACCCCTGGCCGATCGCCCGGAACTTCCACTCACCTGCCCGACGGTACAGCTCGCCGAACACCATGGCGGTTTCCGACGATGCGTCCTCGGAGAGGTCGTAGCGGGCCAGTTCCGAACCGGTGTTCAGGTCGACGACGCGGATATAGGCGTTACGGATCTGGCCGAAGGATTGCCCCCGCTGGTCGGCCTCGTGGATGGAGACCGGGAAGAAGATATTGGTGATCGTCTCGGGCGTATTGGCCAGGTCGACATTGATCACCTCGTCGTCGCCGTCGCCCTCACCGGTGAGGTTGTCGCCGGTGTGCTCGATGCTGCCCTCCGGGGAGCGGAGGTTGTTGTAGAAGATGAAATGCTGGTCCGAGAGGACCTTCATATTCGGGCCGGTGGCCAGCGCGCTGGCATCGAGGTCGTAATCGGCGCCCATGGTGGTGCGCACATCCCAGCCGAGTCCGACAGCGATTTTGGTCAGGTTGGGGGCCTGTTTGGACAGCGAGACATTGCCGCCTTTGGCCAGGTTTACGCTCATGATCTCCTCCCCGTGGCACCGGTGGCGCCGGATGTGATGTGCGCCGACGGCGCTGGTCAGGACTGCCGGTCGCCCGGATCGAACCGGGGACCGATACGGCGCCGCCGCGCCGGTATCAGACCTGCTGTTCGTTCTCTGCCCACGACTGCAGCGTCGCCACCCGGTGTTCCAGGGCGCGTAGTTCGCTGTCGTCCAGGACGGTGCGCTGAATACCCTGCGCGACCGCGAAAGCCGACTGCCGATGATCGTCGATAACGTCCACGTCGAGGCGGACCGCCACATAGTCGTCCGCGCCGGGCATCTCCTCGGCGATGACCTTGGCCGACCCGCGGGCGCACAGTGCCACGTTGTTCCCGCCGAGGATCAGCAGCGCCACCTGCGGGCGCTCGCGCAGCCGGGCCAGGGAACCGCGATCGAACTTGAGGCTCAGCAGGATTCGCCGGTCACCGGCGCGGACCGGCCAGGACACCGGGATCGCATGCGGCGCCGGGTCGGTGGTGACCAGGACGGCGATCGTTTCCCGCGGCCATTCCGGCAGCGCTTCCAGTTCGGGATGGTCGGTTGCTGGGTTTTCGGCGGAACTGACTCCGGCGGCCATATCGTCCCCTCCTGGATCGACGTGCTGCGGCGGAGGATGCGCCGCACCGGTCACCAGTCTAGAGCCCGGCGCCGACACGCGTCGGCGAAGTCCGTGCCCCCAGCCTGGGGCGGAACCCTGTGCAACCGGACGGTTTACGCCCACGCGCGGTATAGGGCAGCCTCAGAAAACGAGGTCAGCAAGGCCCTCGGGCGAGCCACCAGGGTGCCGGCGCGTGTGTTCGAGCGCCCGCGGAGAGTGGGGCACGACCTGGCCGGGCGGCTCCCGCGCTCATGCCTGCGGGCGCAGCGCTGGTGGGACACCACCGGAGTCGTAACTCGGCGTCCTCGAGCCGTGCTCACGCTGAGGATTGACGGGTAGGGCGGGCCGGCTGTGGTATGCGGTGTTACCCCGCCGCACCCGCGCTCATGCTCAGTCGGCGCTGATCGAGAGGTAGTGTGCGCACCCATTCGCGACCCATCGCGGCGGGTTCGACCTCGGTCGAGGCGTCGTGACGAGCGTGGTCGCCCCTCTGGACAGCGCCGAGTGCGGTGAGTTTCTCGGCGGCGATCTCCCCGCCGCGGTTGAAGGTGTTGTCGTAGACCGAATCGCCGAGGCCGAAGACGGCGAAGCGGAGGCCGGTGAGGTCCGGTTGGTGTGCGTCGAGGGCTTCGAAGAAGGGTTCGGCGCCGGTCGGCAGGTCGCCCTCGCCGTAGGTGGAGCAGACGATGAGGTGGAAGGCCTGCGGATCGAGGTCGGCGAGGTCGAATTCGGACATATCGAAAACCGCGACCTCGGATCCGTTCAGTTCCTCGGCCATCGCCTCGGCCACCTTTTCCGCTGTGCCCATTTCCGAACCGAACAGGACGACAATACGCACCTCACCACTCCTTCCCGCGAACTTTGGAAAGGCAATCCTAACTCACGGTTTCCCGGTGGCGCGGAGCCACCAGGGCATCGTGCTCGTCGAGCAGGGCGAAGTATTTGCGCAGCATCAGGGCGGCGGTGGCGGCGAGGCCCGCGGTCAGCCCCCACCACACTCCCGCGGCGCCGAGCCCGGCGGGGAAGGCCAGCACCACCGCCGTGGGCAGGCCGACGAACCAGTAGCCGACCACCGACAACCGGAACCCGGCGTTCGTCGCCTGGAGCCCGCGCAACAGTCCGGTGCCGATGTTCTGGGCCGCGTCGAAGAACTGCAGCACGATACCGATCAGCAGCAGCGACCTGGCCACCTCGAGGGTCGCCGAATCATCCAGGTCGAGGAACGGTCGCAACACCAGCTCCGGGACGAAGACATAGGCCAGGCCGGTGACCAGCGCGACCACCCCGGCGCACCGCAGCGCCAGCCAGGCCAGGCCGCGGGCGTGCGCGGTTTCGTCGCGGGCCACACTGTGGCTGACCAGGATCGAGGCACCGTGCGAGATACCGATGGCGATCTGGAAGACGATGTAGATCACCTGGTAGACGACATTGTGCGCCGCCAGCGCGGCCGGCCCCAGAGAACCCATGACCAGGGCGAGTACCGAGAACATCCCCGCTTCGGAGCCGTAGGTCAGCGCGATGGGCGTACCGAGCCGCAGTTCGGCGCCTACGGTCGCCGGGCGCACCGGCCACGGGCGCAGCGGCAGGGTACGGCCCAGTTGCGGGTCCCGGCGCACCATGGCCCAGAAGGCCACGAACATGAGCAGGAAGACCAGTGAGCTCGCGACACCCACACCGGTCAGGCCCAGGGCGGGCAGCCCGGCCCAGCCGTGGATCAAACTCAGCGCCAGCACCAGGTTGACCGCGATGGAACCGAGGGTCACGAACAACAGGGCCTGTGGGCGCTGCATACCGACGGTGTACTGGCGCAGCACCTGGAACCACAGGCACGGCAGCAGCCCGGGAGCCAAGGCGACCATCAGCGGCCGGGCCTGCTCGAGTACACCGGCGTCCTGGCCCAGCCATTGCAGCGACCAGCCCAGGCCGATGAGGATCGCGCCGCCGAGTAATCCGGCGGCCGTCGCGATCAGGAAACTCGACCGCACCACATCGCGGATCTCCGGGTCGGGATCGGTGCCCCGTTTCCCGGCGGCGCCCACGGCCGCGGCGATCTGGTTACCGCTGCCGGTGATCAACCCGACGCACATGGTCCGGATCTGGTTGAACAGCACCAGCGCCAGCCCACCGGCCGCCACAGCCTGCACACCGAGACTGCCCATCAGGGCGATATTGGTGGTGGAAACCGCGACCTGCGCGAGCTGGGTCAGGGCGATCGGCGTGGCCAGGGCGGCGAGCCGCCGGAAATCCGGGGCGGCGAACCGCCGGAGGCCGGGGCCGCCCGCCCGGCGGCTGTCGGGGCGATATCGCGAGAGTGGTGTGCTGATCACCGGGCCCGCACCATGGTGTCCGAATCCTCCGTATCGTCGTGCTCGTCGTGGGTGTGCTCGTCCAGCCGTGCGGTAGCGGAATCACCGGTGCCGGAATCGCCGAGTACGGTCGCGTCCACCGGCTGTTTACCACGGCCCGCGGGAGCATAACGGGTCAACAGGGCGTGCACCTCGCGTTCGGCGGCGGTGTCGAGCAGATCGTGTCCGGCCATCCAGTCGTCGTCGAATACCGTATCGAGGTATTTTTCGCCGCCGTCGCACACGATGGTGACCACGGTGGAACCGGCCGGGAACTCGTCGAGCCTGGTCAGCCCCGCATAGACGGAGCCACCCGCCGAACCGCCCAGCATCAGTCCGAGCTGCCGGGATACCGCGCGGCAGGTGGCGAAGGCGTCCCGATCCGAGACCTTGACTCCCTCGTCGAGCAGGTCGTAGTCGACGGCGGTGCCGATGGTGGCGCCGGGCGGGGTGCCGGTGCCGGACTGCCAGTAAGGGCCGCCGGGGCCGCCGAACGCGATCGAACCGACCGGTTCCACACCGATGACGCGCGGTACACAGCCCAACTGCCGTAATCGGGTCGCCGTACCGAATAAGGAACCCCCGGTGCCGACCGCGGACAGCAGGATATCCACCCGGTCCACCTCGTCCAGTAATTCCTCGGCCACTGCGTAATAGCCCACCGCGTTGGCATCGTTGTTGTGCTGTTCGGTGAAATACGCGTCGGGTAGCCCGGCCGCCATGGCCTCGGCGTGATCTTCGCGGGCGGAGGTGGCCAAGGTGTCGTCACCGTCGTCGGCGACGAAGACCAGATCGGCACCCATGGCCCGCATGGCCCGCAATTTGTCCCTGCTCGCGTGATGATCGACCACCGCGGTGAAACGGTAGCCGCGTTCGGCGGCCACCACCGCCAGGCCGAGCCCGGTATTTCCGGACGTGGATTCGATGATATGCCCGCCCGTGCCGAGAAAACCCCGGCGTTCCGCATCCAGCACCATTTCCCGCGCCATCCGTATCTTGGCGGCACCCGTCGGATTGAATTGTTCGAGTTTGAGCAGCAGGCGGCTACCGGAGGGGGTGGTCGCCAATTCGAAGAGCGGGGTGCGGCCGATCAGGTCCGTCACGCGGGTGACGAGGGGCATGGCAGAACTCCTGGGCGTCGATAGCGGTCGGTGCGAAGCGGCCTGGGCCGGCGGCCTCACCGTCAGGATGGGAAGGGGCTGTCAGGGTCGATCGAGAGCCCAGCGGAACCGGCCGCCCGGCGCCTGCGAAAGCACCACCTTCGGGGGAATGGGTAATTCGTGGAAGGGGGATTCGTTGGAATCCATCTGATATCCGGCGGTATTCGGGTAGATCAGCAGGTCACCGGTTTCCGCGGCACGCGGCAGCGGGATCCGCCGCCAGCTGAGCATGTCCGATTCGAGGCAGGTGGCGGCACCGACGACGGTGGGTGTGGGTGTTCCGGCAGTGGTGGGCCAGAGCACCGGATCGGGCAGGTATTCGCTGTCGAACCATTGTTCGGACAGGCTCAGGCTGGAACCGTCCACCGTCAGTACCCGATACGGCTGCCCGTGCTCGTGGCGCGTCTTGTGACCCTGGACGCCGAACACGGTGCTGCCCGCCCGGTCGAGCAATGCCCGGCCCGGTTCGACCGCCAGGGTGGTGCCGGTCTGCCGGAGCCGCCGGGCCAGGTCGTCGCGTTGCAGAATCGCGGCCAGCATGGCCGGGCCGGCTTCGGGAAAGGAATACGGATAATACGATTCGAACGCTTTTCCGGAATGGAACCACCGGCGGTTGGCTTCGTCGCGGAAAGCGGCCCAGTGTTCGGCGGGTACGTAGTCCACCCCGAATCCACCGCCGACGGAAATGGTGGTGGCCGGATGGCCCTGTGCGCGGGCCGCGTGAATACGATCCAGCAATTGAACTGCCAATTCGGCACGGGGTATCGGATCGTATCCGGACAGATGGAAACTGAAGCCCTGCAGGGTGATCGACGGGTATTCGGCCGCCGCGGCGATTGCCTGGTCGAGTTCGTCCGCCGACATTCCGAACCGGCTGGCCGAAGCCGCCGGCAGTACCCGCAGCAATACTCGTACCGGAATATCAAGGGCGGAAAGACGTTTCAACTCGCACACGCTGTCCACGGCGACCAGACATCCGTGCCGGGCGGCGAGCCAATGCAATTCATCGGCCTTTTCGGGCCCGGTGACCAGCAGATCCGCACCGCGGACACCCTGCGCCAGTGCAGCGACGAGTTCGCCGGTACTGGATACGTCGACTCCGGCCCCCGCGGTCGCGCAGGCCCGGGTGACGCACGCCGCCTTGTTCGCCTTCTTCCCGTAGAAGATCGCCCCGGAAACGCCGGCGGCGGCGAAAACCTGCTGGAAGCCTCGGATGTTCTCCACCACCCGGGCCGGATACATCATATGGAAGGGCCCGCCGACCGCGAACGCGATATCCGCCAGCAGGTGCGGATCCGCGAGCACCTGCTCTTCCCAGGGATCACGGTGCGCGGGCAGCGTTGCGGCCACCGTGCCGGCGTGCTCCCCGCGGGAACCGGGGCCGGCTCCCGCGGGGGCATCGGCTCCAGTCAATCCCATAGCGCGACCTCCGTGCCGCGTCCCTCGGCGATGGCGCGTTCGGCCAGCGCGTGGGCCACCGCGATATCGGTCAGCACCAGACCGCTGTTGTAGACGAAGATCCGTTCGTCGGCGCGGCGGCGGGCGACCGCGCGCCGGCTCAGGATCTGCGGTAGTTCGGCGTCCACCGGGCGTAGCACACCGTTCTCGTCGGCCATATCGGTGCCGGTCAAGGCCATCTGCTCGGCGCTGGTGGCGATCACCCGGTCGGCATCGCTCAGCGTGGAGGGGGCGAGACCGTAACCCACCAGCACCACCACGGCCCCCGGTTTCAGATGCTCGGATTCGATCGCGACCTCGGTACCCGGCCCGGCCGTGGCCAGTACGACATCCGCTGTCCGCGCCGCTGCGTAGGGGTCGTCCACCGTTTCCAGCAGTGCATGCGGCGCATACTCGGCGAGCTGCCGGTGGACCGCTTCGATGCCCTCGGGATGGGTGCCGAACAGCATCAGTTTGCGCAGTTGCGGATTGGCGGCCAGCAGATGCGGCAGCGCGTTGCGGCCCTGGGTGCCGGTCCCGATCAGCAGTACCGAATCGGCGTCCCGGCTCAGTGTTTCCCGCACGAGCAGCGCGGACACCGCCGGGGTGCGCAGGGCGCCGACGCGGGCGCAGTCCATCATGGCGATGGGGGCGCCCGTGGTGTCGTCGTAGAGCGTGATGGTCGTGAAGTAGCGCTTGGTGGTCCGGTCGTGGCCGGGATCGAATTTGTACGACGATTTCATCGCGACCACCCGGCGCCGGCCGTCGCGGCCCAGCATGGCGTAGGCCACCGACCAGCCGTCCGGGTTGGCGACGCTGAGTTTGCGTGGGTTGTCCGAATCTCCCGCGGCCAACGCGATATAGGCCTCCTCCACGGCGCGGACCACCTCGGCCGGGGCCACCGGCACATCGGCCAGGTCGCTGCGGCTCAGGACGCGCAGTGGCGTTGCTCGGTCACGTGTGCCCAATGGATCCTCGATCATCTACTGCACCGTTCCGCTCTTCCCGCACCTCCCGGGGCCCGGGGGCCCCGGGGGGGCGGGCCCCCCCGCCGGGGGGGGCGCAAAGGGGGGCCGATAACATCAACACCGGGTAGGGTGGGGCGGGCGGGGCGGGGGGGGGGCCCGTCCCCGCGGGGGGGCGGGGGGGGGGGGGGGGCCCCCCCCGGCGCCCCCCGCGGCCGCGGTCCGGCGGGCCGCCGCGGTGCGGCCGCGGGTGGTGCTGATGGATATGCAGCTCCCGACGGGAACGGCGCCCAGGCGACGGCCGATGTGCTGCGGGTTTCCCCGGACAGCCGGGTGC
>NZ_JARWNW010000293.1 GCF_029868325.1 Nocardia carnea
GTCCCGGTACCCGCCCCTACGCCCGTTTAACCCTATGATTTCTGGCCCCCACCCCCCTGTCCGCGGCTTTTGGGGGGGGGTTTCCGGGTTTGTTATCCCCCCCCCCACCCCCCCCAACCGGTGGGGGGGCCGCCCCGCGGCCCCACCGCGGCTCCCCCCGCCCCCCGGCGGGGGGGCGGGGGGGCGGCGGAACGCGTGTGTTCGTAGCGGTCGTATGAGCCTTTGCGGCGCTGGTGCGCCTGCTCCTCCGCTCCGAATGTGAGCGCGAAGAAATGCTCCATGGTCAGAACGTCAGGATCGAATATCCGCTGTCGGTGAGCAGGCGCAGGCTGGCCACCCCGGATGTCCCCGGCAGGGGGTTGTCCTTGATCAGTTCGAGCCCGGCGGCACGGGCGCCGTCCCCGCCACCGAAGAGATCGCTGCACCCACAGGAGATACCGGCGATCGTATGCCGCACCGCCTGGTAGACGTCGTAGGCGGGGTGCTCCGGTGATTCCAGCAGCTCCGGCCAGCGGGTGCCCGCACCCTGGAACTGCACCCGGACCTCGCCGCCGGCCTGGTCGAAGTCGTAGGCGGCGGCGAGGGCGTTGAACATGCGGCCGAGTGCTTCGTCACCACCGTTCGGGTCGCTCATCACGAGTACTGCGGTCTTGGTGGCGGTTCCGGAACTCATTGTTGTCTCCTTCGGAGCCGGCGTGAGAACGGTCGTTCTCGCGGGCAACTGTAGTGTAGGAGAACGAAGGTTCTCAGCGCAAGGAGGTCGTGATGCCGGCGGAAACCGAAGCGGCGCAGGTGCTGGCGGCGGCCGATCGCCTGTTCAACGATCGCGGGGTGCAGGCAGTCGGGATGGACAGGATCCGCGATGCCGCGAACGTGCCGCTGAAACGGCTCTACCGGCTTTTCCCGTCCAAATCCGCGCTGGTGTGTGCGGTACTGGAGCAGCGTGACCGCGATGTACGCACGGCGATCGCCGACTATGTGCAGGCACGGGCCGAAACACCGCGCGAGCGGATCCTGGCCGTATTCGACTACCTGCTCGAATGGTTCGCCGACCCCGCGTTCCGGGGCTGCCTGTTCATCAATACCGTCGGGGAACTGGGCGGTACTTCCGACGATATCGGCCGCATCGCCCGCCGGCACAAACTAGCGATGCGCGACTATCTGGCCGAACTCGTCGCCGAATGCTCATTTCCGGCAGACTTGGCCGACCAGTTGATGATTCTCGCCAACGGCGCCATGGCCACGGCCGCCGTGCAGGGCGACGGACCGCGTGCGGCCCAGCAGGCGCGCGCCGCGGCAGCAACCTTGCTGTCCGCGGCCGAACGCAGCGAGGGCTCGTGATACACGCTGCTGTGAAGTGTTCCGCAGCGCGGGCACGGCCGACCCAATGGTCGCGACAGCCGCCGGACTCCGCGGGCTGACGCTTCTGCGCCGCGACAGCGACTTTTATTGCGCTGCCGCCACCGGTCGGCCGTGCAGTGGATCGGCCGCCGGAACTAGAGCCAGGTGTCCAGGGTGGTGGTGGTGAGGAAATCGTCCAGGTCGGCGCGCCAGGGGGCCGGGGTGGTCTTCTCCGGTTCTATGGCGGTGTACTGGCCGCGGTAGAACAGCAGCGGGCGGCCGTTCGCCGTCGCAGCGGTTTCGGTCATCGCCAGGACCCGGCCGATGACGATGTAGTGATCGCCGCCGTCCACCACGCGATCCACCTCGCATTCGATGGTGGCCAGCGAGTGGTCGAGCCGGGGGAGACCGAGTTCAGAGGTGTGCCAATCGGTTCCGGCGAACTTGTCCGGTTCGCGGGACCCGAATTTCGCGCAGACCGGTTGCTGTTCCTCGGCCAGGACGTTGGCGCAGAACCGGCCGTTGGCCTCGATCGCGGCCCAGGAACGTGAGCCCTTGGTCGGGCAGAACAGAACCAGCGGCGGGTCGAGGGACAGCGACGCGAAGGACTGGCAGGCGAAACCGACCGGGGTGTTGTCGTCGGTGAACGTGGTGATCACCGTGATACCGGTGCAGAACTGCCCGATGGTATTGCGGAACTGCCGGGGGTCGATGGGGGGCAGGGCTGCCGCTTCGGGGGCGCCGTCCGCCGGATCCGCTGATGCCGTCACGTTCATACCGTCCTTGCTGGTTCACGAAAGCTGCCGGCGGGCGGACCGCCGGATTGCGGCCGGCCCCGGGGGAGTATAGCACCCGGGCGGCCGGAGATAACATTAATACCACCGCGAACTAGTGTGCCCACACGCAGAACCCGGTGGATTGGATCGATGACCCCGACAGCCGAGTGGATATCGTCGATACCGCCCGCAAGGACCTGCGGGGGATCTGGCGGATGGGCC
>NZ_JARWNW010000294.1 GCF_029868325.1 Nocardia carnea
CGAGCGCTGACCAGGAGCCGCAGTTTGCGAAGGGCCCGAGTTGACCGGCCTGATACCCGTCGCAGCCGAGGCACTGTCATCGTCGGAGAGCCTCCTTGATGCGGCAGGACAGTGCCGGCGTCGGGAGGCTATTGTGGCTGCGCTACCGGCGGTTCACCGGCCAGAACACCGACCACACGATCACTGCGACCGGCAGCCCGACCGCCACCGCCAAGCCGAGCATTGTCACCGCGCAGTCCCAGCCGCGTACCACCGCGCGAACGACAACCGCGGCAGGACCGTCTCCACGTCGGCCACATCCATCACCCGGTTCAGTTCGAGCGCACCGAGGTGATCCGGCGCGGGCAGTATCACCGCGTCGACCCCAGCGTTCCGCACCTGGTCCACGACCGAGAGCACCGAACGCACATCGGGCCAGATGATTCGGTAGCCGAGACGCTCGGCCAATCGCCGAACCTGCGCCCGGTCCCACTCGGGCGCGGTACTCACAACGTCATCCACCCATCCGAACGCGGTCGGCCGCATCGTCTCCCCTTCGGTTCACATCGTTGGCAGACTCCCCGTGGCGCGGCGCCGACACACACCACGGGGGTCGCGAATCAACGTATGGACGCTGGACAGACACCTGAACTACGTCCGGGACGTTTCCTCGGACACTTCAAACCATCTGAATGTCCCGGTATGGTTCGGGCATGAGCCAGCGCCTCGAATCGGCAATGCTTCGGGCACAGATGGATTCGGCCACACTCGCCGCCGCGGTCGGCGTCGACGCCAAGACCGTGAATCGGTGGCTGGCCGGGCGGGTGCCGCACAAGCGGACCAGGGCCGACGTTGCCCGTGTACTGCACGAATCCGAGTCCACCCTGCGGCCGCAAACTCGGCCGGACCTCAGCGCGGGACCTGATCGCCGGCAAATGCCGCAACGGTGCCACCGTCCGACTCGCGTTCGCCGATCCGGATTGTCCGCACGTCGCGGAACGCGATGCGCTCGAACAGATGCAGGGGACGCTACCCGGACGCATCCGGAACGCGCTGAGCATGCTCGGCCCCCTCGCCACAGCACCGGGATGCCGGATCGGATTGCACACCACGCACCTGTACAACTCGGTATTCAGATTCGATGACCAGATGATCGTGACCCCATACCTCGTCCGGGCCCGTGGCTACCAGCACCCAGCGCTGCATCTGCGCAAACTGTCTCCCCACGGTATGTTCGCCTCGTTCGAAGACCAACCGAACAGATCTGGGGAGGCAGTGACCCCGTACCTGCAAGAGGTAGGCTCCGATGGCATCACGGCGTGACTACTACCGCGACTCGGATGCGCCCGAGGCGAATAGCCTGGTTCCCGGAGGCTCGGCCCTGATAGTCGACGACAACGGCGCGGTTCTGATGCAACGCCGCAGCGACTCGGGAAACTGGTCGCTTCCCGGCGGAACAATGGAGATCGGCGAAACACTGGAACAGTGCGTGATCCGGGAAACGAAAGAAGAAACCGGCCTCGATATCGAAATAACCGGCCTCCTAGGTATTTACACCGACCCTGACCATGTGATCGCCTACGCGGACGGCGAGGTCAGGCAAGAATTCAACATCACTCTTTACGGGCGGGTCACCGGCGGCGCCATCACGGTCAGCGCGGAATCGACCGAAGTCGCGTTCCTGACTCCAGCCCAGCTCCAAACACTCCCGGTGCACGAAACGATGCGGCTCCGGCTACGGCACCACTCCGAACAAAGGTCGAAGCCATATCTCGGCTGACATCCTGCCTCACAACGGAATCGAACCGCTGCCGCCGCAGTCGGAGCATATAGGATCGCCCAGGCAGGACATGCACATTTCTGTTCCTCGGCCGAGGCAAGATGAGCAGTCCTCCGTGCCTGTGCCAATACAGGTGATACACGATCGGTCGTCATCGTCCGGATCGAGGCCGATCCCGAAGCATTCTCCCCACAGCGGCTACCGCGGCGATAGTCCGACCGCACCACCGCTCAGGGACGCCGATCACCGCCATGTCCGTCCCGAGCGCTGTAACGTGTTGCACTTCGAACGGGTGAAACGTCTCCGAGGGGGCATCGAACAGGTGTTGAGCTTCTTTGAACGGCAGGGCGGCCGGCTCGTGCCGAAGGCACTGGCGGTCAGTCCATGGACGCCGAACAAACTCAGTGGGACCGGGATCTGCGGGCTACTGGCCCGCGAACTCGAAACCCACTGCCCGCCGGGGTTCGTCCCGGCACGGCTGACCGTGGACCTGTATCAGCCGGTCGACAACGCGGACTTCGTGATACGCAGCACGGTGATCCGGCGGGGGTCGCGGATCGCGGTTGCCGATGCCGCCCTGCTGCAGCAGGGCCAGCCGCGGGTGCGCGCCTCAGCGGTCTTCCTCACGACCGGCGAGGAGCCGGCGGGCACGGTGTGGAGTCCGGACGCGGACCTGCCGATGCCTCCGGCGGGGTGCATGTCGCCGGAGGGGTCGCCGCCGCTGTTCAAAAGCGGCGATGGTGAGTGGAGCGCCGAGTTCGCCGACCACCAGAACGCCGAGCGCAAAGCCGCCTGGCAGAGCTTGCCGCCGCTGGTGGCCGGGGAACCGATCACGGCTTTTCAGCGGGCCGCGATCCTGGGCGATTCCGTCAACCACCTCTGCCACTGGGGTTCCGCGGGTGCGGGCTATATCAATGCCGATGTGACACTCACCCTGTCGCGGCTGCCGGTCGGGTACGAACAAGGCCTGCGCGCCGAGAACACCATCGCCTCGGACGGTATCTCGATCGGCACCGCAACTCTCTACGACCGCCACGGCCCGGTCGGCACCTGTGTGGTGACCACGCTGTCCAACGCCCGCCGGCAGATCGACTTCGCCGCGACATCCTCCGCCGAACTCGCCGGTACATCCGACTGATCGGCCGCCCTCCGGAACAGCGGCGCGGGTATCGAGTGACTCGGCAGCTACTGCGAGGCCGAGGGCAGGAGCCGTCCGCTGAGGACGGGACGTTCGTTGAGGTCGTCCAGAGGCAACCCGACGCCGAGACTCTCGGCAAGCCTGTAGAAGACTCCGAGGGATCCCAAGGGACCGTAGTCGTATCCGTCGAGTCGGGCGCCGAGGGCCTGCATCTCGGTGTCGAAGCGATGCGGGTCGCTGCCTGTCCGGTCGGCTGGGTCGAGGGCGGCCATGGTGTCGAGTCCGGTGATGAGGCGGCCGTCCTCGGCGTACCGGAACACCACTCCCGGTTTCTCGTTGGCGTTCAGCGCCAATGCCGCGGTGCCGATCGAGGCGCGCAGCACCAGTCCTCGATCCTCCAGGCCTTTCCAGCTACCGTGCTCCCACACCCAGGCCCAGCTTCCGTAATGCCCTGCGCTGACCACATATCCATCGGGTGCGTAGAGAAGACCGCCCAACTCGTGGTGGAAATGGTCCTGCTCGCGCACTGCCACGGTGTTCTGGTCGACACCCATCCGCTGCAGCAACTCCCGGGCGTTGATCTGACGCGCGAAGGTGATGCTGAGCAACGGCAGATCCCTGCCGTACATCCACCCGAGGCCGCCGGTCATGGTGTTCACGACGCCCCCGGTTCGACGGTCGCGGCCGGAAAACACAGTCCACGATGATGAACCCGGGCGTCGTCACCAGCTGAAGCAGTCATAGGGCCGACACTGCCATGGGTCACCGACATCCGCGGCCGGATCCGCACTGTGGACTCTCCAGACCCACCCCTGGTGTGCGGGTGCCTCAGGAGATCTCTGGTTCCGGGACGTGGAAGTGCTCGTCCCGCAGCCGGAAGGCCTCGCGGGTGCCGTGTTCGGCGCGGGTTTTCACGAAGTTGAACTCGCCCGGGGCGAACTGCAAATTCGTGCCGAAGGCGTGGAAGAGGTAGCTGGCGACCTCTTCGCCCTGGTACGCCTGGCTCTGTTCGACCAGGCGGAATGCCTCTTTCGCGATGACCACGCCGTCGGCGGGCATTTTCGCCGCTTTCTCGGCCCAGTAGCGGGCACGGGCGGTGGCGGCGGCCGGATCGCAGGTCTCGGTGAACACCCCGAGGTGTTCGACCTCGCCGGCCGAGAGGATATCGCCGGTCAGCAGCATCCGCCGGGCGAGCACCGGGCCGAGCCGGTGGAAGAACAGGTGCAGGCTGCCCAGCGCCGGGCCGAGGAAGCGGGTGGCCGGCATGCCGATCCGGGTGTCGCGGGCGATCACCGAGATATCGGTCATCAACGCCATTTCGAAACCGCCGCCCAGCGCGTAACCGCTGATCTCGCCCACGGTGACCTTCGGGTAGCCCATGAGGTTGTGGTAGAAGCCGAATGATTTCCGGTCCACGGTCAGCCGGCGGCGCTGGCTCGGCCGGCTTTTCGCCGGCTTGCCGTCGGCGCTCGGGCGGTCGCCGTACCAGCCGTAGGCGTTGTTCATATCGGCGCCGGTGCTGAATACGCCCTCGGTGCCGCGCAACAGGACAACGGTGATGTCGTCGTCTTCGGCCGCGCGGTCGAGGTGGCGGGCCAGTTCGTCGCGCATGGCGGCGTTGTAGGAATTGCGCCGCGCGGGATTGTCGAGTGTGATGGTGACAATCCGGCCACCAGGGTCCACGTCGTAGTGCACTCGGCCGTCTGCGGCGCTGGAGTCGGTCATCAGAGGTCCTCTTCTCTCACAGGTGCGGAACCGTGCCGCAGATCAGTCGGGCACGCGGCGGCGGCCGAAGCGAGTACCGGTCAGTTTCGCCGCGGCGGCCGCGACGGTCGCTATCTCTGCCGTGCACAGCAGTGTGTCCTCGCGCAGCAGGCGGGCCGTCGATCGGATTCCGGACTCGCCCACGGCACGATCGATCTCGAAACGCAACTCCACCAGCAGCGGGGTCGGCCGGCGGTAGGTGATGTTCATCGAACGGGTTTTCCCGGTGACGCCGACAGCGCAGCTATGGTGCTGGACCACCGCGTCGAAGAACACGCCGAGGAAGCCGCCGTGCACAAGACCGGGCGGCCCCTCGTGCACCAAGGGAAAGGCGATCCGGCCGGCAGCACGTTCGGAGCCGAGCAAATCGAAACGATACTCGGGAAAGCAGGGGTTGTAGGCGCCGATATCGAAGGCGTGGTCCAGGTAGACGCGCTGGGTATCGCTTGCCTCCGGTCCGACCCGGGGCGCGGGGTCCGGCGGTGCCGTGACGGCCAGTTCCCGCTCCCACCGCTCGAGGTTTCCGATCATGGTGTCGACCGCCGGGTGGGGCTGCTCCAGGGACATCAGCAATCCGGCGATCCGGCGCAGCGCACCGGCCGCGGCCACCGTCTGAGCGAGCGGTTGTTCGCCGAAGCGCAGGGACGCCGGGGTGGCGCCCGCGCCGTCGGGGTCGGATAGGTCGTTCGCGGCCATCGAAACCTTGCTTTCGTCGCCGATAGGTCTGCACAAACCTTGGCAGAAGATCAACGGTATTGTCTACTGTATCTGTATCAGTATGCATCCCAGTCCCCCGTCCGCCCAGGAGGGAACCATGCCGTTCGACACCATCGACTACACCGTCGACGGACACACGGCCACCATCACGCTGAATCGGCCCGACGCGCTCAACGCGCTCAGCCCGCATATGATCACCGAGCTGCGCTGCGCCTACGACGAGGCCGAGAACGACGACAAGGTGTGGTCGCTCATCGTCACCGGCGCGGGCCGCGCGTTCTGCACCGGCGCGGACGTCAAGGCCATCCCCGGCGACGGCAAGGTGATCAACGAACGGCCGTACCTGTCCACCTACGAACAGTGGGAGGCGCCCCAGGAGGGCACGCCCCCGTTCCGGACAATGACCAAACCGGTGCTCACCGCGGTCAACGGCGTCTGCTGCGGCGCCGGGCTGGACTGGGTGACCACGGGCGATATCGTCATCGCCTCGGACCGGGCGAGTTTCTTCGACCCGCACGTCAGTATCGGCCTGGTCGCCGGGCGTGAGGTCGTGCGTCTGGCCCGGGTGCTGCCGCGCACGGTCGCGCTGCGAATGGCGCTGATGGGTAAACACGAGCGGATGAGCGCCCAGCGCGCCTACGAGCTGGGGATGGTCACCGAGGTCGTGGAGCACGATCGGCTGCTCGAACGTGCCCAGGAGATCGCCGCCATCGTCAACTCCAATGCGCCGCTGGCTGTCCGGGGGACGCGCTTGGCGATCGTCAAAGGTTTGAACGTCCCGCTGCACGAAGCCGAAATGCTCGCCGAATCGTTCCGGGAACGCGTCACCCGCACCGAGGACGCACTCGAGGGGCCCAAAGCATTCATCGAGAAGCGCACACCCGATTGGCAATGCCGTTAGCCCTTCCCAGCAGCCGAAGCCGGGATTTCCGACTCAGATCACACCAACAGGGAGTCAGCAGTGTCTTATATCGTTTCCTCGGAGCCTTTCCGATGAGCGCCGCGGCCCGGGAAGCCGGGGCCTCCGAGCACGGCCCATCCGGCGATCGGACCGAGGCATCTGACGTCCCAGGCACCGGTCCGGCGGCCGACGCGCCACCGCGCGACTACAGCGGCGAGTTCGAAACGATTCTGCTCGAAGTCGACCCGACCGACCGCGTCGCGACCCTCACCCTGAATCGGCCCGAGCGCCTGAACGCGTTCAACCGGACGATGTGTGAGGAAGTCCAGCGCGCGTGGCACACGATCAAACTCGATGACTCGGTCAACGCCGTCGTCGTTCGCGCGGCAGGCGACCGGGCATTCAGCGCCGGCCTCGACGTCAAATCGGATTACGGGCAACCGGCCAGTGTCTGGCATCACGAGGATCCCGGCGAATTGCTCAGCCCCAAATGGCAGAAGATGTGGAAGCCGGTGGTGTGCGCGGTGCACGGAATGTGCACCGCGGGGGCGTTCTACTTCGTCAACGAATCCGATGTGGTGATCTGCTCGGACGAGGCGACCTTCTTCGACTCGCATATTTCCGCCGGCCTGGTGTCGGCGCTGGAACCGGTCGGGCTGATGCGTCGGATCGGGCTCGGGGAGACATTGCGGATGGCGCTGATGGGCAATGACGAACGGGTCTCGGCACCGACCGCGCTGCGGATCGGGCTGGTGTCGGAGGTCGTCACCCGCGAACACCTGTGGGCCCGCGCCCACAGCATCGCGGCCACCATCGCGGCCAAACCCCCCACCGCTACCCAGGGCACGGTCAAAGCGATCTGGGAATCGCTCGACAAGCCCTACCGGGCGGCGCTCGACCACGGACTCATCTACACCCGGCTCGGCAATCCGATCGGCAAATCCGAACTGGCCGCCTCCTCGCCCACCGCGACCGAACCGAGGATCCGCTGATGACCGATACCGCACTACACTCCCACCCGCTGAGCCGGCGGGTAGCCCATGTCCTGGCATTGCAACCGGATTCACCCGCACTGGAATTCGACGAGCACTGGTATTCGTGGGGACGGATCGGCGGGCTCACCCAGCGCATCGGGTCGATCATCGAATCGGACCAGGGGCCGCGTCCGGTCGGGATTCTCCTGCGGAACCGGCCCGAGCACGTGGCCGCGATCCTGGCGGTCCTGCTCGCCGGCGATACGGTGGTGGTGATCAACCCGTCGCGTGGGGACGACCGGACCCGCGACGATATCGCCGCACTCCGGCTGCCGCTGCTCATCGGCACGCCCGGCGACCTCGATGCGCTGGTGGTACCGGCACCGGAGACCACGGTCGTCTCGATCCCGGGTCCGGACGCGCTGCCGGAGGTCCGGAATACGGCGACCACGCAGAACAACGAAGCGGCGCGGCCGGGAGTGGCTGTCCGCATGTTGACCAGCGGCACCACCGGACCGCCGAAACGGGTGGATATCAGCTACGACATGCTGGCGCGCAGCGTCATGGGGACCGATCCGGCAGCGGCCGACGCCCCGGCACGACCCCGAAAAGGGGTCGCCGTGGTCAACGCACCATTGGTGCATATCGGCGGTGTCTTCCGGGTGCTGCAGTGCGTCACCGAGGCCCGGCCGTTCGTCCTGCTGCCCCGGTTCGAGCTGAAATCCTGGGTGCGTGCGGTGCGCGCGCACCGGCCGGGCGCGGTCTCGCTGGTACCGGCGGCGTTGCGGATGGTGCTGCATTCGGAACTGCGCCGCGAGGACCTCGCCGGAATCCGCGTCGTCACCTCCGGAACGGCACCGCTGTCGGCCGAGGACGCCGACGCCTTCTACGAGAAATTCGGCATCCCGGTGCTGACCTCCTACGCCGCCACCGAATTCGGCGGTGGGGTGGCCGGCTGGACGCTGCCCGATCACGAACAGTACTGGACGGCGAAGCGGGGCAGTGTGGGCCGGGCAACGGGCGGCGCCCGGCTGCGGGTGGTCGACGAACACGGGGCGGTGCTCGGCGCCGGCGAGGCCGGGTTGCTCGAGGTGATCCCGGGACAGCTCGGACCGGGAGCGGACTGGGCCCGCACCACCGATCTGGCGCGGATCGACGCCGACGGCTTCCTGTGGATCCTGGGCCGCGCGGACCAGGCGATCATCCGCGGCGGTTTCAAGATCATGCCCGACGATGTGCGGGGTGCCCTGGAAAGCCATCCGGCGGTGCGCGGTGCCGCGGTGATCGGCCGGGCCGACCCACGGCTCGGTGAGACCCCGGTGGCGATGGTCGAACTGCACCCCGATGCGGACGCCTCGCCCGGCGCGTTGACCACCTTCCTGCAGACTCGGCTGGCGCGCTACGAAATTCCGACCGAACTGGTTGTGGTGGAGTCGATTCCCCGCACTCCCTCGGGCAAGCCCGATCTCCGCGCGGTGCGCAGTCATTTCGAAATCGCCGCGTCGCGCCACGCACAGGTTCACCCGAGCGGCGACGCGACCGCTCCCGCGGTGGCCGACGCGCCCACCCACTCGACCGGGCACGCGCCCTCCGGCCCCACCACGCCGGCCGATGTCACCGGACACGAGACCGCTGACCCCGCCGAACCTGGAACCGTCGGCCGCACCGAGCACGAAGCCACGAAGCCGAGCGAGCACAGGTCCGCCGGCCCGGCCGACCACAAGACCGCTGACCCCACCGGCCCCGTGGTCGCCGATCATGCTTTCTCCGGGCACAACCAGGCCGGACACACGGCTAGCGGATACGCCGAAACCACCCGACACCGGCAGGTCGACCTCGACGGGAGCGACCGTGCCGGCCGATAACGACACCCTCGCCCCACTGCTGCACCGGCAGGCGAGCGTCCGTGGCCGTCACCCGCTGCTGATCTGTGACCACGAGCGCCTGGGCTACGCCGAAGCGCAAGCCCGTTCCGCCCGGCTCGCCCGCGGGCTGATCGCAGTGGGTGCCGGTAAGGGCACGCATATCGGAGTGCTGTACCCGAACGGGGCGGATTTCGTGATCGCCGCGTTCGCCGCCGCCCGGATCGGGGCCGTGGTGGTGCCTTTCTCCACCTTCGCCACCACGAGTGAGCTGACCCGCCAGCTCGTGGACAGCGATATCCGGATACTCCTGTCGATCGACGGCCATCGCGGGCACGACTACGCGGCCCGGCTGGCCGAGGTGTTACCCGAAGCGTTCGAGGGGACGGCACCGCGCGTGCGGGACCGGCTGCTGTGCCCGGCCGTCCCGCAACTGCGCCATCTCGCGATAAGCCACCGCTCCGGCGCCGGACCGCACGCTATCGGTGAACTCGAGGTCCTCGCCGCCACCCGCGGCGCCGGCCCACGCCCCGGGCTGGGAAGGGCGGTGCCCCCCCCCCCGACGCGGGCGGGGAACAAACCCACCGCCACGACCCGCCCGACCCCCCTATATCTGGCGCTGTGGCCGCGCACGTGCGGCGTTCCGCTGTATCGGCCGCCACGGCGAGGGCTGGCTGGGCAGCTGCCTGACCCGGCCCTACGCCGCCCGCGCCCTCGCCGAGAAGCAGCGACGCCCGTTCATGCTGTTGTCCCCGACCTTCGTGGCCTGGGACGGCTACGAAGAA
>NZ_JARWNW010000295.1 GCF_029868325.1 Nocardia carnea
GCCCGCGATACTCGCGGCTGCGCCGCATTGTCTCGCGGGCTGAACGCATGGACGGGCCGAACCCTGTGAGGGCCTCGCTGAACTCGGCGCCGTTGAAGCCGGGCCGCTAGGAGTACTGCTCGCCCCGGGTCCGCCGGGACTGCTGGCGGGCGCCATCAGTTATGAACGTCCTCACAGCGGGTGCCCGGGGTTGGTGGGTGCGGCTGGGATAGGTACTTCGGCTAACAGTACGGGCGTTACGCTAAAACCCCATGTCAGCACTACTCGCCAGTAGATTTCGCGGGGGCAATGTGCTGGCTACTTTTGCAGACTTAACAATCTTGTGGTCGATCCTAGCTCAGATTCACAGAAGCAACAGGTAGACGACGTTTTGATCGTGTGCCATGGTGTGCAAGTACCCCCGCTGGGCATTGCAAGCCTGCAAATCGTCGATCCAGCAGTGCGGTGCGGAAACGCACCGTCGACGCGGGCCGACGGACCGACCGACCAAGGAAGTGGAGTCGAAGATGTCGACCACCGGCACCCCGAAGACCCCTGAGGAAATCCAGAAGGATTGGGACACCAACCCCCGCTGGAAGGGCGTCACCCGCAACTACACCGCCGAGCAGGTGTCGAAGCTGCAGGGCACCGTCGTCGAAGAGCACACCCTCGCGCGGCGTGGCTCCGAGATCCTCTGGGACCTGGTGAACAACGAGGACTACATCAACTCGCTGGGCGCTCTCACCGGTAACCAGGCGGTGCAGCAGATCCGCGCCGGTCTGAAGGCCGTCTACCTGTCGGGCTGGCAGGTCGCCGGTGACGCGAACCTCTCCGGGCACACCTACCCGGACCAGAGCCTCTACCCGGCCAACTCGGTGCCCAATGTGGTCCGCCGCATCAACAACGCGCTGCTGCGCGCCGACGAAATCGCCAAGGTCGAGGGCGACACTTCGGTCGAAAACTGGCTGGCCCCGATCGTCGCCGACGCCGAAGCCGGCTTCGGTGGCGCGCTCAACGCCTACGAACTGCAGAAGGCCATGATCGCCGCCGGCGCCGCCGGTGTGCACTGGGAAGACCAGCTGGCCTCGGAGAAGAAGTGCGGCCACCTCGGTGGCAAGGTGCTGATCCCCACCCAGCAGCACATCCGCACCCTGACCTCCGCGCGGCTGGCCGCCGACGTCGCCCAGGTGCCCTCGGTGATCATCGCCCGCACCGACGCCGAGGCCGCCACCCTGATCACCTCGGACGTCGACGAGCGCGACCGCGAATTTCTCGACGGCACCCGCACGGCCGAAGGCTTCTTCGGCGTGAAGAACGGCATCGAGCCCTGCATCGCCCGCGCCAAGGCCTACGCCCCCTTCGCCGACCTCATCTGGATGGAAACCGGCGTGCCGGACCTCGAGGTCGCCCGGAAGTTCGCCGAAGCCGTCCGCAGCGAGTTCCCGGACCAGCTGCTGGCCTACAACTGCTCGCCGTCCTTCAACTGGAAGGCGCACCTGGACGATTCCACCATCGCGAAGTTCCAGCGTGAGCTGGGCGCCATGGGCTTCAAGTTCCAGTTCATCACCCTGGCGGGCTTCCACTCGCTCAACTACGGCATGTTCGACCTGGCCCACGGCTACGCCCGCGAGGGTATGACCGCCTTCGTCGACCTGCAGGAACGCGAGTTCGCCGCCGCCGCCGAGCGTGGCTTCACCGCCATCAAGCACCAGCGTGAGGTCGGTGCCGGCTACTTCGACACCATCGCCACCACCGTCGACCCCAACACCTCGACGGCCGCGCTGAAGGGCTCCACCGAAGAGGGGCAGTTTCATTAGGCCGCGCTGACGCGCGGCGGGGGTTGGGCCCCGCGGGCCCCGCCCGGGGGGCGGCTCTCCTTCCTCCCCCCCCCTCAAACCCGGGGGGCCGGGCCGAAACCTTTCAGGGCCTCGCTGAACTCGGCACCGCCGCTGGTTGCGTCGGGTTCGGTACGGCCCAGCTCCGTGGTCCACCGGGCCGCAGATGGTATTCGTTACGGATACCGGCAACCACTACCTCGGTAGGGGTGTACCCGCCGCCCCCTCGCAACAGCCCGGCGAGGGGGCTTCGGTGCCTCTACCGTGAAGTACGACAGACTTCACACACCACGAACTTCGAATCGAAGGCTCCGCTCACACCAGAGCAACACCTTCGTTCCCACCGACCCACCACAAACTGATCAGGAGCGGACCGTGAGCGAAAAGATTCAGCGTGTCGGTGTCATCGGCGCCGGACAGATGGGCGCCGGCATCGCGGAGGTGTGCGCCCGCGCTCATGTCGATGTGCTGGTGTACGAGCAGACCCGTGAGCTCGCCGCCGCCGGCCGTTCACGCATCCTGCGGTCGCTGGACCGTGGCGTGAGCAGCGGCAAGATCACCGAACGTGAGCGTGAGCAGACGGCCTGGCGGCTGCGGTTCACCTCGGACCTTGGTGATTTCGCCGACCGCCAGCTGGTGGTGGAGGCAGTCCTGGAAGACGAGAAGGTCAAGACCTCGATCTTCGCCGAACTGGACAAGGTGGTCACCGACCCGAACGCGGTGCTGGCCTCCAACACCTCCTCCATTCCGATCATGAAGATCGCCGTCGCGACCAACACACCCGAACGGGTCGTGGGCATGCACTTCTTCAACCCCGTGCCGGTGCTGCCGCTGGTCGAGCTGGTGACCACGCTGAAAACCAGCGCCGCCGTGTCCGAGCGCGCCGAGAAATTCGCCGCCGAAATCCTCGGCAAAGAGGTCGTGCGATCCTCCGACCGTTCCGGTTTCGTGGTAAATGCCCTGCTGGTGCCGTATCTGCTGTCCGCCATCCGGATGGTCGAGTCCGGGTTCGCCACCAAGGAAGACGTCGACAAGGCGATGGTGCTCGGTTGCGCCCACCCCATGGGGCCGCTGGCGCTCACCGACCTCGTCGGCCTCGATACGGTCAAATCCATCGCCGATTCGATGTACGGCGAATTCAAGGAACCGCTCTACTCGGCCCCGCCGCTGCTGATGCGCATGGTGGAGGCCGGTCTGCTCGGCAAGAAAACAGGCGCCGGCTTCTACCAGTACTGAATTGTTGGCGCCCCCCAGAGCGGGGCCGGGTTTGGGCCCCCCGAGAGCCAGGCGGGGTCCGATCGAGAACTCGGTGAGATAAGGCATTTCGCCGACCTCGGTAAATCGCTGGAGGCGAATTGCATTCGTGTAATTCACCGTTCGGCTCCCTGGTAGGTCACGTAGTGGCAACGAAGGGTCGAATGAGGCGGTGGTCGTCGAGACGGGAGGTCGTGACGATCACGGTCGCGCCGCCGCCGAGCAGGCACCCGGCCACCGCCGCGGCGATGGACCCCTTGCTGGCGCCGGTGACCACGGCGATCTCGCCGGT
>NZ_JARWNW010000296.1 GCF_029868325.1 Nocardia carnea
GAGTTCGTCGGCGACCTCGACGATCGAATGCCAGATACTGCCGGTGGACTCCTGGGGGCGGGCCGCGGCGTTCAACCCCGCCAGCCCCGCGAGGTGCACACCTTCGGCATTGATCTCGCGGGCCCCCCGATTATTCTCCTGTCTCATTACCCACCCCCCGGGCCAACACCTTGCAGGGCCTCGCTGAACTCGGCGCCGCCGCTGGTTGCGTCGGGGTCCGCGGGTGGAACTTCGACAGTCTCATGGAAAGTCGGACGACCGGGGGCGATGGCCGTTGCCTCAGTGCGCGGACGATAGCCGCACTGGGTCGATTTTCCAGTGCCACGGCGTAGGGCGCTGCCGGGGCACGGCCGAAGCTCACCGGACATGGTGACCAGCCCGGACACACATACCTGCTACCGGCCCCGAGGGGCGACGAACAGGTTGTGCGCGGACCCCGGATACGGCGAGTACCGGGGCCCGCGGCACGGCGCTCAGGAATCACTCGATCCACTGGCGCCGGTCACACCGGATTCAGTCGCTGCCTTTGGCGGCCTGGAGGAGCTCGGTGTGGGTGGTGAACTTGACCCGCGGGCGGCCCGCTTCCTTCCCGGCACCGCGTTCGGCCTGATCGATGGCCTTCCAACCGGCGCGATCCACCATATCCGGCCGGCGTTGCTGCACCAGGGCCCGCAGGGCGTCGCGGTCGCCGGTGGGCGCGGCCAGTTTGCCGGACATGAAGTCCGCGATGAGGGCCTCGACCGTTTCCTCGGAATCGATACGGTTCGAACCGATGACGCCGCGGGGACCGCGCTTGATCCAGCCGCTGACGTACACGCCGCTCAGCGGGGTGCCGTCGGGTCCGGTGACCCGGCCGTGCTCGTTGGGCACCACGGCACGCTTCTCGTCGAACGGCAGGTCCGGTACCGGTTCACCGCGGTAGCCGATCGAGCGCAGCACGAGGGAGGCGTCATAGCTGCCGGTGCTGTCGGTGGCGCGGGCGTTGAGCACACCGTCCACGTCGACCAGCTCGTTGTGCGCGTACTCGAGCCCTTCGACGTGGTCGGTTCCGAGTACCGCGGTGGGCGAGGCCAGGTATTTGAACACAATCCGCTTGTTGCCCTCGGTGGGCGGTTTCCCGGCGTATTCCTCGGCCAGCGTGTACTTCAGCCGCAGCGACGGTTCGACTTCGGGATCGTCGAGCACCGCCTGTGAAGCGGGGTCGAGTTTCAGATCGGCCGGATCGATGACCACATCGACTCCGGACAGGTGCGCGAGCGCCAGGAATTCCGGCGAGGTGTAGGCGGCCTGCAACGGTCCGCGCCGGCCCAGCACCACGACTTCGCGGATATTGCTGGTGCGCAGCGCGGCGAGGGCGTGGTCGGCGATATCGGTTTTGGCGAGTTCGTCGGGGTGCACGGTGAGCACGCGCGCCACATCGAGCGCGACATTGCCGTTTCCGACGATGATCGCCCGTTCCCCGGACAGGTCGAAGGTCCGGTCGGCGTAGTCGGGATGGCCGTTGTACCAGGCCACGAATTCGGTGGCCGAATGGCTGCCGGGCAGCTCCTCCCCCGGGACGCCCATCCGCCGATCGGAGGAGGCACCCACCGCGTAGAGAACCGCGTGATGGTGGGCCAGCAATTCCTCGTGACTGATGTGCTCGCCGACCTCGACATTCAGGTAGTACTGCAGGGTGTCGCGGCGGAACGCCGATTCGAACATCCCGGCCACCGTTTTGGTACCGGGATGGTCCGGGGCCACTCCGGCGCGGACCAGGCCCCACGGCGTGGGCAGGCGGTCGAACATCTCCACCTGGACATCGCAGCGGCGGAGCAGTTCGTCGGCGGCATAGGCGGCCGCCGGACCGGCACCGACGATCGCGACCCGCAACGTCCCGAGTTCCTTGGGCGGACGCACGGGCGTGGCGATCGGATCCAGATTGGATTCCAGGGGGTGCCGCTCGAACCAGGCGGCATTGATATCCCGGTAGCGGGCCAGCGACGCGCTGAGATCGTCCTCGGAGAAGATGGCCTCCACCGGGCACGCGTCGACACAGGCACCGCAGTCGATGCAGGTGTCGGGGTCGATGTAGAGCATTTCGGTCGTGGCGAA
The DNA here is from genome assembly GCF_029868325.1 of Nocardia carnea. Lineage (GTDB taxonomy): Bacteria > Actinomycetota > Actinomycetes > Mycobacteriales > Mycobacteriaceae > Nocardia > Nocardia carnea_C. The sequence goes on from NZ_JARWNW010000296.1 coordinate 2,095, forward strand.
TTCCGGCTGGTCCGGAGTCGGGCGGATGCAGTCGACCGGGCACTCGGAAACGCAGCTGGCATCGTTACAACAACGCTGCGTGATTACGTAGGCCATATTTGTGCAGATCCTCGAGACTTATGTGCGGGCTGGTGCCTTCCGGGTCACGGTGGGCAGGGCGAAACAATCGGGGTGCGGACCGGGGTCACCGGCCCACCTCCATTGTGACGCCGCTTTCAGTTTGCCTCGAGTGTGTTGTCCCTCTCCGCACGGAGGGTGCTTACGGTGGTCACATGACCCGGACTCTGATCTTGATGCGGCACGGGAAGTCGGCGTACCCGCCCGGAATCGACGACCACGAACGCCCGCTGGCCCCGCGCGGCCGACGCGAAGCCGCACTGGCCGGGGACTGGCTGCGCGCCACCCAGCCACCCATTTCGGCGGTCCGCTGCTCGACTGCGACCCGCACCCGGGAAACCCTCACCGCGACCGCGATCACCGCGCCGGTGGAATTCGATGCCGGGATCTACGGGGCAGAAGCCGACCAGCTGATCGAACTCGTCCAGCTGACCGATCCGGCACTGTCCACCCTGCTGGTAATCGGGCATGCACCAGGTATGCCGTGGACCGCGTGGGATCTGGCGGCCGACCACGATACCGGCGACGCACTGCGGATCAGCCGTAAGTTTCCCACCTCGGCCCTGGCCGTACTGCGCTTCGACCGGCCCTGGGATCAGGTAGCGGCGGGCACAGGCGATCTGGCCGCCTTCCATATCCCCCGCTGAGCCATCGCGGCTGCTCAGCGCAGGAGTTTACCGCCGAAGACAGCGCCGGCGCCCAGCAGCACCAGCAGCAGGAATGCCGCCCAGCCGCCGATCAGCCACCAGACCAATCCGAACACCACCACGATCGGCGCCACCGCAATGGCGGTGATCACCGGACTCTCCTTGACCGTGGCCCAGGCCGAACGCGCCCGGACCCGGTCGATTTCCTTAGCCATAATCCCAGGTTACGTGCACGGAACCGGATGCGCGGGCAGCCGCGGAATTCGGTTCGGTCCGGCTCGTGCCGCGGTACGGCGGGCTGAGTACGCTGGCCCTCGGGGTCCGGGGGGGGGCCGGGGCCCCCGGGGCCGGTGGTGCGGGACCGCGAGGATTGGGGGGTAGTACCGGAAAAACCAACGATGCAAGCGAGGGGGGGCCCACCCCAAAAAAACCCCCCCCCAAAACCCCCCCCCCAACGCCCCCCTACCGCCCCCCGGGAAACAAAAACCACCCCCCCCCCCCCGAACCCCCGCCCCACCCCCCGGCCCGGATACCACGCC
>NZ_JARWNW010000297.1 GCF_029868325.1 Nocardia carnea
CATCGGGGATCAGTCCGCGTAGTAGCCGCGACAGCAGCGGGGCCCCCACCCCCGCCGGCCCCAAACACAAAAACCAGACAAAAGACGACCCTTACAAAACCCCCCCCCCCCCCCCAGGCAATCGCCGCTCCCTATCATCGACCCCCCCGGCCGCCGCGCTGCGCGCGCACCTCCGTGGCGAACCGGCCGTGACAGTCGGCGGCGACCCGCAGAGCGTCGACATAGTGATCGACATCGTCGAGTTGCGGCAGCGTTCCCACCCGGTAACCGGTGGCCTGCAACGTCTTCCGCGTCACCGCGCCGGTCCGGTCGGTGGACATCGGTACGTCGGCGAGCAGCCGCGCGGCCCGAGGATCGGAAAGTCCCAGTGCCCACCAGCCGCCGTCACCGGCCGGGCCGAGGAGTGCCTCGGCTCCCTCGGCGAGGCAGCATGCGGCAGCGGTCAGCAAGCCCGGACTTACCTGCGGGGTGTCCATTCCGATCTGCAGGACCGGTAGCCCGGCGCGGGCAGCGTCGGCGTGCGCGTTCGCCAGACGTACCCCGAATCCGGTTCCCCGCTGGGGCATGACCTCGAAATCGGCGAGCGAGCCGCGGATTTCCTCGGCGCAGTCGGCTACTGCGAGCTCACCGGTGAACGCCACCGTCCGGTTGGCGGCCGGGCAGGCGCGCACCGCGTCGAGGGTGTCCAGCAGCGCGGCGGCCGCGAGCCGTGCCGCCTGTACCGATGTCAACGGGGGGCACAATCTGGTTTTGGCGAATCCGGGGACGGGCGCCTTGGCGACAACCAGCACTGTTACGGGAATCGGCACACCGGATCCCCCCGGGGATTTCGCCGGCGCATGCTGTTCCCACCCAGCCTCGTGGCCGGCCGCGACTCGCCCGTTTCCGGAGGGCCTATCGACCGGCATCCGACGGGCCGCGTTCGCTGCGCCCGCTCCAGCCCCGGGCTCAGCCCCTGTCCTCGCCTCAGCCCCGGGCTCAGCTCCCGTGCCGGGCTCAGCTCCCGTGCCGGCCTCGACCTCGGGCTCAGTCCCTGCGCCGGCCCCGGGCCCCTCCTCTGTTCCGAACTCCTTCCGTGTCCCGGCATCAACCCCCGCCCCGGCCTCGAACCCGGCTCGGGCTCGGAGTTCCCTCCCGCGTGGTCCCGGGGTGCTCATCGCAGCACCGCCAGGAAGTCGCGGGTCGCGCGTAGCGATCCCAGGGCCGACCCGGAGATCTTCGATTCACCGCCGGTCCGGGGGCGGTAACTGATATCCATCTCGCGGATGACCCAGCCGGCCCCGGCCGCCCGGACCAGCAGCTCGAGGGGGTATCCGAATCGGTCGTGCAGATGTCCCAACGCATCCAGCCCGCCCCGCCGCGCGACTCGCATCGCGCCGATATCGTGCACGGGCAGCCCGTAGCGCCGGCGGAGCCGTCCGGCGACGACACCGTTGCCGAGCCGGGTGTGCCACGGCCAGGCTCCTCGGGTGACGGCCCGCCGCCGGCCGACCGCGAGATCGGCGCCCGCGCGAACAGCCGCCACCAGTCCGGGCAGCTCGCCGGGGTCCATCGACCCGTCCCCGTCGAGAACCGCCACGATTTCCGTACCGGCGGCGGCGATACCGGCTTGTACGGCGGCACCGTACCCGGGCCGCGTTTCGGTGACGACCCGCGCGCCGTGCTCGGTCGCGACGGCCGCAGTGGTGTCGGTCGAGCCGTTGTCGACCACGATCGTGTGGTAGCCGGCCGGGACCGCGGTCAGCACGCCCGGCAACGCTTCGGCTTCGTTGCGGCACGGGATCACGACGGTGACGCCGGCCGGTGCGCTGTCCTCAGTCGCCATGGTTGCCACGCTAGGCCGGAATCGGCTCGAAACCTGTGACAAAACGATGACGTCGTATCGGTCCACCAGGTCGATCCGGTGTGACCGGCGATGGCCGGGCCTAGGGTGGCCTCTGTGCCGGATCCGATCGATACCACCGCGCCCCGCCGCCGGGTGCGCGGGGAGCTGCTCGGCGCGGGAGCCGCAGCGTTGCTGGTCCTCACGGCCTTCGTCGTTCCGCACATGGCGAGCGAACCCTGGCGGGAACGGCTTTTCGCCGGGGCCGCGCCGATCTTCGGCTGGTGGTCGCCGCATATCGGCTGGGGAACCCTGCCGGCCCTCGCACTGGCCGCGATCGTGGTGCTGCGCGGCCCCGCACTGGCCCGGCGGCTGCGCTGGCGCCCGCTGCTCGGCGCCGGGTATGCGACCGCGCTCGCCTGGGCGTTCGCGCTGGCCATGGTGGACGGCTGGGAACGTGGATTCACCGCGCGGCTCGCCGACGGCCACGAATACCTGGCCGAGGTGCCGGGGGTCACCGATATCCCGCTGATGCTCGACACCTTCGCCGGCCGGATCCTGGACGGGCAGCCCGATTCCTGGACCACCCATGTTTCGGGTCATCCACCGGGGGCGCTGTTGTTCTTCGTCCTGCTCGACCGTCTCGGAGTGGGCGGACCGACCTGGGCGGGGATCGTCTGCGTGTTCATCGGCTGCAGCGCACCGATCGCGGTGGCGGTGGCTTTACGCGCCCTGGGCAGCGAAGACCGGGCCCGTGCCGTGCTGCCGTTCCTCGCACTCGCTCCCGCGGTGATCTGGATCGCGGTCTCCGCCGACGCGTTGTTCGCCGGGGTGACGGCGTGGGCGGTCGCACTGCTCGCCGTCGCCGCCCGCGCCGGGCGTCGTTCGGTGGTGAAGCCCCGCGGTTGCGGCGCGACGAAGCACGGCAGCACGATCGGTTCCGGAGCGCAGAGACACGGACCGGGCAACACCGGCACGTCGGCACAGACGCTCGGGGTAGACGACACCGGCACATCGCCGGGGCCGGACGTACCGAGTCGTGGCCCCCGCGACCGCGGGGCGCGGCGTCATGAAAAGGCGGCGAGGGAAGTCCCGAGCGCGAATCGCGCCCGGCGATGGGAACCGGTGCTCGCCGCCATCGGGGCGGGAATCCTGTTCGGTTTCGGGATCTATCTGAACTACGGGCTGGTGCTGATGGGTTTCGTGGCGGTGGCGGTGCTGGTGGCGGCCCGCACCGCACGTCCGCTGCTGCCCGCGGTATTCGGCGCGCTGCTCGTGGTGGCCGCGTTCACCGCGGCGGGGTTCTGGTGGTTCGACGGCTATCACCTGGTGGTCGAACGGTATTACCAGGGCATCGCGACGGATCGTCCATACGGGTACTGGTGGTGGGGCAATCTTGCGGCGACCGTGTGTGCGGTGGGCCTGGCGACCGCGGCGGGGCTGCCCCGGGCTCTCGCCCGGTTGCGCACACTCGAACCCGCGGCACTGCTGGTTACCGGGGCGGTGTGCGCGATCGCCGCCGCCGATATCAGTGGCCTCAGCAAGGCCGAAACCGAGCGGATCTGGTTACCGTTCGATATATGGCTGCTCGTCGCTACGGCCTACCTTCCGTACGCGCGGGCCCGTCCCTGGCTGGCGGTGCAGGCCGCGGGGGCGCTGCTGCTGGTCCATCTACTGTTCACGAATTGGTGAGGGCGATCCGATGTGCATACTGGTGGCCGATGACGACCCGGTGGTGCGGGAGGTGGTGCGCCGCTATCTGGAACGCGACGGCCGCACCGTCGTGGAAACCGGTGACGGCCGCGCCGCGCACGCCGTGCTCGCCCGCACCGGCACACCTGACGACGTGGAACTCGCGGTCCTGGATGTGATGATGCCGGAGCCCAGCGGGATCGACCTGTGCCGTGCGGTGCGCGCCGGGCGGCGTCCGGATCTGCCGATCATCCTGCTCACCGCGCTCGGTGACGAGGACGATCGGGTACTCGGCCTGGAAGCCGGCGCCGACGACTATGTCACCAAACCGTTCAGCCCCCGCGAACTCGCGCTGCGTGTCGCCTCGGTCCTACGCCGCAGCTCCCGGCCGGTACCGGCCCCCGATCGGCAGATCCTGCACGACGGCCCCATCACGGTGAACCTCTCCGCCCAACTGGTGTTCATCGACGACATCGCGCTCACTCTCACCCCGCGAGAGTTCGACCTGCTGGTGTTCCTGCTGCGCAATCCGGGCCGGGTGTACAGCCGGGAGAGCCTGCTGGAACAGGTGTGGGGGTGGGATTTCGGGGATCTGTCGACGGTCACCGTGCATATCAAGCGGTTACGCGCCAAGCTGGGTTCCCGGCACCGGATCGATACCGTCTGGGGTCGCGGTTATGCCTGGGGCCGCTCGGAGATCACCGGGGAGCCGTCGGATGCCTGAGAATCTGCTCCAGATCATCGGGTTCACGCTGGCGTGTTCCCTGCCGGTGGTGCTCTTCGGTGCGCTGGCGCTGCGCGCGCTGCGTGACCGCTCGCTCACCGCGAGTATGGCGGTACTGGTGCTCATCCCGACCTTGGCGACCCTGGCCGGGATCACCGGGGTGAGCGGTTTGATGTTCACCGCCGAGTTCCGGCGCACCTCCCTGGTGTTGCTGCTCGTCGCGGCCGTCACGGTGCCCGCGGCTGTCCTGCTGGGTCGCGAGCAGGCCCGTAAAACGGTGTGGGAAAAGCAGATCCGTGAACAGGAACGCGCCGCAGAACAGTCCCGCCGCGAGCTGGTGGCGTGGGTGAGCCATGATCTGCGCACCCCGCTGGCCGGTATCCGGGCCATGACCGAGGCGCTCATCGACGGCGTCGTCGCCGATCCCGCCGATATCGCCCGCTACGCCGGGCAGATCGACCGGGAAACCCGGCGGCTGTCCCGGATGGTCGACGACCTGTTCGAAATGTCGAAGATCTCCGCCGGCGGCCTGCATCTCGACCTCGAACCCCTCGACCTGCGCGAACTCATCGACGAGACCTATGCCGCCCACCGCGCGACGGCCGACCGGGCAGGGATAGCTTTCACCGCCGAACAGCCCTCGGCGCCGCTACCTGTCGCGGCCGACGATCACGCTTTGAGCCGGGTGCTGGCCAACCTGGTGTCCAACGCCATCGCGCATACACCACCCGGCGGGAAGGTCGTGATCACCGCCGGGCGCGATAACGGCCAGATCTGGACCCGGGTCGACGATTCGGGTCCGGGTATCGCTTACGCCGATCTGCCACGAATCTTCGAGGTCGCCTACCGCGGCACCGCGACCCGCTCCCCCGTGGCGGACGACGGTGTGCCCGCAGGAAGCGGTATGGGCCTGGCGATCGCGGCGGGGCTGGTGCAGGCGCACAGCGGCGCGATCACCGCCGCCAATCGGGAAGTCGGCTGCCGCTTCGAAATCCGTTTACCCGCCGGCACCGGATAGCGCCCCGGCCGGGAGCAGGGCGTTACGGACGGACAACACACCGGAATCCGATATGTGCGGTCGAGGTTTCGATACTTTCGCCCTGCCGCGCAGCCGGCCGATACCGAAGACAGTAGTTGGGTGCGCACAGGTGCGATCCGCCCTTGATGACTCGCCGCGGATACGGTATCGACTCCTCTCGCCCGGCGGCACGCGGATCGGACGGGCTACAACACCCGTGCGCGGGGGCGGTGGCGCGATCGTCCACTCCGTGACTGCCGGTGAAGAGGTCGCTGGTCCACTCCCACACGTTGCCGGCCATATCCACCAGTCCGTACCCGTTGGCCCGGAAGGACCCCACAGGCGACGTTCCGGTGAACCCGTCCTCGGCCGTATTTTCCCAGGGAAAGTTTCCTTGCCACGTGTTCGCCTGGTGCCGGCCACGCGGAGTGAATTCATCACCCCAGACGAACCGGGCACGATCGAGCCCTCCTCGTGCCGCGAATTCCCATTCCGCCTCTGTAGGAAGGTCTTTGCCCGCCCAGCGCGCATAAGCGAGCGCATCGAAATACGAGATATGGGTGACCGGATGGCGCTCGCGACCGGCCAGATCACTGTCCGGGCCTTCCGGATGGCGCCAGTCGGCCCCGGGTTTCCACATCCACCACCTGCGGTAGTCGTCGAGTGGTACCGGCCCGGGTGGTGGAGTGAATACGAGGGAGCCGGGCACGAGCAGCGCCGGGTCGGCATCGGGGTAATCTTCCGCCCGGGGAGCGGTTTCCGCAGTCGTGAGATAACCGGTGCTCTTGATGAATCTGCGGAATTCGACGATCGTCACGGGATGGGTGTCCATGAAGAAACCGTCGACACGTTCCTGATGGACCGGCCGCTCCTCGGGATAGAATTCCTCGGATCCCATCCAGAAAGTGCCGCCGGGTATCCACTGCATATTTTTCGGCGGGGAGCTCGGCTTCGTCGCAGAATTCATCGGTCAGCGCGGCACGTCGCCGGTGATGGCGACTCGCTCCATGACTCGCCGATGAGGGAAGTAATCGCTGGCCGCATAATGCTGGGTCGCCCGGTTGTCCCAGAAAGCAATGGAATTCGGTGCCCAGCGGAACCGGCACTGGAAATCCGGAACCTTCACCTGATCGAACAGGTGACGCAGCAGCTGCTGCCCTTCCACCGGATCGAGATCCGGGATATGCGTGGTGAACAAACTGTTCACGAACAACGTCTTGCGTCCCGTCTCCGGATGAACCCGGACAATCGGGTGATGGACCGGTGGATAGGTCTCCTTCATCTGCTCGAGCCGATCGGGAGACATTCCGCGGCCGAACGACGGGACGAAATCGTGCACGGCGGTCAGTGTGTCGATCCGGCTTTTGATTTCATCGGAGAGGCAGTCGTAGGCATTGCCCATATCCGCCCACAAGGTGTCACCGCCGGCCGGTGGGACCTCGAGTGCCCGCAGAACCGAACCCAGCGGCGGGCGCTGCTGCCAGGTGACATCGACGTGCCAGATGTTCTCGGTTCCGGGATCGTCCTGGCTGCGTTCGAAATGCACCACTTCCGGCACGTCGCCTTGGGCGAGGAACGGATGCACTTCCAGTGTGCCCCAGTGCTCGGCGAAGTCTCGATGCTGTGCCGGGGTGATGTCCTGGTCGCGGAAGAACAGCACTTTCCATTCCAGCAGCGCGCGGCGTAGCTCCTCGATCTGCTCCGCCTGCGGATCGCGGAGATCGACCCCGCTGACGGTGGCGCCGATATACGGAGTCATCGGGTCGAGATGCAGCGTCGTGTACGGCTCGGTCTCGTTGCCGCCGACCGTGCGACGGAGCAGCCTGGGGCCGAATTCGATTGTGTGATCACCGATTACCACGGTGCGGGACGATATCGTGCTGGTCATGGCGCTCCTGTCCGGTCTGCGAGCAGCGCGCCCACAGCCATATCGATCAGGTGGTCGACGGTGTCGTCGAAGCTCGAGAGTTGAGGAAGTCCTTCGGCTCGGCGCTGTTCGACGAGGGCGAGCGCCGAGATGGTCATGTTGAACATCAGGTCGATCCGGGTGAGAGCCACCCGCCGTGGTAGATGGCCCAGTGCGTCGATGAGCCGTTGGACGATCTCGCGGCCGGCGTCCTGGACCTCACTGAGTTCGGGCAGGGTGAAATCCACGGACGGAGAGACACGGGCAAGGAACCGTGCATAGTAACTTCCGTCCGGAGTTTCCGCGAGAAACTCTGTAAGGGGCCGGATCTCGGCCTCGACAAGAGCACGGACGTCACCTTCCCGACCGGCCTGTACGACATTGTCGAGATATGCACGCCGGACCTCGTTGATGGTGCGCATCCGAAATCGGAAGATCGCCATCAGAAGCCCTTCCCGGCTTCCGAAGTGGTATTGCACAGCCGAGTTGTTGCGATGCCCCGCGGCGGCCGCGATATCTCGCATCGACACCCCCTCGAGCCCGTGCGCGGCATAGAGCTGTTCGGCTGCCTCGAGGAGGGCTTGACGTGAATCGACTGCCGACGACATGTGGCCACGATAGGCGACCGGAACAACCCTCGTCAAGACACTGTCTTAAATCTCTGGAAGACCTGCCGGGCAATCACTTTCGAGTCAACTCGGCCCCTGCGGATACCTCCGAGAGATAGGTCCCGCTGAGCGGGACCCGATAGGCGGAATCCGCAAATCCGTGATTACCGTCATACTTCGACATTCTCGGAGCCGACTCCGGCATCCGAACCTCTTCCTGCGCGCGCCGACCTCCCGCCGCGAGCCACCGGCCTTCCTCGGTCCTCTGCCCATCCGAACAAAGGACACCCCTGGTGCACGAAATACCCCCACCGGCCGCCGGTGCATCGAAACCGCGACTGTTCGCCATCCTCGCCGTCATCATCCTCTTCTCGGAAATAGCCACCTTCGAAATTCTGATGGTGTACCCGGCGGTGCCGCATATCGCCGAGGAATTCGAGACCCTCGACGTGGCGTGGGTCATCTCCATCGTCACTCTCGCGGGCGCGACCCTCATGCCGCTGATCGGAAAACTCGCGGACAAGGCCGGCAAGAAGCGCGTCATCATGGCACTGACCGTCGTGTTCGCACTGGGCTGCCTCATCAGTGCTATGGCACCGACATTCGTGCTCATGCTCGTCGGGCGCGCGGCGCAGGGGGCACTGGTGGGCATCGTGGCGCTGTCCTACAGCCTCGTGCGCGACATCATGCCGCGCGATTTCGTGCCGATCGCGCTGGGTGTGGTCGCGACAGGGATCGGGATGTCGGCTGTCGCCGGACCGTTCATCGCAGGCTGGCTGATCGACGGCTTCGGATTCCGGTCGGTGTTCTGGTTCCTGGCGATCTACGTCGCCGCATTGATCCCGCTGTACGCCGCGGTGGTACCGGAAAGCCCGGTGCGCGCCGACCGTCCGGTCGACTACCTCGGCACCGCGCTGCTCGGGCCCGGCGTAGCCGTCCTGCTGATCGGGGTGAGCAAGGGATCGGCGTGGGGCTGGTCGTCCACAACGACCCTGGGGCTACTGGTGTCGGGTGTGCTCATGCTGGTGTTGTTCGTCGCGCGCCAGCGCACCGCGACCCACCCGCTCATCGATTTCACCATCCTGTTCGGTCGACGATTCGGGCCTACCGTTCTGGCGGTCGCCTGCGTCGGATACATGATGAACGCGCATGCCCTGATGATGCCCACGCTGCTGCAGACTCCGGCAGGGATCCCCGGCATCTCTTACGGGGCAGGTCTGACCGCCACCACGTATGCACTGTGGACCTGCGCCCTCGGGCTGTGCGCGATGCTCGCCGGCCCGCTCGGCGGCTACTGTGCCCGGAAATTCGGTCCGCGCCAAGTACTGCTCGCTTCCGGTGCGCTGTTCGTACTCGTCATGTTCCTCGGCGCCGGAATGCCGACCTCGCTGACGCAGGTCGTGCTGATCAGTGCGCTCGCCGGCGTCGCGGTCGGGTTCCTGCACTCGTCCAACGCGAACCTGGTGCAGGAAGCCCTCCCCTCCGAACAAAGCGGTGTGGGTTCCACGATCGCCGGTGTCGGAATGCAGTTGACATCCGCGATTTCCGTCACGGTCACGGGCGCCGTCATGGCCGGCCACCTCGGCGATCCGGGTTCCGGCGGCCGGTCCGTGATGTACGCGGATTCGGCTTTCGGTTACGGATTCGGTTCCGCCGCGCTCGTCGGCGCCGTCGGCATAGCGATCGCCCTGTCCATGAAGCACGGCCGCGCGCCGGCGACCGGCGGACTGCGGACATCGGCGGAAACCGCGGTGGTTCGCCACGGCGAGCGTGTCTGACCACCGTCACCGAACCACCCACTACCCCGGCATCAGAACGAAAGGGAATTCACCTATGGACCGCCATTCGCTGCCGATCGTCACCCATACCCCGCAACCGGCCTCTGCCGTCGACTACCGCAGCCAGAGCCGCCCCTTCCACCGCGGTGCCCCGGTCCGTCCCCCACAGGGAGCGCCGAACATCCTGGTGATCATGATCGACGATGTCGGGTTCGGTGCCGCATCCGCCTTCGGCGGCCCCTGCCGGACCCCGACGGCGGAGCGGCTCGCGCAAGAGGGGCTCGGGTACACGAGATTTCATACGACCGCATTGTGTTCCCCGACCCGCGCCGCAATGCTCACCGGCCGCAATCACCACTCCGTAGGGATGGGGGTGATATCCGAAATGGCCAGTGCTGCACCGGGATACAACGGCACCCGGCCCGCGTCGGCGGCGACCGTGGCACGGATTCTGCAGGGCAACGGGTATGCGACGGGCGCGTTCGGCAAAATGCACCAGACACCCGCCTGGGAGATCACGCCGGTGGGGCCGTTCGACCGATGGCCGTGCCGGGAAGGCTTCGACAAGTTCTACGGATTCCTCGGCGCCGAATCCGACCAGTTCAATCCCGTCCTCTACGAGGATTTCACCGTCGTCGAACCACCTCGCAGCGCCGAGGACGGATACCACCTCTCCGAGGATCTGGTGGATCGCGCGGCCGCGTGGATCGAGGGCGTGCACGCGGTGGACGCCGGCAAACCCTGGTTCTGCTATCTACCGTTCGGCGCCTGCCACGCCCCGCTGCAGGTGCCCGACGAGTACCTCGGCAAATACCGGAGCGAATTCGATCACGGCTGGGACCGGCAACGTGAGATCACGCTGGAACGGCAGAAGCGCCTGGGTGTCGTACCGGAGGATACGCTGCTGGCACCGTGGGCGCCGGGACTTCCCCACTGGGATTCGCTGGACGAGAATCAGCGGAAGGCTTCCGCGCGACTGATGGAACTGTACGCGGCCTTCCTCGAACACACCGACGACCAGGTGGGCAGGCTCGTCGACCGGATCGAGGAACTGGGCGCGCTCGACAACACTCTGGTGCTGTACATGCTCGGTGACAACGGTGCGTCGGCCGAAGGCGGTATGGAAGGGTCGTTCAACTATCTTGCGGGTCTCAACGGGTACGAGAGCACAACCGCGGACATCCTCGACCGTTTCGACGAACTGGGCACTCCGACGAGCTATCCGCACTATCCGGCGGCGTGGGCACTGGCACTCGATACGCCCTACCAGTGGGCCAAGCAGGTCGCGTCACACTACGGCGGCACCCGCAACGGGTTGATCGTGCGGTGGCCCGCCGGTATCGCCGAACGCGGCGAGCTACGGCATCAATGGCACCACTGCGTCGATCTCACGCCCACCATTCTCGAGGCAGCCGGAGTACCCGCGCCGCACACCGTGGACGGCGTCGCCCAGATGCCCATGGAAGGTGTGGCGATGAACTACACCTTCAACGATGCCGCTGCCGAGGACAGGCACACCACCCAGTACTTCGAGATCTTCGGCAACCGCGGCATCTATCACGAAGGCTGGACGGCGGTCACCGCGCACCGCGCGCCATGGCTCATGGCGACCGCGGGCGTGGAACTCCCCGATCTCGACGAGGACCGGTGGGAACTGTACGACACGCGGACCGACTGGTCCCAGGCCCGCGATCTCGCGGCCGAGCACCCGGAGATCCTGGCCCGGCTGAAACAGCTCTTCCTCGTCGAGGCCGCCAAGTATCAGGTGCTCCCGCTCGACGACCGCACCGCCGGCCGGCACACCCGGGGGAACCGCCCCCCGCACCCGTTCGAGGGCCGCACGAGCATCACCCTGTATCCACATATGCAAGGCCTGGTGGAGAAAGCAGCACCGTCGTTCTTCAACCGATCGTTCAGGCTCACCGCACAGATCGACAACGACGGTTCGCCGTGCGAAGGCATGCTGGCCGGGATCGGGGGACGATTCGGCGGCTTCGCACTGTATGTGCTCGACGCGAAACCGGTGTTCTGCTACAACTTCTGCGGCCGCGAACACACCTTTGTGCGTGCGCCACAACGACTCCCGGCAGGGAAGAGCGAGGTGGCACTGCACTTCGATTACGACGGCGGCGGAATCGGGAAGGGCGCCACGGTGACACTGTTCGTCGATGGTGTGAAGGCCGCGGAGGAACATATCGAACGCACCGCCCGGGCGATCTTCTCCATGAACGAGCAACTCGATATCGGCGTGGACAGGGGAAGCCCGGTAACAGAGGAGATCGCGCGTAGCGGAAAGTTCTCCTTCACCGGCACGCTGCACGAGGTCCGGATCAACCTGTCCCGCGGCGGCGGTGTCCCCGAGTCCGAGCGCCGGAAAGTGGAGTTGGCGACGCACTGAACCGCACCGTGCGCACTACCGAAGCCAGGTGAGCAGTCCGCTGCGACCGCTCACCTGGCCGCGGGAGATCCACAGGCGCCGTCAACTATGCACCACGTCGAGGAAACTCAGATGTCTCCGATGTCCGGGCACGAATCCGTCCACGCCACGCCCGACCCACCGGTAACCCGGGCCGCAACCGGTCGGAGATGGCGGCCGAGCGCACTGCGGGCCGGCACCGACCCCGACCCTCGTTTCAGTCTCGCCAACGAGCGCACCTTCCTCGCCTGGATCCGCACCGCGCTCGGCGCCGTCGCAGCGGCGCTTGCACTGGAAACGCTTGCCGGCCAGACGCATGCTGGATCCACCCACCGAACGACGATCGTGGCATTGCTCGTCTTCGCCGTCCTGCTCACTGCCGTCGCGCTGGCCCGCTGGTTTCGGATCGAAATCGCGATGCGCACCGGCCGGCCGCTACCGTTGCCCGGCATCGTACTTCTCATGGCCGTATTCGCTGTCGTCTGCGCAGCGACCGTCGCGGCGCAGATTTTCCTATGAGAAGCCACCGATCCATACCGGGCGAGGACACCGTGGCCGATGTCCACGACGATGCCGGGTTGCAACCGGAGCGGACCACGCTAGCCTGGGTCCGCACGGCCGCTCTCGCAGTAGCCGTGTGCCTCCTGTTCCTCCGCACAGTTCCGGGCCCCGGCGCCCTCGTCGTCGGTGTAGCTGCCGCCGCCGCGTTTCCCGCTCTGGCCATACTGGCCACGGCTCGGCTCAACCACCGGCAGCGCGTGCGCGAGTTCGTCGACGGCCGCGCACCGATACACCTCGTTCCTGCACTTTCGGTGAGCATGGGTGTCGTCTTACTTGCCTGCGCTGCGGCATCACTACTGGTGACACAGCCTTCGAGTTAGCGGCCGTCAGCGCGTCACCGGGAGTGGCGCGCGAGCACGGCCGCGCGGCGCCGGCCGAGGAGTTCGCGTCGCTCGGCAGGCGTGACCCGCATCGTCGATTCGGGCAGCTCCCGAGGCAGGTCCGCGACCTGCACCACCGCGGAACTCCGCAGCGCGGCGTCCACGGGCGGCTTACCCGGCACCGACTGCCAGCGCACCGCGATCAAACCGGCATCGTTGCCACCCCGGATCGAGCCAGTTACGGACACCGGGGTCCTGGGGCGATACCACGAACGTATAGGTGCCGTCCGGGTTGGGCGCCGCCTGTGTCATGTTGAGGCTGCCGGTCTTCTCGCGGTACGGGTAGGCGACGCCCACGGATCGATGATCTGCACGCCGAGCGACTCCGCGCCGACCGGGTCGACGGTGAGGACGAGCGCTTCGCCGGCCGCCAAGGCGAAGCGGCCGCCGGTGGACAGTCCTCGACCGCCGGGTCGCTCACGTACGGGACGGATCTGGTTCTCCGGAGTCTTGTAGTAGTACTCGTTGAAGTACTTCATCCAGAACGGCGCGATCTGCCCAGTATCTCTGCGGATCGAGCGGCCTGCTGATCGACAGTCCGCTCGGGCGCCACAGGTGGGCCGTCCACCCGGACGATCTCGAGCCGGGACGGTGTCTCGCTCGCCCAATCGTTCAACAAATCGCGCACGATAAGGCTCGCCGATCGCGGGTACGTGCGCATCGCGGCATGGCTCATCGAGCTCCCCCAATTCGCTCCCGGCATGACCTTCACGTCGATACGCCGAGAGCAGGGGTAGGGCGCAGCGGGGCGGTCGCGAATTCGGTCAGGCCGGTTTCGGGGGTGATCCGGGCGGTGAATCCCAGCATCTGCCGGGCCCGGGTGGGGTCGGCGACGATATGCCGGACATCGCCGGGGCGGATATCGCCGGTGACCACGGGCTCGGGACCGCCGTGTGCGGCGACGAGGGTCCGGGCGACCTGTCCGATGGTGATCGGCCGGCCCGAGCAGATGTTCAACGGTACGAATCCGGAAAGGCCGGTTTCGATGGCGGCCAGGTTGGCGGCGGCGATATCGGATACGTGGACGAAATCCCGTGTCTGGCCGCCGTCTTCGAAAACCCGCGGAGGCCGGCCGACGGCGAGGGCGGACCGGAATATCGCGGCGACCCCCGAATACGGGGTATCCCTGGGCATTCCGGGCCCGTACACATTGTGATATCGCAGTGCGGTCACCGACGAACCGGTGAGAGCCGCCCAGGCCGACGCATAATTCTCCTGCGCAACCTTGCTCGCGGCGTACAGACTGCGGGGCCGCAGGGGCGTATCCTCCGGCACCGGTGCCCATTCCAGGTCTGCGCCGCCGGAGCGGTGCTCGAATCGACCGGCCGCGAGATCCGCACTGTCGCGCGCACCCACCGCGACGAGACCGCCGGGCCCGCGGTACAGCCCCTCCCCGTACACCACCATCGACGACGCCAGCACCAGGCGTGTGCAGCCCGCCCGGTCCATCGCCGCGAGGAGGACCGCGGTGCCGTAGTCGTTGTGTCCCGCGTAGGCCGGGGCGTCCTGTGCGTCGACCCCGGCGCCCACCACCGCCGCCTGATGACAGACGACGTCGGCACCCCGCAGCACGCGGTCCAACTCCCCCGGTTCGCGGATATCGAGCCGCCCCACACCCTCGGGCGGCCGGGCATCCGGACCGTGCGCGGCGGGCAGCATCGAATCGGCGGCCACCACCTCGTGACCGGCCTGCCGCAGCGCGGCATGGATATGGGATCCGATGAACCCGGCCGCGCCGGTCAGCAGTATTCGCACGGTGCCGATCCTGCCCGCTTCCCCGCGTGCCCCGGGAGAGCCACGGCGGGGGTGTCACTGTTTCGTCAGATATCCGCCGGGAAAACCGCCGGACTTGACCTCAATATTGGTTCAGGTTCCAGACTGGTCCGGGAACAGCGAACCGAGGAGGCTCACCGTGCAAGCAGTGCTCGTCAAGGAATTCGGCGCACCGGACGTGCTCGAACTACAGGAGGTCCCGGCACCGGAACCGGGACCCGGTCAGGTCCTGGTGCAGGTCGCCGCGGCCGATGTGATGTTCCTCGATACCCGGCTGCGGTCGGGCTGGGGTACCGATTTCTTCCCGGTCCGGCCGCCGTACATTCCGGGCGGCGCGATCGGCGGGACAGTGCGCGCGGTCGGTCCCGGTGTCGACAACGCCTGGCTCGGCCGCCGGGTCGCGACCCGTACGGCGACCAGCGGGACCGGAGGCGGCCTACCCGTCGGCGGATACGCCGAACAGGCGCTCGCGGTGGCCGAAACGCTCACCGAGATTCCGGACGGCGTGAGCCTCGACCAGGCCACCGCACTGGTCCACGACGGCCACACCGCGCTCGCCGTCTTCGATCGTGCCGCGGTGCGGCCGGGTGATTTCGTTCTGATCACCGCGGCGGCGGGCGGGCTGGGCACTCTGCTGATCCAGCTGGCCCGGCAGGCCGGTGCGCAGGTGATCGCGGCGGCCCGCGGCGAAACGAAACTCGCGCTCACCGAACGCCTCGGCGCGCATACCGCCATCGATTACTCGGAACCCGGATGGACCGACCGCGTCCTTGCCGCAACGGGCGGCCAGGCCCCCCATCTGGTACTCGACGGTGCGGGTGGACACCTGGGCGATGCCGCGCTCGCGGTCGCCGCCGGCGGCGGCGGACGGTTCATCGGATACGGGGCGGCGGCCGGCGAATTCGCCGGGGCAGCCGCGGAGGACGCCCGGCAACGCGGTGTCGAAGTGGTGGGTTTGCACGATCTGACCAACACCGGTGACGATTACCGTGCCGCATACGCCGCCCGCATCCTCGACGCGGTCGCGACCGGCGCGATCGAGGTGGTGATCGGCCAGACCTATCCGCTGGCGGAGGCCGCCCGGTCGCACGCCGCCATCCAAGCACGCACCGCCCTCGGGCGCACCCTGCTGCGCATCGGCTGACCACCCGGCTACACCGAGGTCGCGTCGACGGCCTCGGTGTAGCGGCGGCGCAGCTCCGCGACCTCGTCCGGGTCGGGCAGGTCGATCGGCCGGCCGGCGAGCGAATCCACGAGTTCGTCGAGGCATACGTGGTAGCCGGTGGCGGTGCCGGAGAGTCCGTGCGGACCGGGCGTACCGAACCAGACCGTGCACACCAGCCGCGTCCCCGGATCCTCGGCGAGCAGGTCGAACCGCAGATGTTCGTCGTCCCAGAGGAATTCGAAGAGGCGCGGCGGATCCCAGGTGAGGATTCGGCCCGGCAGCTCCGGGTCGCCGAGGTCGACCTCCATTTCGGTCAGTTCCGCCGAGGCCTGTTCGACCGCCTCGGGCCAGAACCGGAACCGGATCTCGGCCCCGGCGCGGCGCTCGCCGAGGATATCGGCCGGGAACCAGTGCCGGAGATGGCCGGATTCGGTGATCGCCCGCCACACTTTGGCCGGCGGGTGGGCCAGGATGCGTTCGTAGCGGGTGCCCACACGGTCGCCGTCGCGCAGCACCTCGCCGAGCCGCTGTGTCACTCCGGTCATCTTCACTCCTCCGGATCGTCGGGCAGGGTGTCGAGATAGGTTTCCAGATCGTCGAGCCGGTCGGCCCAGATCTCACGGAACGGGGCCAGCCAGGCGTCCATCTCCCGCAGCCGGCCGGGGTCGAGCGTGTAGTGCCGGCGCGGGCCGTCCACCCGGACCCGTACCAGCGCCGCCGCGTCGAGCATCTTCAGATGTTTGGACACATTGGGTTGCGCGGTGCCCAGCGCATCGGCCAGGTGGCCGACGGTCCGCTCACCGTCGCGCAGGAGGTCGAGGATATGCCGCCGTGTGGGGTCGGCGAGGACCTCGAATACATCGCGTGCCACACCCCAACCATTCCTCATCGGGAATATTCCTGTCAAGGAATATTCCCGATGGCGCGGGCGGGCGACCACGCGGACGCCGACGCGGTGCCCCTTCCCGACACGGCGCTGCTGTGAGTCTGGCTCCCGGCCCGAGAGCCGACCGCCCTCGCCGGATGGTCAGGAGGCAGTTCCTCCGGCTATCCGGTCGACCGTCCGCCGCGCCCACGCCATGAATTCGTCCACCTCGCCGACGGGAAGCTCCAGCGCCGACTCACGAGGCCGTTCGAAACTCCGCAGTGCCGCCTCGATCAGCGGACGAAACCTCTTCTCACCAGCAGCAATCGACCGCCCGGCTGCCCTTTTGGAAACCCATCCACCGACCTTGCAGAAATACACCGACCGGCACCCGTTCAGCACCCTGTTGTCCGCGAGATGCCCGGCGCCCGAAGCATGCTCGCGCACCGACGCCGAAACGGCAGTGAGCAGGTCCGGACGCGCGGGAGCCCCCAGCACCTCCCGTATCGGGTGACCGGAAAGCGTCCACCCGCTCTGATGCCCGATCGCCCGATCGATCACATACCAGAACCCCGGCGCGTCAGCGGATTCGAAGTCCGCCACGGCAGGCAGCAAGGGGCCGGTGTTCAGATTGAGCAGATATCCCGCCCCCGGCGCACCCGAGGCAGCGAACCCGGCGTCGTAGACGACCAGTTCCAGTCCGGCAGCAGGACAGCACAATCCTGGGTGGGCCAACGCATCGGCCAGCTCGTGCGCCAGTCGCGTCGGCGCCGCCGGGTCGACGACCACCGTGATGTCGATATCGCTGCGCCCGTGCCGGTAGTCACCCAAGGCGAGCGATCCCACCGCAGCGACACTCACCAGCCGGCCCCGGTAGCTGGCACGCACACGCTCGACCAGCTCCGACAGGTAGCGCACCACATCGACGGGCACGCGCTCGACGCCGGTAGCCATCATCGCTCGCCGAGCCGACACCGGCCACCCGCCGGACCGTCGGCACCGAACCCGATCGTCATCCCCTCAGGCTAGACCGGACCGCCTGGTGGAGCCGGACAGCGCGGCCGAGCGAACCGCGCAGGGGCAGGCCACGACCGACTCCAGCCATATCCGGTTGACACCGTGACTTCAATGGACAGGTGACGAACCTGATGGATGCTGTATGGGAGCGGGATCCCGCTGCCCTCGAAGCGCTGCTGAAGGACGGCGCGTCGCCGGAGGAAACGAACGAGGACGGAACCACACCCCTCTACCAGGCCGCGGTGAACGGTTGCGCCGACCTGGTCCGCCTGCTGCTCGCGCACGGGGCCGACCCGAACCGGCCCAGTACGCCGGTCGAGGAAGGCCTGCCCTTGTGCGCCGCCGCCTGCTGGAACCACGTCGGCGTCGTTTCCGCGCTCCTGGCCGCCGGAGCCGACCCCGATCTGCCCGAACCACCGCATCCGCAGCAGCAAGGTCCAGGGACGCCGCCGTTGTTGTGGGCGGTGGACAACGGACACCTCGAAACGGTGGACCTGTTACTTGCGGCAGGCGCCGACCCGAATATCGAGGGCACACCCCTGACCCGCGCGGCCCGCCGCGGATGCTACGGAATAGTGCGGTCCCTGCTGGCCCACGGCGCCGACCCCGGCCGCACCGACCCCGAGGGAAACACTGCCGCGACGATCGCTGCCCGCCTCGCGGGTGCCGACCTGGTCGCCGTGCTCGCCGATCAGTCGAGCTGGGGCGAGGGGGAATACACGGTCGAGCGCAGCCCGGCCGGAGACGGCACCGAACGGATCACCCTCCGCTACCGGGACACCGGCGGGGAGGCATCGATCCAGAACGGGCACGGCGCGATCGCTGCACTGCTCGCCGATACGACCGGTTCCGGTCCGGGTCTCGCCTGAGCACCGACCTGCTTCTCCTCCCAGCGCGGCGCGATCCCCGGCCAGTTGACCGAAAGTCTCGATCCGGAGGCCCGACGCAGCCTTACAGTGAGGGGGACCACAGGAGGTACCGGGCACGGGTGTGAGCGAGTGGGGCCCGGAGGCGGCGGTGGACGTCACGGCGCAGGAGCCACCCCGTGCTCGCGGGACAGGAGTATGTATGAGCGGGGCACACCGGGTATCGGTGCTGGTGATCGGCGCGGGCTTCGGCGGTATCGGCGTGGCGATCGAATTGCGGCGCCACGGGTTCAGCGATATCACCATCCTGGAGAAAGCTCAGGATCTCGGTGGAGTCTGGCGGGAGAACACCTATCCCGGGGCCGCCTGCGATGTGCCGTCACCGCTGTACTCCTACTCGTTCGAGCCGAAACCGGATTGGCCGCAGCGCTACTCCGGGCAGGCCGCCATCCACGACTACCTGCGCGGAGTCGCCCGTCGGCACGATCTGCTCGACCGTATCGAGTTCGGTGTCGAGGTCACCGACGCCGCGTTCGACGAGAAGACCGGCCGCTGGACCGTGCACACCGCCGACGGCGCCACCCGGACCGCCGATGTGCTGATCTCCGCGGTCGGGCAGCTCTCCCGCCCGCAGCTGCCGGATATTCCCGGCGTGGACAGTTTCGCCCGGCAGGCGTTCCATTCGGCGCTGTGGGATCACCGTGTCGATCTCACCGGGAAACGCGTCGCCTGCATCGGCACCGGTGCGAGTGCGATCCAGTACGTACCGCAGATCCAGCCGCAGGTCGCACACCTCACCCTGTTCCAGCGCACCGCCGCCTGGGTGCTGCCGAAATTCGATACCGACTATTCGCCGGTGCAGCACAAATTGTTTGCGCGTATTCCCGGAATGCTGCTGCTGGAACGTCTCGGCTGGTGGCTTACGGCGGAGGTCTCGTCGCTGGGGTTGGTCGAGTTGCCGGTTATCAGCCGGATCGTGGCTCGGGTGGCGCAGCGGAATCTGAACAAGAATGTCGACGATCCCGAATTACGCGCGAAACTCACCCCGGACTATCCGATCGCGTGTAAACGCACACTGTTCTCCAGCGATTACTATCCGGCGCTCACTCAGCCGAATGTCGAGGTGACCACCGCCGCCGTCACCGAGATCACCCCGCGGGGCGTGCGCACCGGCGACGGTACGCTGCACGAAGCCGATGTGATCATCTACGGAACCGGTTTCAAGGGGACCGAATTCCTGTGGCCGATGCGGATCAGCGGGCGGGCCGGCCGGGAACTGGCCCAGGCGTGGTCGGACGGCGCGCACGCCTATTACGGGATGACGGTGCCCGATTTCCCGAATTTCTTCATGGTGTACGGGCCGAATACGAACCTCGGGGTCGGGTCGATCATCTACATGATCGAAACGCAGTCCCGCTATATCCGTCAGGCTGTGCAATTGCTCGCCGATAAACCCGGCCATATGCTCGAGGTCCGCGCCGAGACCGAGCGCGCGTTCAACGACGCTCTGCAGAAACGCCTCGATCGCACCCCGTGGAACTTCTGCTCCAGCTGGTATCGCAATGCGGCCGGCAAAATCACCAACAACTGGCCCGGTACGGTCACCAGCTACCGGCGCCGGGTGCGCAGACTGGAACCCCAGGACTACCTTCTCACACCCGCCGCGTAATTCCTTGGGGCGCTGCGTCGGCACCGCCACGCGATCCTTTTCACATGTGCGTCTCGTCTCTGGGCACCGTGGGACCGGCCTGCCAGGCTGGCTCCGAAGGTCACGAGGAGGTGCCGGTGGCAGGAGCACGAAACGACTGGGGATCGGTATTCGACAATGCCGCACACGATGCGGGGTTCGTCCTCGACGATTCCCAGCGCACCGCCGCCACCGCGCTGGGCCGCCTCGGCGACGAATTATCCGGGCGTCGGCGCCTTTTCGGGTCCCCGCCGCGTGGTGTCTATATCTGGGGACCGGTGGGGCGCGGAAAGAGCTGGCTGGCCGACACCTTCTACGAAGCCGTGCCCGGACAGCACACACGCCGCATCCATTTTCACGAATTCTTCCGCGAGTTCCATTCCCGCTACGCCGCCCACCGCCATGAACCGCGGGCCGGGGAACGGGCGGTCCGGGATCTGCTCGGCGAGGCCCGGCTCGTCTGTTTCGACGAATTCCATGTGCACGACCCCGGTGACGCCACCATCCTCGCCAAGGTCGTGAGCGCCCTGTTCGCCCGCCGCATCACATTGGTCGCCACCTCCAACTATCCGCCGTCCGGCCTGCTGCCGAACCCGCTGTTCCATCATCTGATCGAACCGGTCGTGGCAATGCTCGAGGACGCCCTGGACGTCGTCGAAGTGGCGGGCCCGCACGATTACCGGCGCACCGGGCCGGCACCGGCCACCGGATTCGGTCTCGGCCGCTACCTGTGGCCCGGCGACGGCAACCGGCTCGCGGCCGCCGGGCTGCGTATCCCGGCACCGCCCGAACGGCGGAGGGTCACGTTCGGTACCCGTACCGTCACCGCCCTGGCCGTCCGGGGAGCGGAGATCTGGTTCGACTTCACGGACCTGTGCGACCGCCCGTTTTCCACCATCGACTACCTACGGCTCACCGATCGATACAGCCACTGGACCCTGTCCGGGCTTCCCGTGCTCACCACGGCCGACCGCGATGCCGTACAACGTTTCTCCAACCTCGTCGACGTTCTGTGCGACCGCGGGATACCGCTGAACCTCATTGCCCACGCCCCCCTGGGCGAATGCCTCTCCGGCGATCGGCTGCCCCCGGATATCCACCGCACCGCCAGCCGGCTGGCCCTGTTACCGGGAGCCGCCGATACCACCGCAACGGCCGATCAGTAGCCGGGCCGCATACCCGGCACCATGGGATCACGCAGATCCACCCACCGCGCCCGCGGTCGGCGGTAAGGTCGGCTTCCGCGGCGGGCGCGTCGGTTCCAGGACCTACCCAGCGAAGGGTTTACCCGTGGCGGCTCCCGGGGTAACCGGCCCGGAACCCCGTTTTTGAGAGGAATATTCTCTTGCGAAAGATCTTGCGACCGTTTGCTCTAGGCGCACTTGCCGCAACCGCCCTGCTCCCGGTCGCGGCGCCCGCGGGCGCCCAGGCGGCCGCCGATTTCCAGGACGCTCGCGTCGATATCGCACCCGGATGCGCCGGCACGGTTCGCAGCCAGGTATCCGTTACTCCGCTACCGACCGATGTCGCAGGTGTCGGGGTATCGGTGCTGTTCCGGGCGGACCGCCCCGACCCGGCGTGCACGCTGTCGGCGACGGTCTCGTGGCGTAATACGGCAACCGGCGCCACCGGATCCGAGGAAGTCACCGTCTCCTCGGTCCCCGCCCCCGGCGGCTGGTTCCCGACCGACCACGGTTTCCAGCGCGCACTGGCCGATACCGGTCCGGGACCGGTGGTCGTCACGATGAGTACGAATCCCGGCGAGGTCAGCGTTACGGTCTGATCGGTCGTGGGCCGGGCGGGCACCTACCGCCCGGCTTCCGTCATGAACTACGGCGACCGCCCCGCGGCACCTCGCGGAAGGGCACATTGTGGTCCGACCGTGCTTCCCTGGGCATGCCCAGCACGCGTTCGCTGATCACATTGCGGGCCATTTCGGTGGTGCCGCCGCCGATACAGCTCACCTGCCGCATCAGGAACACATCGCCCGCGTCACCGAATTCCTCGTCCCACACCGCGTCCCCCGCGACCTCGAATTCTATAGTCGCCCGGCGTGATTCGGCGATCCCGCGGAACAAGCGCCCGATGGCCGCCGACTGCTCGGGGATACGGCCGGACGCCATCCCGGTACCGAGCCGCCGCTGCAGCGCGCTGCCGACGATATCGAGCATCCGGTCCTCACCGATGAGGTCACGCACGCCCGGTTCGTCGACGGTCCCGGCCCGGCAGGCGATCTCCACCGGCGACCGGTCGGAGATGGCGGGTTTGGCGGGCACCGTGACGTAGGGCGATTCCGCCAGCAGCCGTTCGTGCGACATCCAGCGGGTCCCGACGGTCCAGCCGCCGTCGACCTCCCCGATCCGGTCCGAATCCGGTACCCGCACATCGGTGAGGAACTCCTGGCAGAACTCCCGGGCGCCGTTGAGCATCTCGATCTGATGCACCTCGATACCCGGCTGATGGATGGGCAGGATGAACACCGTGAGGCCGCGGTGTTTCGGCACATCCCAGTTGGTGCGGGCCAGGCACAGCGCCCAATCGGAGTACCACGCCCCGGTGGTCCAGATCTTCGCGCCGTTGAGTACCCAGTCGTCACCGTCGCGCACGGCGGTCGTCACCGCGCCTGCCACATCGGAGCCGCCGGACGGTTCGGAGAGGAACTGCATCCAGATCTCCGCACCGCGCAGCATCGCCGGAATATGCGTTCGCTTCTGCTCCTCGGTCCCGAAGTCCAGCAGTACCGCCGCGCACGGCGACAGCGTCGGCACCTGACATCGCGACGGATATTCGAACCCGGCCATTTCCTCGGTGAACGCCCGCTGATGCGCGGCGGTGAGCCCGCGTCCCCCGTATTCGACCGGGATGGCGATACCGGCGAACCCGGCATCGTAGAGCTTGCGCTGCAGTCGGCGGTAGTTTTATCACCCCCCCAACAAAATCGAACCCCGCAACATACACCCCCCCACCCCAGCGTAAGGCCCCAAAGGGGCCAGG
>NZ_JARWNW010000298.1 GCF_029868325.1 Nocardia carnea
GCTGCGGTTGCGTGAGCGCGTTCGAGAGGCCACCGCCGCATTTGCCGATCGAATCGTTGAGGATCGCCTTACCGGTGTCGTTCAGGACGGTATCGAGTACGGGCCGGGTTTCGGGGTAATCGGCGGCGATACCGTTGAGGATCCACGCGATGGCCGGCGCGACGCCGGGCATGCCGTCGCTGCGCGCGATATATTCCGCGGGACCGACCGGGGGGCCACCCACGTAGGCGCCGCGAATGTTCAACTCGGGGGCATAGGACGGTTGCAGTTCCGCCGCCGCCGCCGCGGCCATCCCGCCCTGCGAGTAGCCGTAGAGCACGACCGGTGAGGCGGGATGGAAACCGCTGCCGGGCAGGTGCAACGCGGCACGGGCGGCATCCAGTACCGCGTAACCCTGCGTCTTGCGATTGAGGAAGTTGTGGACACCCGGGGCGGCGAGATCGTGATAGTCGGTCATCATCACCGCCATCCCCTGGGCCAGCAGGTACTGGATCGCCATGACGTCGTATTCGAAAACCACATCGGCCGGCGGCTGGAACCGGACCACCTGCGACAGCATCGCCGACGGCGCGCATTCGGGGCCCTGCCCCTGCGTACCGCCCGCATAAGCCACCAACGGGCGTTCACCCGGACCCCGCCACGGCGCGGTCGGTTCCAGATACGTGCCCACCACCGTGGTCGGGGCATCATGGGTATCGCTACTGGCATAGGTGAGCCGTGTCGACCGCACCGGAGTCGTCCCGGGCAGCCCCGGCACCGGCAAGGCCACGTGCGACACCTCGGTACGAAGTACCTCGCCCCCGGCGCCTTGCGAATGCGATAGCCCCGGTTGTGTCCAGGCGGATGGTGCGACCGCCACGGCGCCGGCGACCATGAGAGATCCCGACAGCACTGCGACCCACGCGCGTTTTCCGGACTTCATAGCGATCCTCCTGCGTACGGCTCATCCCGGCAGCTATCGAACCGAAGGGCGCCGTGAACGCGAGCGCAACACCAAGGGCTTCGAGCAGAAGATGTGGCGCCTCGACTCAATAGATCTAGATCGACTTGCGAGTATCGCCGTTCCAGCCCGGAAACGGGCATATATGCACGTCGTGTCGCCGAAGAATCCGAGACCCGGCTCCGGCCGGTAACTGTTCGGTTCCAGTTCGGTCGACGTGGCCGAGAGCCGGCAGGTTCGCGATCACCTACCGCCGCTACGCCGGCAGTCCCTGGGCAGGCGACCCACAGCTGTTGTGCGGCAGGGCATTCATCGGGTGGCTTTTGGTTCGACCCGGTGGGGATCGACGCGGACCTGACCGAACCCCCGGTCCAGTAGTGCTGAGCGGTCCGCCTTCCCGCCCGAGCGCACCCACTCGCTGGATACGGCGTCTAGCACCGCGGTCGCGGTGTTGGTGAGCAGGTCCGCGGTGTATGCGTCGGTGCGTGGGCCTGAGCGGTTCTGCAGTGCTTCGCTGACGCGCCGGCGCCATTCGGTTCGCCGGTGGTGGAGCCCGCCGACGAGCGCGGGAGTGCCTTGGATGAGGCGAACGGTGGCGAGTATCTGTTCGCTCGTGTGTATCTCGTCCTGCCAGGCGCGCAGAACGTGATGCAGAACCGTCCAGGCGTCTTCCTCGGCGGGGCGGGCGGCGATGCCGGCGACAACCTTCTCTCCGGTGAGGTCGATGCCGTCGAAGACGACATCTTCTTTGGTGGGGAAATAGCGGAAGAAGCTGCGCTTTGTCATTCCGGCCGCGGCGGCGATCTCCTCGACGGTCGTCTCGTCGAAGCCCTTCCCGGCGAACAGGTCGAGAGCTACCTGGGCGATCTCGGCCCGGACTGCTCGCCGTGTCCGTTCGCGCAGTCCTTCTGCCATGCACGCAGACTACTTTGCGACACCTAGCGTCTACAATGTCACCGAGTGACACAAAGTGAATGGAGTGGTGACAGTGGAAGGTAAAACCGTGCTGGTGACCGGGAGTACCGGAGGAATCGGGAAGGAGACCGCGCGAGCGCTGGCCGGCCTGGGTGCCGGTGTCATACTCGTCGGCCGCGACAAAGACCGCGCTGCCGCGGCGGTGGACGAGCTCCGCGGGTCCACCGGGAACAGCCGCGTCGAAGCGATCACAGCCGATATGTCCCGGCTCCGCGACGTGCGCCGCCTGGCCGAGGTGGCCGGCGACCGGGCCGGTGGTGTGGACGTGCTGATCAACAACGCGGGAGCCACGCGATCTCACCGCGTCCTGACCGAGGACGGCTTGGAGACAGCGTTCGCGGTCAATGTGGTCGCGCCGTTCTGTCTCACGCATTGGCTGATGCCGGCGCTGACGGCAGCCGGGTCGATTCGGCGACCGGCCCGGGTCGTCAACATCACCGGCGGTATCCCGAAAGGGCAGATCGACCTGGAGAATATTCAGGGCGAGAAGTCCTACGTCGGTCTGTCGTTCTATAACCAGACCAAGCTGGCGCAGATGGCGATGAGCTACCGCTTCGCCCAGGAGCTCGACGGCACACGAGTGACGTTGAACGTGGCCTACCCCGGGCACGCCTACACGTCGATGAACAAGGACCTCACCACCGACACCTATCCTCCGGCGGCACGTCCGATCGTGCCTCTCCTGCGGCTCGCGATGCCGATCGTCTACGGGCACCGGGCACTGCTCCGGGCCACCCGCTCCAGCGTGTACCTCGCGTCCAGTCCTGAGGTCGAAGATGTCCACGGGAGGTACTTCAACAGCAAGGCCAGGCCGGCTGCGTGGCCCGATGCCGTCCTGGACCCGACCGTGCGAAGCGCCATCTGGGATCTGTGCGAGACACAACGTAACCGGTTGGCCGCGCAGTGATCGCCTCGGCGAAGCGAACAGCCGCGACGGGCTGACCGCCGCGCCTCCCGGCGACTCCTGTGCCGCCGCATTAGCATCCATGATCGTTGGCTCAGCAGTCTCGGTTTCCGCAGATCGTCGGCGTACGGCTCAGGAAAGCAGGTCGATGAAAACCTTTCTCGCGCTGCTAGTTCGAATCGGCCTGATATTCGTATGCCTGGGCCTCGGTTCCGCGGCCGCTCCGGCCGCGTTCGCCCAACCCCGCCCCACGGCATCGAATCCCGTACTGGTGATCGGTGGATTCGATGCCGACCATGGGATCCTCGAGAAGCTGCGCGAGGCTTTGGACGAGTGGGGATTCTCGGCGTACTCCATGGTTCTTCCTGCGGTACCGTCCCTTTCCGGTGCGCCGACGGGCTCGGCGCCCATCGCCGAATCGGCCGACGCAGTTGCGCAGGCCGTGGACGAGATCCGCCGGGAGACCGGCGCGGCGCGGGTCGACGTGGCCGCGCATTCGATGGGTGGGCTCGCCGCCCGGCACTACGTCAAGTTCCTCGGCGGCGCTGGCTCGGTGGGGACTTACGTCGATTTCGGCACACCGAATTCGGGTCAATCGCTCGGCTTGCTCTGTTCGCTGTTCTGGCCCGGATGCCGGGATATCGCGCCCGGTTCGCCGTTCCTGCGGACACTCAACGAACCACCCGCGGTTCCGCCCGGACTACCCGCCTACCACCTGTTCTCGGAGAACGAAGGCCCGGAACGCGAGCCGCTGCCCGGCGCGACCAATGCGAGTGTCCAGGACTTCTGCCCCGGCCGGCACGTGATTCACCGCAACGAACCACGCGACGGCGCGTTTCAGGAGCTGATCGTCTCGGCCTTGCGCGGGGGCCCGCTGGCCACCAGCTGTCCGTAGCAATACTGCTCCCGGAGCGCAGAACTCGATCAGCCGTGCTCGCTGATGTATCCGGCTAGGACGCGTCCGCCGGGACTCGCGTCATGGTGGCGAGCCGGCCCGGCGCACCGTGCTCGTGAAACCTTGTCCCGACCCGTTCTGTCACGATCGATTCGATTCGCCAGCCGGCATCCGGCGTGAAGACGGCCACCAACTCGTCGAGGCTGACGGGATGTGGGCCGGGTTCGGGCCCGGTATCGCTGAAGCACAGCACATACAGCGTTGCACCGGGGTCGGTTACGGCCGCCACGCTGCGCACGTACTCGGCCCGCTCGCCGGTATCGAAGGTGTGGAACAGTCCGCTGTCGAGCACGGTGTCGAACCGCCGCCCCGAACGTTCCAGGTGCAGGGCGTCAGCCGTGGCGAATTCCGCTTCGACACCGCGTTCCGCGGCGTTGCTACGCGCGGTCTCCAACGCGGTTTCGGCGATATCGACGCCGAGTACCGGCAGGCCCTGCGCGGCGACGAGGAGAGTGTTCTCGCCGGTCCCGCAGCCCACGTCCAGCACGGCGCCGGTGAAACAGCCGGCCGCGACCAGGCGCTCCACCGCGGGCTGTGGCCCGCCGATATCCCAGGGTGCGGGCCCGTCGTGGTACGACGCGTCCCAGGGCCGCCCGGTCATGCGTTCGTGGCTGGTCGGGGTCCGGCCACCGAATCGGTCGTCCGATCCTGTTCGCTCCGGCAATTTCGCCACCTCCCGGATCTGCCGTGGCCATCCATCGTGGCACGCCGAGCGGCACTTCTCGCGTATTCCGGCACCCGGAGCGAGCGGGAGCGACCCCGATCAAGCCATACGCGAGGCGATTCCGGGGTAGTCCAGGACGAGGCCCGCCGCGTCGTAGACCAGGCGACACGAGAAGTCGAAAGCGGACGCCGCATAGTCGAAGCATCGGCCGGTTCCTCGGTCGGGTGCGCGGAGGTACTCCTGCTCCAGCCGTTCGACGGACAGATCGGTGGCACGTACATAGGCCGCCGGTGCCGCGACCCGTGCACCGATCGGCAACGACGTCCGGTGGACGGGAAACGTGTTGGTCATCGCGGAGGACTCCAGATCCACGTCGAGGCAGCCGTCCAGATGGGACGCCGGTTCACCGTCGACCTGCCAGTGTCCGCTGCCGTCGGCCTCGAGCAGAACGGTGCGCCTGCCGGCTGCGGAACGGCCGGTCACGCGCGCTTTCCTGGTCCGCCAGGCCGAATCCACCGCGATGTCGTAGGCGACGAACCATGTGCGGCCGTCCTCGACCGCGGTTGTGTACCCTTCGATGCGGTGACCGCCCTCGATCGGTTCGAAGTAGGCGACCTCGAAGCCCGCACGCGCATCGCGATGCAACCATGCGGCCGTTGCGGGAAGGGCGGCCAATGACGTCACAGGCTTCAGTATTCCGGGGCGCGCGCCGCTGCGCAGCGGTTGAAACGGAATGAAGCGCTGCAGGAACTCGGTGAGATGGCCGAGCAGGGCGATTTCGATGCGCTACTGAACAAGGCCCATTACCGGCGGTGATCACGTAGTTCGCTGGAGGTGGGCCCCCGCCACCCGAAACTAAGCCCCCCCACCCCCGCGCGCCGCCCCGGGGCGTGGTGGGGGCCCCCGTGCGCGCGGCCGGGGGCCCGGGCCGGGGCGACTGGGGGGGGGGCGTCAACCCCTGGCCCCACCCCGCCACCCCGCCCCCCGGGGCCCCGCCCGGGGGGGCCCTCCCCGGGTCCGGCGACCGGGTCTAC
>NZ_JARWNW010000299.1 GCF_029868325.1 Nocardia carnea
GGCCCCTCGCCCCGCCCCCCCTTAACGGGTCGCGCCCGCCCCCGCCTTCCGGGCCCCTCCCCGCGCGGCCGCCCCCCCTCCACCGTTGGGCTAAATCCGGGCACAAAAGGGGCCTAAACCCGCGGCGCCGTAGGCGCCGCAAATAAACACAGCTCACCCGCGACTTCCCGGAGCCGGGAGTTTCCCCTTACGGGAAGGTAATGCCCGCCACCTAGGCTGAGCCCGTGGTGTTCGATACACGATCCGCGGTGCCGGTTTGGCGTTCCGCACCGGACCTGGCACAATGTTGCGGATTCCCGATCGTTGCCACCGCCGGGTCGGGGATATCGGGCGCCCACCGCCACGCGACGCACCATCGCAGCCGGAGCCGGGCGCCGGTCGAGTTCTGCCGGACCAACCCGTCCGAAATCCGCCCGGAGGGCAGCTGCCCGAAATCAGTGCTGCCACTTTTCGCCTCGTCCCGGACTCTCCGGGCCTCCGGGTTACGGCTCCACCGGGAAACATCCTGGTCGCGCCACCGATGAACGATATGACGCAGATAACACCAAATACCCGGCGGTAACCGTCCACCGGTTACGACCGCAACCAGCAGGAGTGAAAACGTGTCCTCTGTGACTGACGCACCGAATGCCACCGCCAGCAAAAATGAGGCTGCAGACCTCGCGGCGATCACTCACGAGGAGATCTTCGCCGGTCACCTCGGGGGCAAGCTCTCGGTTGAGCTCAGCTCGCCCCTGGAGACCCAGCGCGACCTATCGATCGCCTACACCCCGGGGGTGGCGCAGGTGAGCCGCGCGATCGCCGAGGACGAAAAACTGGCGAAGCGCTACACCTGGACCGACCGCCTGGTGGTCGTCGTCAGCGACGGCTCCGCCGTGCTCGGCCTCGGCGATATCGGCCCGCGCGCCTCCCTGCCGGTGATGGAGGGTAAATCGGCGCTGTTCAAGAAGTTCGCCGGCCTCGACTCCATCCCGATCGTGCTCGACACCAAGGACGTCGACGAAATCGTCGAAACCCTGGTGCGCCTGCGGCCCAGCTTCGGCGCCGTGAACCTGGAAGACATCTCCGCGCCGCGCTGCTTCGAAATCGAGAAGCGGGTCGTCGAAGCGCTGGACTGCCCCGTGATGCACGACGACCAGCACGGCACCGCCATCGTGGTGCTGGCGGCCCTGAACGGCGCAGCCAAGGTGCAGGGCCGGCCGACCTCGGGCCTGAAGGTCGTCGTCTCCGGCGCCGGCGCCGCGGGTGTCGCCTGCACCAATATCCTGCTCGCCGCCGGAATCCCCGACGTCACGGTGCTGGACTCCAAGGGCATCGTCAGCAGCGACCGCACCGACCTCAACACAGTGAAAGCCGACCTCGCCGCACGCACCAACCCGCGCGGCCTCACCGGCACCGCCGCGGACGCGCTCGCCGGCGCCGATGTGTTCCTGGGCCTGTCCGCGGGCACCATCGCCGAAGACCTCATCGCCTCGATGGCACCGGAATCGATCGTGTTCGCCATGTCCAACCCGGACCCGGAAATCCACCCGGACGTCGCCCGCAAATACGCCGGGATCGTCGCCACCGGCCGCAGTGATTTCCCGAACCAGATCAACAATGTGCTGGCCTTCCCCGGTGTGTTCAAAGGTGCGCTCGACGCGGGCGCCCGGCGGATCACCGAAGGAATGAAGATCGCCGCCGCCGACGCGATCCTCGGCGTGGTCGCCGACGAACTCGCGGTCGACAAGATCGTGCCCAGCCCCCTCGACCCCAGGGTCGCCCCCGCGGTCGCCGACGCGGTCGCCGCCGCCGCCCGCGCGGAAGGCGTCGCCTGATAGATCGTTCCGCCTTACCCGGGCGGTAACCCAGCTACAGCACCCGGTCGTCACCAATGACCGGGTGCTGTAGTGTCTGCGCCGCCTCCGGCGGCGCGGGTTTTGGCCCCCTGGGTCCCTGCTGTCAGCCTCGATGCTCGCGGCTGCGCCGCATCGCATTGAGCGTGGACGGTCGTGGGGGTGCGAGTTATCGGGAGCGTGGGCGGCGGTAGATTCGGGCTGTCGGGCGCCCGGGATCGGGTGCGGCGGGCTGGTTACGGGAAGTGGGTGTCGCGCGCGATGGTGCTGGCCGCGTCGGTGCGTGTGGTGGGGCGGATGCTGGTGCCGGCGCTTGCCGTGCTGGCTGTTTCCTGCGGTTCCGGAGAGGCGGCCGATCCGCTGGTGGTGGGGGCGCAGCAGCCGGTGCAATCGCGGGTGCTGGCCGAGATCTATGCGCAGGCGCTGGCGCGGACGGGGACGGCGGTCCGGGTGGAGCCCGGGGTGGGGGAGCGGTCCGAGATGCTGGCCGCACTGTCGGCGGGGACGATCGCGGTGGCGGCCGATCACAACGGTGCGTTGCTCGCCGAACTGAATATCGGGGCGGACGCCGAGACGGTTGAGGCCGTAACCGAGGAACTGAACGGTTCGCTGCCCCAGGACACCGTCACCACCGACCTCGCCGACGGCACCGATTTCGAACCCCGGGTACTGATCACCACCGCCACCGCCGAACAACGCGGAATCGGGTCGGTCGAAGATCTCGCGAAGCAGTGTTCCGGGCTGACCGCGGGGACGGCGGCGGTGCCGGGCCTGCTGGACCTTCCCGCGGTGGCGGCGCGGATCTCGGGCTGCGAATTCAGCGCGACCCAGCAGTTCACCGACCCCGCCGAACTGCGGCGTGCCCTGGTCGACGGCCGGATTCAGGTGGCCGTGCTGGGTGGTCCGGCCGAATTCCTGCCCGGCGGCATCGACGGCCTGACCGTGCCGGCCGATTCCGGGGACGCGATCCGTGCACAGAACCCGGTGGCCGTCCTCCGCAAGGGTGTGCTGGACGAGCGGCAGTCCGAGAAATTGAACTATGTGGCGGGTGAACTGACCACCGACGAACTCGCCGCGCTGGTGTTGCGCGTACGCGACGAGGGTGCCGATCCGGCGGAACTGGCGCGAACCTGGCTGGACGCGCACGGTCTGTAGCACGGGTTACGATCGGTCCGAAATGCCCGGAATGTTGGTGCGGCCCGCGACGTCGTACATGTAGTCCGGAGTGATACGGCATGAACCGTTGCCGCGTACCACTGGCCGGTGGCGGGCCGGATGATGCGGCGCACCGCGACAGATCCATGAGCCGGCGCATCCCGCGCCGCCGGGACAGGAATGGAATCTATGCCCACTCAACGTAATCCGTGGCTGGCCTTGGGGGCCCTGGTCGTCGGATTCTTCATGATCCTGCTCGATGTGACCATCGTGGCAGTCGCGAACCCGGCGATCATGACCGATCTGCACGCCGATATCTCCAGCGTCATCTGGGTGACCAGCGCCTATCTGCTCACCTACGCGGTACCGCTGCTCATCACGGGACGGCTCGGGGACAGATTCGGTCCCAAGAACATCTATCTGATCGGCCTGACGGTGTTCACCCTCGCCTCGCTGTGGTGCGGGCTGTCGGGCACTATCGAAACCCTGATCGCGGCGCGCGGTGCAGGGGCTGGGCGCCGCGCTGATGACACCGCAGACCATGGCGGTGATCACCCGGACCTTCCCGCCGGACGGCCGTGGCGCGGCGATGGGCCTGTGGGGTGCCGTCGCCGGGCTGGCGACCCTGATCGGCCCGATCCTGGGCGGGGTGCTGGTGGACGGTCTCGGCTGGGAATGGATCTTCATCGTCAACGTGCCGGTCGGGATCGTCGCTTTCGTGCTCGCGGTCTGGCTGGTGCCGTCCCTGCCGACCCATGAGCACAAATTCGACCTGCTGGGGGTCGTGCTGAGCGCGACCGGCATGTTCCTGCTGGTGTTCGGTATCCAGGAGGGCAACGCCAACGATTGGTCGGCCACCATCTGGTTGATGATCGTTGCGGGGCTCGCGGTGCTGGCTGTTTTCCTGGTGACCCAGGCGCGCGGGTCCGGCGAGCCGCTGCTCCCGTTGAACCTTTTCCGCGATCGCAATTTCTCGCTGTCGAATCTGGCCATCGCGAGTATGGGCGCGGCGACCACTGCCGTGATGGTGCCGATCTACTTCTATCTGCAGGCCGTGCACGGTATGACGCCCACCCGGTCCGCGCTGGTGCTCGCCCCGATGGCGATCCTCTCCGGTGTGGCGGCACCGGTGGTGGGCAAGCTGTCGGGCCGGTGGCATCCACGTCTGATCCCGACCACCGGATTCCTGTTGTTCGCGATAGCGGTCGCCTGGCTGGCGCTGGTGATGCGGAACCCGCATGCGAATATCACCTGGATGGTGCTCGCGGGTGCGGTCGCGGGCCTGTCCAATGCGTTCATCTGGGCGCCGCTGGCCACCACCGCCACCCACAACTTGCCGATTCACCAGGCCGGGGCCGGCGCCGGCGTCTACAACACCACCCGCCAGGTGGGTGCGGTGCTCGGCAGTGCCGCGATCAGTGCACTGGTGGCGTCCCGGATGAGCGCCCAAGGGCTGGGCGGGGCTCCGGCCGGGGAAGGGATGGGCGCCGGCCAGGTCCCCGAACCCGTACAGCAATCGTTCAGTACTGCGCTGAGTGAGGCGACGTTTCTGCCCGCGGTGCTGCTCCTGGTCGGTGTGGTGGCCTCCGCCCTGTTCATCCGCCACCCCGCCGCCGGGCCCGCGGGTCCGGCACAGGCACCGAAGGCGGATTCCCTCACCCGCTGATGGACGAAAACGCGGCCCCGGTGGGCTTACCTTCCCCGGGGGCCGCGTTTTCTGGCGATCGGCTAGCTGTAGATCTTGTCGACTTCGTCGGCGTACTGCTTCATCACCACGGAACGCTTCAGCGACATCTTCGGGGTGAGTTCACCGGTTTCCTGAGTCCAGTCCACGGTGAGGATATTGATCTTCTTGATCTGCTCGGCCTTGGACACCTTCTTGTTGGTATCGGCGACCGCGGTCTCCACCTCGGTGATCAGCATCGGATTGTTGACCAGCCGCGTGATATCGACATCGGCGGCGACATTGTTGCGTTCCTTCCAGCCCGGCAGTGCTTCCGGGTCGAGGGTGATCAGCGCGCCGATGAACGGTTTACCGTCGCCGACCACCATTACCTGGCTGATCAGCGGATGGGCGCGCAGCGAATCCTCGAGGACGGCGGGGGAGACGTTCTTCCCGCCGGCGGTGACGATGATTTCCTTCTTGCGGCCGGTGATGGTGACGAACCCGTCCGCGTCGATGGCACCGAGGTCGCCGGTTTTGAACCAGCCGTCTTCGAATGCGTCGGCGGTGGCTTCGTCGTTGCCCCAGTAACCGTCGAATACCACGGAGCCGCGCAGCAGCAGTTCGCCGTCCTCGGCGATTTTGGCAGCATGGCCCTCGATCGGGCGGCCGACCGATCCCACACGGATATGCTCCGGGGTGTTGACCGTGATGGCGGCCGTGGTCTCGGTGAGGCCGTAACCCTCGTAGATGGTGACGCCGATACCGCGGAAGAAATGGCCCAGCCGGGCGCCGAGGGGGCCGCCGCCGGAGACCGCCGCCTGGCAGTTACCGCCGAGGGCGGCGCGCAGTTTCCCGTAGACGAGCTTGTCGAACAGGGCGCGCTGAGCGCGCAGCCGCAGTCCGGGTTTGCCCTTCTCCAGAGCCTCGCTGTAGGCGATCGCGGTGGCCGCGGCGGCGTCGAAGATCGCGCCCTTGCCTTCGTCGTGTGCCTTCTGCTTGGCCGCGTTGTACACCTTCTCGAATACGCGCGGTACCGACAGTACGAAATCGGGCCGGTGTTCGGCGAACTGCGCGACCAGCGTGCTCCAGTCGGAGGTGTGCGCGACGGTGACCTTGGCGTCGAAGGCGGCCAGCCCCACGGCGCGGGCGAAAACATGCGCCAGCGGCAGGAACATCAGCGTCTTCTTACCGGGCGAGAGGAAAGAGGCCAGCGCGATCCGGTCGGAGCGGGATTCGGCCCACAGGTTGGCGTGGGTCAGCATGACGCCCTTGGGCCGGCCGGTGGTGCCGGAGGTGTAGATCAGCGTGGCCGGGGAGGCGGCGGTGACCTGGGCGCGGCGGTCGTGCACGGCCTGGTCGTCGAGTTCGGCGCCGCGTCCGATGAGGGTGTCCAGCGCGCCGGAGTCGATCTGCAGGGTTTCGCGCAGTTGCGGCAGTTCGCCCGGGTCGATCTCGGCGATCACCCCGCGGTGCTTATCGTTCTCCACGATCAGCAGCGCGGTGGCCGAATCCTGCAGGATCCAGCGGGCCTGCTCGGCCGAGGAGCTGTCGTAGATGGCCACGGTGCAGCCACCGGCCGCCCAGATGGCGAAGTCGAGCAGCGCCCATTCGTAGCGGGTGGCGGCCATGATGGCGACCCGGTCGCCCAGTTCGACACCGGAGGCGATCAGGCCCTTCGCCACATCGGTGACCGATCGTGCGAACTCTTCCGCCCGCACATCGCGCCAGCCGCCCCGGCCGTCGGGGACGTTGAACATGACCGCGGCGGGGGATTCCTTCGCGTGCCGGAACACGGCATCGGAATTGTTCGCGTCCTCCGGGATGGTGTAGGAAGCCGGGGCTTCGAACTCGCGCATCATTGCCTTTCCCTGTGTGCTTACTGGTCGGTAATTTACGCCACCGGCACCGTCCGGTGACGGGCCACCCGTGAATGCGCAGAGTTCACGTCATGGCCGAGGTTCACGAGTCCTGATCAGTTCATCCTATGTCGCTCGCCGGTTGCTGATCCACGGCGTGCCGCAGAAAGCCGGCCATTTCGCCCAGGACGGTGGCCGCTGGGCCGACCAAGCCGGCCTGTAGCTGGGCGACATGCCAGAGCCCCCGGCTCTCGGTGAACTCCACGTTGACCCCGGCTGCCCGCAACGCGGCGGTGAGGTCGACACACTGCGGGTGCAGCAGTTCGTCGATATCGACCTGGATATACACCGGGGGCAGTCCGGCGAGGGCGCCGTGCAGTGGGGCATAGCCCGGATCGTTGCAGTCGCCGCCGCCCAGATAGGCCGCGGCGCACGCCCGCGACCAGGGGCCGTTGACCACGAGGTCGCGCGGGCGTTCGGAGAGCTGGTTCGGATCCACCCACGGGGCGATCAGGCCGAGCGCGGCGGGGGTGTGCCCGTGCCGGGCGATGAGCCGCTGGGCCAGCGCCAGGGAGAGGCCGCCGCCCGCGGAATCACCGGCGATCGCGATCCGGTCCGGGCGGTAGCCGTATTCGGTGACCAGTTCGAGGTAGGCGGCCTCGGCGTCGTCGAGTGCCGCGGGATACGGGTGCTCGGGCGCCAGCCGGTAGTCGATGGCATAGACCGGCAGTCCGGTCGCGGCGGCCAGGCGGCCGTTGAGCGAGCGATGGGTGGCCAGGGAACCGACGGTATAACCGCCACCGTGCAGGTAGAGCACGGCGGCGGGGCCGGTCGCCGCCGGCGTACGCGGGGCGAGCCGTTCGGCCGGGCGTCCACCCAGCCGCAACTTCTCCACCCGCACACCGGCAGGTACCGGCTGCAGGATCGAGGCGGCGTCGATCAGCGCTCGCTGTGCCCGGAAAGGCAGCCGGTGGTCGAACGACAACCGGTACAGCGGGCCCATGAACGCCCGGATCAACGGCAGCGGGAGGGCGATATCTCGCATATCGGTCTTGCTCCCGGTCAGGGTAGGAATCGGCGTTCGACGGCGACCGCGATGCGCTGGTAACCGGAGGCGGCGGTGCGGACGAACAGATCCAGCAGCTTGGCCTCCCAGCCGATCAGCACCCGGCCGTGGCCCTTGCGCACACCGTCGACAATGGTTTCCGCCGCCATTTCCGGGCTGTGGATGGCGAGATACTTGTCGAATTTCGAGCTGGCGTCCGCGCCGTCGATATCCTCGGTGTAGGTGGCGTTGCGGGCGACCGCGGTCTTGATACCACCGGGATGGACGCAGGTGACCTTGACCGGCGCCTTGTCCACCAGCATTTCCTGGCGCAGCGCCTCGGTGAATCCGCGGACCGCGAATTTGGCCGAGTTGTAGGCGGCCTGGCCGGGGACGGCGATCAGGCCGAACAGGCTGGAAATGTTCACCACGTGCCCGTCTCCGGATTCCAGGAGGTAGGGCAGGAACGCCTTGGTCCCGTTCACCACACCCCAGAAATCGACGTCCATGATGCGTTCGATGTCTTTGAAATCGGTTTTCACGATATCGCCGTGATGTGCGATACCGGCGTTGTTGTAGATCTGGTGCACGACACCGAAATGCTGTTTCACCGCATCGGCGTACAGCAGGACGGCCTCGCGTTCGGCAACGTTGAGCCGGTCGGATTTCACCTCGGCGCCCAGCTGTTCGCAGCGGCGCACGGTTTCGGCCAGGCCCTCGGTATCGATATCGGAGAGCGCCAGCTTCGCACCGCGGCGCGCCAGGTTCACGGCCAGTGCGCGGCCGATACCGGACCCGGCACCGGTGATAACGCAGACCTTGTTGCGGAAA
Source organism: Nocardia carnea (assembly GCF_029868325.1). Classification (GTDB taxonomy): domain Bacteria; phylum Actinomycetota; class Actinomycetes; order Mycobacteriales; family Mycobacteriaceae; genus Nocardia; species Nocardia carnea_C. The sequence continues at coordinate 8,389 of NZ_JARWNW010000299.1, forward strand.
TAAGCTTCGTTGCTCACTGTGCAGTCACTACTTTCAGCTCGGGGCGGGCGGGGGCGTCGGCCGCCGTGGTCGTATCGTAGGCGGCGATATCGAATTTCCTTGTTATCCGGCGGAATTCGAAGGTGAAGTCCGGCCACAACGTGGTGTTGTTACCGTGTTTGTCCAGGTACCAGCTGGCGCAGCCGCCGGTGCTCCAGACGCTCTTGGCGAGTTTGCGCTGCAGGCCCGCGTTGAAGGCGTCCTGGGCGTCGCGGCGGACCTCGACGGTGCGCAGGTTCCGGTTCTCGAAGGTCGCCAGGGCATCGGCGATGTAGTTGATCTGCGATTCGATCATGTACACCATCGAGGTGTGGCCGAGCCCGACGTTCGGGCCGAGCAGGAAGAACATATTGGGGTAGTTGGCGATCGCCGATCCCTTGTAGCCCTGCTGGCCGATCTCGTCGAAGACCTCGGTGAGGCTGCGGCCGTCGCGACCGAAGATGGTCTGGTAGGTGGGGGAGTCGGTGACGTGGAACCCGGTGGCGACCACGATCGCGTCGACTTCCCGCTCGGTGCCGTCCTTCGTCACGATCGAGTTCGAGCGGATCTCGGCGATACCGTCGGTGACCACATCGACATTGTCGCGATCCAGCGCCGGGTAGTACTCGTTGGAGATCAGCATGCGCTTACAGCCGATCCGGAAGTTCGGGGTGACCTTCTTGCGCAGTTCCGGGTCGCGGATCTCCAGCTGTAGTTTGGCCTTGGCCAAGGCTTCGAAACCGCGCATCAGCGCCGGGAATTTCGCCAGGCCGACCACCTGGGTTTCGCGGGCGGCGTAGATACCGGCCCGGGACAGCCGCTGCACGCCGGGAATGTGTTTGAAGGCGAGCCGTTCCGGCAGGGTGTAGGGCCGGTCCAGCCGCGGTAGCAGCCACGGCGCGGTGCGCTGGTAGACGTCGAGGTGGGAGACCTTCCCGGCGATCGCGGGGACGATCTGGATGGCCGAGGCGCCGGTACCGATCACCGCGACCCGTTTGCCGGTGAGGTCGGAATCGTGGTTCCACCGGGCCGAGTGGAAGATCTCGCCCTCGAAGCTGTTGATGCCCTTGATGTCGGGCAGATTGGGCTCGCACAGTGCGCCGACCGCGGAGACCACGGTATCGGCGGTGAAATCGCCCTTGCTGGAGGAGATTTCCCAGCGCGCGGTGTCGTTGTTCCAGTGGGCGCTGGTGACATCGCAGTCGAAGACGTGCTTATCGCGCACGTTGTACTTCTCGGCGACGCCCTGGATATAGGACTGGATCTCGCCCTGCCGGGAGAACGAGCGCGACCAGTCCGGGTTCAGCGCGAAGGAGTAGGAGTACAGATGCGACGGCACATCGCAGGCGGCGCCCGGGTAGGTGTTGTCCCGCCAGGTGCCGCCGACATCGCTGCCGCGTTCCAGCACCAGGAAATCATCCCGGCCCTGCTGGGTCAGCCGGATGGCGAGGCCGAGGCCGGCGAAACCGCTGCCGATGATGATCGTCCGCAGGTGGCGGACCGTCCGGTTGGCGACAGCTTTGTCTGTAACCTTGCGACTCATATACTCAGACTAAAGCTCTATTGAGCCGGAGTCAACAGTATTGAGCAGCGTTCAGTAGGATGGACGAAGTGAGTATCAGCCAGGGAGAAACCGCCAAGCGTGTCCGCCTGAGCCCGGACGAGCGGCGAGCACAGCTGATCACCCTCGGCGTGAAAATGCTCGGCGAACGGGCCATCGAGGACATATCGATAAGTGAAATCGCAGCTCGAGCCGGTATTTCCCGCGGCCTGCTGTTCCACTATTTTCCGACCAAACAGGACTTCCAACTCGCCGTAGTGCAACAGGCGAACGCGGAACTGCTGGTGCGGGTCGTCCCGGACCCCAGCCTCGGTCCGGCCGATATGCTGCGCGATTCGGTCGGCCGCTATATCGACTACGTCAGCGAGAACCGCACCTCGTACCTGGCATTACTACGCGGCCCCACCAGTTCCGACCCCGCCCTGGCGGATATGGTGGCGCAGACCCGGCGCGCGATCGTCGGCATCATCCTCGCCGAGGTGCCGCTGTCGGATCAGGAACGCGAAGATCCCCGCCTGCTGCTGTCGGTCCGGGGCTGGGTCGCGTTCACCGAGGAAACCACCCTGTCCTGGCTGAGCGAGGAAACCATTACCCGAGACGCGCTGATCGACCTGCTGGTGGAGTCGCTGATGGCGCTGTCGACGGCGGTGAACCCGGCGCTGGCCGCCGCCCTCCGGTCCTGACCCCTCCACCTGCCGCTGTGCAGTGCCCGGGAACGGGGGAACAGGCACCGCGAGGGTCGCGGTGTCTGTGCTCCTGCGGGACGAGGCAGGATCCTCAGCTCGAACCGATCCGGCGCGCACCGGTCCCCGCGTCTACGGGGACGGCTCGATGGATTACCGGAACGGTCGACGCAAGCGGCGGGAGGTCACCGGGCGACCTCCCAGCCCCTCATCCCTGAGCCGGTGTAGTAGCGAGGTTCCAGAAATCCGCGTACCGGCCGCCCCGGCACAGCAGTTCGTCATGGCTGCCGTCTTCCACGATGCGCCCGCGATCGAGGAATACGACGCGGTCGGCGCGCTGGACCGTAGGCAGCCGGTGCGCGACCAGCACCACCGTCCGGCCTGCCATCAGCCGTTCGATCCCTTCGTGGACCGCCGCCTCGTTCACCGGGTCCAGCGCCGAGCTCACCTCGTCGAGCAGCACGATGGGCGCATCCTTGAGCAGGGCGCGGGCGATCGAGACCCGCTGGCGTTCCCCACCCGACAGCAGGGCGCCGCCCTCGCCGACATTCGTGTGCCGGCCGTTCGGGAGCCGGGCGATCACCTCGTCGAGCTGAGCCGCGGATGCTGCCGCGCGGACCTGCGCGTCGGTGGCGTCGGGCCGGCCGAGGCGGATGTTCTGCTCGATCGTGCCGTCGAAGAGGTACACGTGCTGGAAGACGAAGGAGATCTGTGACATGAGGTATTCGGTGTCGATGGCGCGGATATCCACGCCGCCCATCCGCACCGCGCCTGTGTCCACGTCGTAGAACCGGGCGATCAGTTGCAGCAGTGTGCTCTTCCCCGCGCCGGAGGGCCCGACGATCGCGAGCCGCTGACCCTGCGGCACCGACAGCGAGAGATCATCGACAACCCGGCGGTCGTCGTGGGCGAAGGTCACGGATTCGAACGCCAGGTCGTGGCGTGCCGGGCGGACCGGGTGGGCCGGTTCCGGCAGCGGTGGGGTGCGCAGCAGCGCGTCGAGCCGGGTCAGCTCGGCCCGTGCCGCACGCAACTGGCCACCGAGTTCGGCGAGGGACAGCAGCGGTTCGGTGCAGCGCGTTGCCAGGACCAGCACCGCGAGCAGTTCCGCCGCGCCGATATCGCCGCCGAGAGCGAAATACGCGCCCAGGGCCAGTAGCGCGGTGAAGGTGATCTGCACGACGAGCGTCAGGCCCACCACCCCGGTCAACGCGGACAGGATGCTGCGCCGGGCCGCGCGTTCCACACCGCGCAACGCGTTGTCCAGCATCCCGAAACGTTCGGCGGTCCGGCTGCCGGCGCGCAGTACCGGCTGCGCCTGGAGATATTCGACGACCCGCCCGGCGGCCTCCTGATCACGGGCGTGGCGTTCGGCATCACCGGCGGCCATGGCGCGACCGGACCGGATCTGGATCAGCACCACGATCGGCACGGCGGCCAGAGCTGCCAGACCCAGGCGCCAATCGAAGACGAGTATGACACCGACGACGGTCAGCGGGGTGACGGTGGCCGAGACGAGCGGAGACAGCTGATGGGCGATCACACTCATGGCCTGCAACACTCCGCGGCCGGCGAGGACGGAGATCTCGCCGACCCGATCGGCGTTGTACCAGCCGATGGGCAACCGGGCCAGATGATCGCCCAGCCGGTGATACACACCGCGCAGCAGCGTGGTGCCGGCGCGGAAGCCGGACAGATCGCTGAGATAGCGCAGCAGCGCGTATCCCGCGACCGCTACCCCGAACGCGACCAGCGGTATCCGGGCGGCGGCGGGCTCCGCGCCGAACAGCGCGCGCAGCACCGGAACCAGCAGTGCGTAGGACAGTCCTTCCGCGATCGCGGTGATGGTCATCAAGACGATGGTGCGGCGGACCGGGCGGGCGTAGGAATGGCCCAGTACCCGTAACAGCATGCGGATCATCTGAATTCGTGGCGCGCAAGCCCGGCCCTTCAAGGCCGGGGGGAGTGCGTCGAGTCCGAGCTCGCCGCGGCCGCGCCGTCCTCCTCTCGACTCTCTGTGTCCAGTGATGTGGGGTGCGACCGCCAGAACGCGGCGAACTCGCCACCCGCGGCCAGCAGTTCAGTGGGCCGGCCCGATGCGGCGATCTGCCCGTCGCGCAGCAGCACGACCGTGTCGGCGCCGGCGACGGTCTCCCAGCGGTGGGCTATAACGACGGTTGTCCGGTCGCCGGCCGTGGTGGCCAGCGCGGTGCGGACGGCCTGTTCGGTCTGCGGATCGGCGAAGGAGGTGGCCTCGTCGAGGACGAGCACGGGGGTGTCGGCGAGCAGGGCGCGGGCGATCGAAACCCGCTGTGCCTCACCGCCGGACAGTCCCGCATCCACGCCGATCACCGAGTCGTAGCCGCGCGGCAGTTCCAGAATCCGGTCATGGATATTCGCCAGCCGGGCCGCCCGGATCACCGCGGCACGGTCGGCATCGGGGACCGCGAGCGCGATGTTCTCGGCGACCGAGGCGCGCAGCAGCCGCACGTCCTGGAAGACGAAGGAGACTGTGCGGTAGAGGTCGCGGTCGGCGATCTCGCGCAGATCCACACCGCCCACCCGCACCGATCCGGCCACCGGGTCGAAAAATCGGGGCAGCAACTGCACCAGCGTGGATTTGCCGCTGCCGGACGGTCCGGCGATGGCGGTGACGGTGCCCGGTTCCAGCGTCAGGTCGATACCGCGCAACACCTCGTGCCCGGCGTCGTAACCGAATCGCACGTCGCGTAGTTCCACGCGATACCCCCGAGGCGTCACCGGGCGGGCCGGTTGCGGGAGCGGCGGTTCGGCGAGCACGCTCCCGATGCGGTTCACCGCGCGCCGGGCCGTCTGCATATCGTCGAAGCCGTGCCCCAGGGCCGCCACGGGCGCCGTCAGACCCAGCCCGAGCAGCAGGAACGGCAATAGATCGGCAGGTGCCATACCCCCGTTCGCGATCAGCGCCGCTCCGCCGATCAGCACCACCAGCAGCACGAACGGCGGTGACGTCGCCACCTGCATCGCAGCGCCGACCGGGGCGAGGCCCCGCACCATCCGCAAGAAGATATCGGCGAACTCGTCGGCGGCGGTGCGGAAACGGCGGTGCGCGCGCCCGGATTCACCGAACGCCTTCACCACCGCGATCCCCTGCACGAACTCCACCACCGAATCCGCGATCCGTCCCATAGCCGCGTCGAAGGCCCGCTGTTCGCGGAGCCGGGCCGGGGTCATCATCAGTGGCACCAGCGCAAGCGCGAGCGCCACCGGGACCAGAGTGATCAGGGTGAGCCGCCAGTCGACGGTGAACAGGTAGATCAGCGAAACCAGCGGCACCACGAACGCCGAGACGAGCTCGCCGGGGGTATGCGCGATGAACGGGTGTACGGCGCTCACATCCTCGCCGACCACTTTGGCCAGCTCACCGGTCCGGCGGCGGGAGAACCAGCCGAGCGGCACCCGGCCGAGCCGCTCGGCGAGGAGGCGGCGGAACGCCAGTTGTACCCGCGTGTCGACCAGATGCCCGATTCCGGTCGCCGCGCCGGTGAACAGGAGTTGCGCGAACAATCCGAGCGCACCCGCGAGGACCACGAACCGGATATGCCCCTCGTCGAGCGGGCCGGGCGACAACAGGATCCGCCCCAGTTCCACGACCGCCAGCAGCGGTGCGAGACCCGCGACCGCCCCGGCGATCTGCAAGACGACCACCGCGGCGAAACTCCCCAGGTGAGCGCGCAGAACGCCGGCGATATCGTGCCGCGTCGGGGTATCCGCCGCCGCGGGGACGGATTGCTGCGGCCGTTCGGCGAGTTCTGTGGTGGTCATCGCCGCACCCGCCTTCCCGGCGCCGGCGTGGCGGCGGGTCGCTCACCGGCGGGCGGGCCGCCGGCCAGCCGGTGGCGGAGATGGTCGAGTATTTCCGCGCGGGCCCGCCGGGCGGCCGGGACAGCGCCCGGCATGCTCAGGAAGGCATGTGTCGCTTCGGGATACCGGGTCAACGTCACCTCGGCCCCGGCGCAGCGCAGGCGATCGGCGTAAGCAGCGGACTGGTCCTCGAGCGGATCCAGGCCGGCGGCGAGGATATGTGCCGGCGCGACCCCCTTCAGTCCTTCGCTGTACATCGGGGAAATCGTCCGGCGATCGAAGAATTCGGGGACCGCCAGACGAGGGACCGCTCGGCATTCGGCAGGGGACGCGGTGGGACTGTTCGCGTTCTCCGTGAACGAGGGATATTCGAAAGCCCGCTCGGTCCAGTCCAGCTGAGGATTGATCAGAACCTGGGCGCGCAGGGCTGGTCCCAGTTCGGTGCACCGGATCGCGGTGAGGGCCGCGAGCGTGGCCCCCGCGCTGGACCCGAGCAGCGCGATCCGGTCCCGATCCGCATACCAGCCGGCAGCGAGCTCGGCCAGCCGGGGTACGGCGTCGTAGGCGTCGAGCACCGGCGCAGGCACCGGGTGTTCGGGCGCCAGACGGTAATCGAGTGAGATCACCACGGCCGGACAGTGGGCGGCCAGATGGGCGAGCAGCCAATCGTCCTGATCCGGGAAACCGCTGATGAGACCGCCGCCGTGAAAGGCGATCACCATCGGCAGTGGAGAGCCTTCCCACTCCGGCCGATACACCCGAATGTTCAACCGCCGGCCGGGGAGATCGAATGGTTCGTCGGCGATCCGTGCCGCGCGGTCGGGCCGGCCGGTGAGGGGCCGCAGCAGCCTCGACCCGCGCAAGCGGTTCTGCGTGGTGCGGAACTCGACGAACTGTTCCGGGGTGACCGAATCCCAGTCCGGGGCCGGCCGCAGTTTGGTGACGATACGCATTCGCAGTGGAACTCTGCCTCGCATGGTTATGCCTTTCGTGCCGAACCGGATTCGGTGCTCCGCGGGGTACCTCGATGGTGGCGCCGGCCGGATGACTCGCGCTTCCGGCGGCGGGCGGCACTGTCTACGTGAATTCGCGTACCAGCGGCCCGGTCGGCTACGGCCCCTGTCGTAGCCCCGCGAGCCGGGTAGGACCCGCGACGCAGCGTGGACCGGCTGGGATCGTGGAGTTCCCCGCAGCGCTGAGCCGCCCCCGCGCGGGTCAGCGAAATGGCTTGGGGTCGACACATTTCGATGAGTCCGAATCGCGCGGCAGCAGATTTCCGGCCCGGCGGCCGGCTCACTGTCGTAGCCGCAGTCGGCTACGAGGACCTGCGACAGGATCGGCAGGGGCCGGTTGCGGGGGCAGTAGCAGGTGGGCCGTGGCGCGCTGCAAACGTGGTCCCGGCCGCCCGGTTTCACCATCGCACGGACGACCTGCGGGCGGATTGCGGATATTCCGGGGTTCGGCCGGGGCCGCCGGTTGTGGCGGTCCGAAGGTCGGGGCAGTCGATGGTTCGAGGTGCCGATGCCCGCCGCGGACCGGATGCGGCGCGGTTCGACGTTGCGGCGGTGCGATGCCAGACCTCGTGGGTGACGCGCTTGCCGCCCGGCCGCCTCGGCGCCGGGGAGTATCCGTGCCGGGCGTTCCGGCGCGTCGGTCGTGCGGTGAACACAGGCGGGCTTGGAAGAGCCGGTAGGGCAGCGGCCTCACGGGAGCTACTGCCGTGGCCGCCTACGGAGCCGAATCACACAACCCGGTCTGATAGGCGATCACGACCAGTTGCGCGCGGTCCCGGGCACCCAGTTTCACCATGGCGCGGCTGACGTGGGTGCGGGCGGTGGCCGGGCTGAGAAACAGGGTGGCGCCGATCTCGTCGTTGCTCATACCCTGCCCGACCAGGGCGAGAACCTCGCGTTCCCGGTCGGTGAGCACACTCAGCCGGTGCGCCGCGGACCGCGCGACTCGGCGCGCCGCGGTGAACTGGCCGATGAGCCGCCGGGTGATTCGGGGCGCGAGAAGTGCGTCACCGGCGGCGACAACGCGGATCGCGTGCAGCAGTTCGGCAGGACCGGCGTCCTTGAGCAGGAAGCCGCTCGCGCCCGCCTGTAATGCTTCGAAGACGTTGTCGTCGGTGTCGTAGGTGGTGAGGATCAGCACTTTGACCTGCTCGAGCCCGGCCGTTTCGGCGATCCGGGCGGTGGCGCGTATCCCGTCCAGCGTCGGCATCCGGATATCCATGAGCACGACATCGGGCCGGGTGCTGCGGGCCAGTTCGACCGCTTCGGCGCCATCGGTGGCTTCCCCGGCCACCGTGATGTCGTCCTCCAGGTCCAGCAGGACTTTGAAACCCGAACGAACCAGCCGCTCGTCGTCGGCGAGCAGAACTTTGATCGGTGGTGTGTTCACAGGCGCGAACCCACCGGGGCGAACGGCAGACCGGCGGTGACCTCGAATCCCCCGCCGGGGCGTGGTTTCGCGTCGAGTTCACCGCCGAGCAATCGGCAGCGTTCGCGCATACCGGCGATTCCGCGACCCGAACCGGTGTGGCCGGGTCCGGGCGTGCGGCGTCCTTCGTCGATCACTCGGATGTACAGGGCATCGACCACGGGTTCCAGTATCACCGTCACCCGCGTCGGTCCGGCATGGCGGATCACGTTGGTGAGGGATTCCTGCACGATGCGGTACGCCGCACTGCCCACCGCGCTCGGCAGCGCCGGCACCGATTCGGGCTGTTCGAGGCTGATATCGAGCCCGGCCTCGCGGGCCTTTCCGGTGAGCTCGCGGATCTGGTCGAGCCCCGGGAACGGTTCACGCTCATCGCCGTCGCGGAGCACACCGAGGATCGCGCGCATCTCCTGCAGCGCCCGGGAACTGGTTTGTTCGATGGTGTGCAGCGCATCGCGGGCCTGTTCGGGCCGTTTGCCGAGCACATGCGCGGTGACCCCGGCCTGGACATTGATGATCGCGATGGCATGGGCGACGGTGTCGTGTACTTCGCGGGCGATCCGTAGCCGTTCGGCGTCGACCCGGGCGCGGGCCTCCTCCTCACGCGAGCGTTCCGCGAGCTCCGCGCGTTTTTGCGCATCGGCGGCCATCACCTGCCGCGACCGCGCGGATTCGCCCAGCATGGTGGCGATCACCGCCCCGCCGATCCGGAAGAACACCCAGCCGATCGCCGATACGGGTTCCACATCGGCGCCGGCGATCACCCAGCCGACCGAGAGCACCGCGATCCCCGCGCCCGCGATCCGCAGTGAGCGATGCCCGTCGCCGTATGCGGCCACGGTGTACAGAGCGACGAAAAGCCCGAGGTAGGAAGCACGATCGGGAAAGTCGAAAGCGAAATAGATCAGGCTGGCCACACCGGTGATCGCGAAAACCGCGACGGGCCGCTGCCGGCGCGCCACCACGGCCACACCGCTCACGACCAGCAGGACGTACCCGATCCCCGAGACCGGCGTCGACGCCGGCTCGACCGGCACCGGAACCATCGCACCGAGCACCTGGATCACCGTGACGAACAACCCCAGCGCGATATCCGGCAACCACGCGGGCTGCCGCCTGAAACGCGCAGACAGCTCCCGTGACACCGTCCGCAGATCCATATCGTGACAGTACGTGACCCCGGCCGGCTCGGGCTCCCCTCGGGAGGCGTCACCGGCTACGGCCGACGACGTATCCGAGCGTGCCCGCTCTACGCGCACCGACGTAGGTGGCGGCCGGTTCGACCTGTTTCGCCCCTCCGGTACCGGCGGTCGTCGGCAGCGGGAAGGCATACCCTCGGCGCCGCGATTTCCGGACCGTCGTACGCATGGACGGGCCTCGGCAGCCTCTATATCCCCGCGCCGGAATCCGCCGGTCTACGGCAGGATCGCCGGTATGTCTACGCAGAAGCAGCGCATGCTGGGCGGAGAGCTCTACCGGGACAGCGATCCGGAACTGGTCGCGGAACGGCGGGCCTGTCAGAAACTGCTGGATCGTTTCAACGAGACGAAATCCGGCGACGAGGCGCAGCGGCGCGACATCCTGGAGAACCTGCTCGGTGCCGTGGGCGAGGGTTCGTGGATCATGCCGCGGTTCCAGTGCGATTACGGCTACCTGATCGAATTGGGGCGCAACAGCTTTCTCAACTACGACGCGATCGTGCTGGATTGCGCGCCGGTGCGGATCGGTGACGACGTCTCGATCGGCCCACGAGCCCAGCTGCTGACCGCACTGCATCCGATGGACGACCACGAGCTCCGGAGGCAGCGCTGGGAGACCGCCGCGCCGATCACCATCGGCGACAATGTCTGGCTCGGCGGGGGTGTGATCGTCTGCCCCGGTGTGACGATCGGGGCGAACGCCGTTGTCGGCGCCGGCAGCGTCGTGACCAGGGATGTGCCGCCGCAGGTGTTCGCCGCGGGCAATCCGTGCCGGGTCGTCCGGCAGCTCGCCCCGGGGCGCTCCCACCCTCGGTAGGCCTGCCTCGGCGGTTGACCTTGCCCCTGGGTCAATCTCGCACCATGGTCGTCATGACCAGCGAAATCGACGATATCCGGACCGGCAGTGGCCGCCGCCCCGGCCTGCAACGCTTCTCGATCGATCACGAGGGTGGCACCGTTTCGGTGTCCCGCGGCGGCCGTGGGCGAACCGTCGTACTCTGTCCCGGCCTGTATTCCACACAGGCCGGTCTGCATGTTCTGATCGAGTTGCTGCGCCGCGACCACGATGTGGTGGCCTTCGACCTCCGCGGGCACGGTCTCAGCTCCCCTGCCGCGCGGTACTCGTTCGCAGACTTTCTCGCGGATCTGACCGCCGTCGTGTCGACTGTGCGGCTCTCCGATCCGGCACCCGTGCTCGCCGGTTACTCACTCGGCGCCGACCTGGTCGCGCACTATGCGTCCGAGCACCCCGGCGGTGTGGCCGGGCTGGTACTCATCGACGGAGCGAATCCGATACCCGAACCGTTTCTCTCCGCGGCTGATATGCCGGAGTTCCGGGCGATGTGGGAGACCTCGGCGGCGCCGGACCGCGACGATACGCGCGATGCCGCGGATCGGGTATCGCTCACCGCGCAGCAGGTACTCGACCTGAACCTGGAACTCGATGTGATCCGCACCCGAACCCTTCTCGGCCGGTACCGCGATATCGATGCGCCGATCAGCATGATCATGTCGGACTCGATGGCCGGCGGCGATCCCGGCGAACGGACCCGGTGGCGCAATCGCAACTGGCGGGACGGGATAGAACGACTTGCTCGCGAACGGCCGGACATCACTACAATCTGGATGGATGCCGATCACCGGCTGGTGCTCACCCGCGCACCGGAAATCGCCCGGATCGTCGCGGATCACATCGGCCGGCTGCCGGGTCCGGGAGACTGAACCAATGCTGACCATCGGCGAACTGGCGTCGTATGCCGGAGTGACGGTGCGTGCGGTCCGGCACTACCACGCGAAAGGGCTGCTGGCGGAACCGGAACGCGACCAGTCCGGCTATCGGCGCTACGACGCCGGCGCGGTGATCGAACTGATCAAGATCCGGACGCTCGCCGAAGCCGGGGTGCCGCTGGTGCGCGTGCAGGAACTGCTGGGCGCCGGCGAAACGGAGTTCGCCGCGGCAATCGCCGAGATCGACCGGCGGCTGCGCGCGGAGATCCGGGAGCGGCAGCGGCGGAGGGAACGTATCGCCCGCCTCACCGCCGGCGAGGGCCTGGTGTTGCCGCCGGAGGTGGTCGAATTTCTCGATCGCCTCCGTTCGCTCGGGATCGACGAACGTATCGTGCGCTTCGAACGGGACGGTTGGATCCCGTTGGTGGCGCATTCGTCCGACCGGGTACCGGAGTGGATCGCCCGCAAACATCAACAGCTGGACGATTCACGTCTCATCGATTTCTACCGCACCCTGGGCAGCGCGCTCGACTTGCCCGACGACGACCCCGCACTCACCGAACTCGCCGACTCCATGGCCGGCTACATCACGGAGCTGGCCGATGAAATGGGCGAGGACCACCTGGGCGCCACCGGTATCGAGCCGCCGTTCGCCGAACTGCTCGACACCCTCGCATTCGATACCGTGCCCGCGGCACGGCGCCTGATCGAACTACTCCGGAAACGTGGCTGGACCGGGTGGACCACGCTCAGGCGATGGCCGCCGAGCCTCGTGAGCGGCGGGCGACCAGGGAACTGTAGAGATACCACCAGGTGCGGGAGTTCGTGGGATCGAGGCCGGTGAGTTCCCCGATGCGCTGCATGCGGTAATCGACCGTGTTCGGGTGCACTGCCAGTTGCCGGGCAGTGCGGGTGCGGTTGCGATCGGTGTCGATGTAGGTCTGCAAGGTCTGCAGCAGTTCGGGGTGGCCGTCCAGCGGGTCGAGTAGCCGGTCGAGGCGGGCGCGGCCGACGCCGGGGCGGGTCAGCTGGTATTCCAATGCCAGTTCGGCGAAGCGGTGGACCCTGGCCCCGAGTCCCAGCTGTTCGACGATATCGAGCAGTTCGTGCGCCTGCCGGGTCGCGGCCGGTACGTCGTCGGCGCCCGCGGATACGACGGTCGCGGTGATATCGACATAGGTTGCGGCGGAGAGTTTCTGCACGAGGTCATCGATTCCGTCTTCGGTGCACGCATCGGTGGGAACGAGGATGGTTCCGCCGTCGACCGAGAGCAGCGGCAATGCCTGGCGGTCGAGCAGCGTGGCCAGGGCGGACTGTAGCCGGCGCAGTTTTCGGCGGGCGACGACCTGGCGGTCCAGGCGCGGATCGTTTTCGTCGCGGTGCGCGGGTACGGCCAGCGCGAGCACGTAGTAGCGGTCCGCGATGCGGATACTCGCGTCCCGGGCCATGGCGGTCGCGGTATGCCCGCCGAGCAGGGCCGAGGTCACTGTGTGCACATCGGTGTGGTGTGCGCCGGCAGCGCTCTTGAGTTCCCGGACATAGGCTTTGCTGACGGTGGAGGTGATCAGGGCGAGCAACTCGACCGAGGCGGTGATCGCGACGGTGATATCGATACCGGACTTCTGTCCGGCCGAGGGAACCAACAGCTCCACACCGCCCTTCACTGCCCGGTGGGCGGCGTGCAGCACGGTGCCGATCTCGACGTCGTCGCGTGCCCAGCCGCCGGCGGCGGCCTCGAGCCGGTCGAGCCGCTGCGGCGGGCATTCGCCGTGCAGTCGCCGGATCAACCAGCCGAGGCAGACCCGGACCACCGCGGTGAGCTCACCGCGCAAGGCATCGCCGGGGATTGCCGGGCACAGTGCTCCGGATCGCGTGAGGTCGGCCACGATCTCACGCGCCAGCCGATGCACATCGGGTGCCGGTGGGGCGGAGGGGTAGGTGCGCGAAGCGAGTTCATGGCGATCGGCGCTCTCGATAATCACCGGGGGACCTCCTTGTCACCGCAGGGTCGATCAGCCCGGCGCGACGGCCGGGGAACGAACCGTCGCCGGTCAGGGTGCGGCGGGCGCCGGTTCCGAACCCACGATAATCTGAGCTATCACTCACCTTCTACTCCGCTTCCGGTGACCGTCGGTTACGTGTAATTAGGTGGGTTTACCAGGTCGAATGGAATTTCTGATTCGAGAGACGAGTATTATGCGGAGCTGATCGCCGCAACTGCTCACTTTTCGCTCGAACAACTCAGGCGGCGAGGCGCCGTTCCATCTCGGATTCGATCCAGCGACCGATCATCCGGGCGGTCATCCCGACGGCCGCCCTGCGCTCGCCGTCGTCGACCTCGAGGGCGGACACCCGCAGCACGGCCGCGAACATCGTATTGATCAGGACGAAGCTCATCGTGTCGTACTCGCGATCGTCACCCGGGCCCAGCAGCTGGATCAGCATCACCTTGACCAGGATGCGCAGGCGGGGCTCGAATTCCGGTATACCGCTGTTGTAGAACTGCACTCCCGCCACCAGTGCGCGGACCAGCGGCGCATTGGCCACCAATTCTTCGGTGATGATCTCGAGGACTCCGGCGATAATTTCCTCCGGTGAGTTCTCCGAGAGGCCGGCCAGATGATTGGTGATTCGCTGCTCGATGGTCTCCAGTAGCCGTTCGAGCAACTCGTCGACGATGACAGCGCGGTCGGTGAAATAGCGGTAGACGGTGCCGATGCTGACGCCGGCCGCCGCCGCGATCCGATTCGTCGAGGTATCGGCGATACCGCGTTCGCCGAAGAGCCGGGCAGCGGTATCGAGAATATGCTCGCGGGTCGCCCGCGCACGCTCCTGGGTCGGGCGCCTACGCTGACCTGTTCTGGCGGGCACCGCTGCCTCCTGTTCCTGCGCAAAACAACGAGCTCGACCAGCTTAGTGCGGCAGCAGGCCCCGGCCCGTGAAATCGCCTGCTCGGCGGCCCACCGAGGTGCCCGGAAGGACGGTCGAACCACTCCCGCTCGCGGCAGCTACTCGCGGATGGGCCGCGCCGGCAGTAGTGTGGCCGCCGTTACACCGGGGAGTTCTGGAGGCGCGGATGGCAACAGATCGGGTTCCGCACGGACGTCTCGCCCGGGGCAGCACGCTGGGCAGACTGGCCGCGGGCCAGGCCATCCGGGAGGCCGGGACAAAGGTCGCGATGCTGGGCAAACCCGAACAGGCCCGGCGGGCGCTCGCCGAACGGTCCACGCTGCAGGCAGCGCAGCAGATGGTGACGGTGCTGGGCGGTATGAAGGGCGCCGCCATGAAACTCGGGCAGATGCTGTCGGTGCTCGATATCGATCTCGTGCCGGAATCGCACCGCGAACTGTTCCGGCACAAACTCGCCGAACTGCGTGATCGTGCACCCGAATTTCCCTTTTCGGCGATGCGCACCGTGATCGAGGACGATCTCGGGCCCCTCTCGGCGATCTTCGCCGATATCGACGAGACACCGATCGCCGCCGCCTCCATCGGGCAGGTCTACCGTGCCCGGCTGCACGATGGGCGCACCGTGGCGGTCAAGGTCAAATACCCCGGGGTCGACGAGGCCGTGCACGCCGATCTGCGCAACCTGAAACTGTTCGCCAAACTCTGGAAAGCTGTGCTGCCCAGCGCCGCCGACGCGGGAGTGCTCGATGAGATCGCCCGCACTATCGGCGGTGAACTCGACTATCCACGTGAAGCGCGCAACCAGCGCCGCGTCGCGCAGCGGTACCGCGGGCATCCCTTCGTCACCGTTCCCGACTGCCTCGGCGAGCACTGCGGACCCAACGTGCTGGTCACCGAGTTCGTCGACGGGCAGCCGTTCGATACCCTGCGGGCCCTGCCCGCCGGCGACCGGGCCCGGCTCGGCGAGCTCATCTACCGCTTCTACATCAACTCCCTGTTCACCGACTACGAATTCTGTGGCGACCCGCATCCGGGGAATATGTTGCTCGCCGCGGACGGCCGGCTGGCCTTCGTCGACTTCGGTCTCTACCAGCGGATGGATCAGGTGCACGCCGATTTCGAACGCGACTGCCTGCGCGCCGCCGGGCAGATGCGCGGCCGCGACCTCTACGACGCCTGGGTGGGCCGCGGGATCATCGACCCGCAGGCCGGGGTCGCCGTGGACGAATGCCTGAACTACGTCTGGGCGGCCGCGGGCTGGCATCTGCTCGACGACGAGATCACCATCACCCCCGAACTCGCCACCGGGGCGGTGATACTCGCCATGGACCCGCGCGCGGCCGAGTTCCGCGGTATGCGTCGACAGTTACTGCCACCCGAGCACGTGTTCTCCCGCCGCGCGGACCTTTTCACCTTCGCGGCGCTCGGCCAGTTGGGCACCACGAACAACTGGCACCGGATCGCCCGTGAATGGCTCGAAGGCGAGGCCCCCACCACCGAGATCGGACGCGCGATCGCGGATTGGCGGGCCGCCTGCTGAGCTGACGAACGGGCGCGGTCAGCGCAGGGCGGTGGCGAGGGCGGCGATCTGGTCGGTCGGTGGGTCGTAGCCGGGGAAGTAGCAGCACACCCGGTCCGCGACATCCGCGAAGCGGCGTTTGATCTCGGCGGCACACTCTTCCGGGGTGCCGCACACCGCGAGCGTTTCGAGCACCGGCTCCGAGATCCGATCGAACATGGTCATGATGTCGCCGGATTTCGAGAGGGCGTTGAGTTCCGGCTGGAGCCCACCCCAGCCTTCGATGTCCAGGACGGGCCGGTACGCCGGGGTCGAGCCGTAGAACGCGAGCAGCCCGCGCACTCCGGTCGAAGCCGCCGCGCGCTCGTCGGCGGAGCGGCCCATCGCGACGATCACCTGTGGATACAGTGGAAATTCCGTACGCCCTGCGCGTTTCATCCCCGCCGCCACCGCGGGTAGCGTCCGCTCGCGGAAATGACGGTGGCTGTGGAACGGCATCACCAGCAATCCGTCCGCGACCTCGGCAGCGGTGCGGGTCATCACCGGGCCCAGCGCGCCGAGCAGCACCGGCGGAGGGCCGTACGGATTGGGACCGGGCACGAACGTCGAGGGCATCAAGGTGTGCCGGGTGTGCTCACCTCGGAAATCCAGCGGGGTGCCGTCCTGCCAGGACGCGAGAATCGCCCGCACCGCCAGCACGATCTCCCGCATCCGGGCCGCCGGAGCCGACCAGGTTGCGCCGTAGCGTTTCTCGATATGCGGCCGGATCTGGGAGCCGAGCCCGAGCCGGAACCGCCCGCGCGACATCAGCTGCAGATCCCACGCGGCGTGCGCCAGATGCATCGGGCTGCGGGGCATGGCGATCGCGACATTGGTCATCAGGTCGGTATCGACCCGTCCCGCGACCGCCGCCAGCGGCAGCAGAACATCGTGCGGGCCTTCGAAGGTGAACAATCCGGCGGCACCCGCCTCGACGAGGGTGCGTGCGCGTTCTGCGCAACGGTCCGGGCGGGCGTCCAACTGGAGATCGAGCAGCATCAACCCATCCAAATGCATCCCGGACCGCACCGTTGCCGAATTGTCAGGAGTGGGCCTATCGGTGGGGCGGTGCTCGTTCTGTAACGGCAGGGTGCGGCGACGGCGGACGAACAGGCTGGGAAGCCATTGCAGCGGTGCAGAACGAGCGTATCGGGGCGAGCGCACCGAGGAGATCCTCATCGTGCGAACCGGGCCGCGCCTGGGCCGCAGCGAAGGCGGTGTGCAGGTAGCCGGCGAGTTCGGCGGCAGCAGTCGTCAGCTGCGGCAGGCGTCCGGGATCGCCCCGGACGCCGAGGCGGCGCAGTGGATCGTGCTCGCGTTGCTGAGCCGGCCACTACCGGATTCCACCGCCGAACGTCGCATGGTCGAACGATTCGTTGCGCCCGCACCTATAAATCGGTGAGTACCGCGCGGTTCGTCCGGAGGGATCCTTGCTGCACCTTTGCCCGTCAGCGCGGCTTGTCCGATGGTCGAATCGGTCAGACTTCGAGATCGATTTCAGTGGCGAACGGAGCCGAGACCTTGACGACGCCCGTGTGCATTTCTCCGGTCCGGTACGTTCCGGTCGCCGGATCGAGCACGTAGGTGTAGATCAGCGGGACCCCGGTCGCAGCCTGCTCGACCCGCCAGTAGAAGGCGATACCCGCTTTCGCGTACTGGTCCACCTTCACGATCCGGTCGGTGGTTTCGGAGCCGGGTGAGACCACCTCCACGACCAAGAGCACGTGTTCGGGGCGGGTGGGCGAGATATCGATCGTGTCCGCGCGGTACACCACCACGTCCGGGCGACGGTTGGTGAGCGGGACATCTTGGAGACGCACATCGAAGTCGGTATCGGCGTTCCAGTCCGGTCCACCGGCGGCATCCAGTGCATTCGCGAGGATACGGGCCAACCGGTTGTGGCGTTTGGACGCGCTGGGGCTCACGACGACCATCCCGTCCACGATCTCGATGCCCGCACACTGCTCCTCGGACCAGGAGTCGTACTCCGCTGCCGTGATCTGCTGGTGCATCCAGGCCGGCGTTATCGACTCGACAGACATGACACAGCTCCTCCCGTACCGCACGGGGCGGGGCAGTTCCCGCTGGGCTCAGTGTACAAGCGCGCGTCGACCGGCTTGTTGCACGCAGCCCTTCCGGAAACGCACGACGCCGGGCAAACCCACCTTCGAGAAGGGGGGCCGCCCGGCGTCGTGCGAATCGACGATCAGCTGGTGGGCTCGAACGCCTCGTCGATGATCTCGGCCTGCTCCACCGCGTGCACCTTGCTCGAACCCGAGGACGGGGCCGACATGGCGCGGCGCGAGATACGACGCAGGCGGCCCAGGCGCTGCGGCAGCAGTTCCGGCAGGTTCAGGCCGTAGAACGGCCAGGCACCCTGGTTCGCCGGTTCCTCCTGCACCCAGGCGATATCTGTCGCGTTGGTGTAGCGCTCCAATGCCTCGTTCAACCGGAACTTCGGCATCGGGTACAGCTGCTCCACCCGGACGATGGCGATATCGTCACGCTTACGCTTGGCCTTCGCGGCGGCCAGCTCGTAGTAGAGCTTGCCGCTGGTCAGCAGGATGCGCTTCACCGCGGCGCGATCGCCGATACCCTGTTCGTAGGTGGGTTCGTCGAACACCGAGCGGAACTTGGACTCCGTGAAATCCTTCAGATCGCTGACCACGGCCTTGTTGCGCAGCATCGACTTCGGGGTGAAGACGATCAGCGGGCGGCGGATACCGTCCAGCGCGTGCCGGCGCAGCAGATGGAAGTAGTTTGCCGGGGTGGACGGCACCGCGACCGTCA
The DNA here is from genome assembly GCF_029868325.1 of Nocardia carnea. GTDB lineage: Bacteria > Actinomycetota > Actinomycetes > Mycobacteriales > Mycobacteriaceae > Nocardia > Nocardia carnea_C. Next base: position 27,121 of record NZ_JARWNW010000299.1, read on the forward strand.
TCGAACCCTCCGCGCACAACTGCAGGAAACGCTCGATCCGGCCCGAGGTGTGGTCGGGACCCTGGCCTTCGTGCCCGTGCGGCAGCAGCAGCACGACCTCCGAGAGCTGGCCCCATTTCGCCTCACCGGACGAGATGAACTCGTCGATGATCGACTGGGCGCCGTTGACGAAATCGCCGAACTGCGCCTCCCACAGCACCAGCGCGTCCGGATTACCCAGCGAATAGCCGTATTCGAAACCAACGGCGGCGAATTCGCTCAGCGCCGAATCGTGCACGGCGAACCAGCCCGGGTTGGCGCTGTTGATGTTGTGCAGCGGGGTGTACTCGGCGGCGGTCTTGCGGTCGATGATCACCGAATGCCGCTGGGTGAAGGTGCCGCGCCGGGAATCCTGCCCGGTCAACCGGACCGCGCGACCCTCGTCGATCAGTGTGCCGAAGGCGAGCAACTCGGCGAACGCCCAGTCGACCTTGCCCTCGTAGGCCATTTCGCGGCGCTTCTCCAGCACGGGCTGTACGCGCGGATGCACGCTGAAACCGTCCGGCACATTTATGAACGCGTCGCCGATCCGCTGCAATACCGATTTGTCGACCGCGGTGAGCACGGTGGACGGAACCTGCTGGGCATCCTCCACCGATTCACTCGGCTCCGGCGGATACTTCTCCAGCTCACGGACCTCGTTGAAGACCCGCTCCAACTGCCCCTGGTAATCGCGAAGCGCGTCCTCGGCCTCTTTCATCGAGATATCACCGCGGCCGATCAGGCTTTCGGTGTAGCTCTTACGGACGCTGCGCTTGGTGTCGATGACGTCGTACATGTACGGCTGGGTCATCGACGGGTCGTCGCCCTCGTTGTGGCCGCGGCGGCGGTAGCAGATGAGGTCGATGACGACGTCCTTGCGGAACTTCTGCCGGAAATCGACCGCCAGGCGGGCCACCCAGTCGCAGGCTTCGGGATCGTCACCGTTGACATGGAAGATGGGGGCGCCGATGAACTTGGCGATATCGGTGGAGTACTCGGTGGAGCGGCTGTTCTCCGGTGCGGTGGTGAACCCGATCTGGTTGTTCACCACGATATGGATGGTGCCGCCCACGCGGTAACCGCGCAGACCCGACAGGTTCAGGGTTTCGGCCACCACACCCTGACCGGCGAACGCGGCATCACCGTGCAGCATCAGCGGCACGACCGAGAAACCCTCTTCGCCGTCGCCCTTGTCGAGCAGATCCTGCTTGGCGCGCACCAGGCCCTCGAGCACCGGGTCGACCGCTTCCAGATGCGACGGGTTCGCGGTCAGCGAGACCTCGACCTCGTTGTCGCCGAACATCTGCAGATAGGTGCCGCGGGCACCGAGGTGGTACTTCACATCGCCCGAACCGTGCGTGGCGGCCGGATTCATATTGCCCTCGAACTCGGTGAAGATCTTCGAGTAGGGCTTGCCGACGATATTGGCCAGCACATTGAGCCGGCCGCGGTGCGGCATACCGATCACGACCTCGTCGAGCGCATGCTCGGCGCACTGGTCGATCACGGCGTCCATCATCGGGATAACCGATTCGGCGCCTTCGAGGGAGAACCGCTTCTGGCCGACGTACTTGGTCTGCAGGAAGGTTTCGAACGCCTCGGCCGCGTTGAGCCGGTTCAGGATGTACTTCTGCTGCGCCACCGTCGGTTTCACATGCTTCTGTTCCACCCGGTCCTGGATCCACTTCAGCTGTTCGGGTTCCAGGATGTGGGTGTATTCCACACCCACATGCCGGCAGTAGGCTTCGCGCAGTACCGCCAGCACATCGCGCAGCTTCATCCGTTCCTGGCCGTGGAAACCGCCGACGTTGAACTCACGGTCGAGATCCCACAGCGTCAGGCCGTGCTGGATGACATCCAGGTCGGGGTGGCTCTGGAACTTCTCCTTGACCAGGCGTAGCGGATCAGTGTCGGCCATGAGATGTCCGCGGTTGCGGTAGGCCGCGATCAGCTCCAGCACGCGGGTGCTCTTGTCGACCCCGCGCTCCTGGATATCCTTGCGCCAGCGGATCGGCTCGTACGGCACACCCAGGCCGTGGAAGATCTCGTCGTAGAACTCGTCGGCGATGAGCAGCTTGTGGATGGTGCGCAGGAAATCACCGGATTCCGCACCCTGGATGATGCGGTGATCGTAGGTCGAGGTCAGCGTCATGAGCTTGCCGATACCCACCTCGGCGATCCGTTCGTCGCTCATGCCCTGGAACTCGGCCGGGTACTCCATGGCGCCCGCGCCGATGATCGCGCCCTGCCCCTGCATGAGCCGCGGTACGGAATGCACGGTGCCGATGGTGCCCGGGTTGGTCAGCGAGATGGTGACGCCGCTGAAATCCTCGGCGGTCAGTTTGCCGTCGCGGGCACGGCGGACGATGTCCTCGTAGGCGGTGTGGAACTGGGCGAAGTTCATCTCTTCGCAGCCCTTGATGGCCGCGACCACGAGGGAACGGCTGCCGTCCTTACCGGGCAGATCGATGGCCAGGCCCAGGTTGGTGTGGGCGGGGGTCACCGCGTTCGGCTTCCCGTCGACCTCGGCGAAATGCCGGTTCATGTTCGGGAAGGCCTTCACGGCCTGCACGATCGCGTAACCGAGCAGATGGGTGAACGAAATCTTGCCGCCGCGGGTCCGCGCGAGGTGGTTGTTGATGACGATCCGGTTGTCGATCATCAACTTGGCCGGGACGGCCCGCACGCTGGTGGCGGTGGGGATGGCCAGCGACGCCGACATGTTCTTGGCGACGGCCGCGGCGGCACCGCGCAGCACCTTTTTCTCCTCGGCGGCCGACGGCTTCGGTGCGCCCGAGGTGGGAGCGGCGTTCGAGGTCGGCGCCGGGGTGGTCTTCGGCGCGCGCTGCTGCTGTGCGGTCGCGGAGGTCTTCGCCGCGGCGGTGGCGGGTGTTGCCGGCTTGGGCGCGGCAGCAGGGGTGGCCGCACCGGCCGGGGCGCCGGGGGCGGCGGCGCGGGTCTTCACGGAGGCCGCCTCGGCGGGGACGGGGGCGGAATTCACCGTGCGGGCCGCCGGTGCCGGGGCGGACTGTGTGGTGTTACCGGTATCACCGGAGGTCTCGGGGGTGTAGTCGGCGAGGAACTCGTGCCAGCTGGCGTCGACCGAGGATGGATCCTGTTTGAACTTCTGATACATCTCGTCGACCAGCCACTGGTTCTGACCGAACTGGGATTTTGAGCTGCTCACAGCAGGTGTTCGCCTCATTTCGTTCTTCGCGCTGCGACGTTTGTGACGTGCCCGGCACCGGGGATCGGTGGATGGGTACCGATACGCCCTCTGACGAGGATAGGCCCCTGTGCCCATCGGCAACGTCACCGACCACCGGTCTGCCCCGACCTCATAGTTGACGACTCGTGTCCTATCGAGAATATTCCTTCCGTGTTACCCGCGGCTGTCCACAGGCGGGCATACTCGCCGCCGGCCGCCAGCAGCTCGGCGTGTGTCCCGAGTTCCACGATCCGGCCGTGTGCGACAACGGCGATACGGTCGGCGCGTGCGGCGGTCGCCAAGCGGTGCGCGACGACCACCGTTGTCCGGTTGCGCGCCAGCGAACCGGTCGCTGCCAGCACTTTCTCTTCCGCATCGGGATCGAGGGTGGCGGTGGCCTCGTCGAGGAGCAGCACATCGGGGTCGACGAGCTGAGCCCGAGCCAGGGCGATGAGCTGGCGCTGACCGGCGGACAACCCGCGCCCGCGTTCCCCGACCGCCCGGTGCATTCCGCCGGGGAGACCGGCGATCATCTCCGCCGCACCCACCGCCCGGGCGGCGGCGGCGATCTCGGATTCGGTCGCGGATGGTTTCCCGAATGCAATGTTGCTCGCGATATCGCCGGTGAACAGGTGAGCTTCCTGCGGGACCATGCCCAGCCGGGAGCGGTACCGGTCCAGCCGGTAATCGCGGATATCGACCCCGTCGGCCCGGACCGCACCGGAATCGGTGTCGGCGAGGTCGTAGAGCCGGGCCAGCAATTTGACGATGGTGGATTTCCCGGCGCCGGTGGCGCCCACCAGCGCCAGCGACCGGCCCGGCGCCACGGCCAGCGATACCTCGTCGAGTGCGGGGCGTTCGGTGCTCGGGTAGCGGAAGCGGACGGTGTCGAGCTCGAGGTCCCCGCGCAGGCCGGCGGTGAGCGGGTCGGCGCCGGGCGGGTCGGCTCGGATCGACGACGGCGTGCGCAACAGTTCGCCGATCCGCCGCAGGCCGACTCGTGCCTGCTGGTAACCATCGAAGACCTGCGACAACTGCTGCACCGGACCGAACAGCAGTTCCAGGTACAGCACGAACGCGATGAGGGTGCCGGCGCTGGTCTCGCCGGCGGCCACGGCATGCGCTCCGGTGAGCACCACGAGGGCCAGCGCCAGATCGGTCCACGACGCCATGAACGCGAAGTACAGCGCGATGGCCCGCTGGGCCCGCATCCGGCTGCGGCGGTAGCCGGCGGAGTATTCGGCGAACCGGTGCGCCGAACGCCGTTCGTACCGGTAGGCCTGGACGGCGCGCAGGCCGGCGATGTTCTCCTGGAAATCGGCGTTCACCGTCGACACCCGTTCCCGGGAGATGCTGTAGGCCACCGAGGAGACCCGGCGGAAGATCACCGTCGCGATGATCAGCGGGGGGAGTACGCCCAGCAGCACCACGAGGGCGAGCTGCGTATCGATCACCAGGAGGGCGAGCGCGATCCCGGCCAGCGAAAGCCCGCTCACCATGGCGGTCGACACACCGGTCTGCAGGAAGGTGGACAGCGCGTCGACATCGGTGGTCATCCGCGTCATGATCCGGCCGGACAGTTCCCGCTCGTAGTAATCCAGCCCGAGCCGCTGCAGATGGGCGTAACTGCGTATTCGTAACCCGTAGAGCACTCGTTCGCCGGTGCGGGAGGTGAGCAGTGTGGTCGCGGCGGCCACCACCCAGCCGGCCAGGACCAGTCCCGCACCGAGGAGCGCGGTGACGGCGAGGGCGCCCGGGTCGGATCCGGCGACACCGGTATCGATGGCGTGCCGCACCAGCGGCGGGAAGCCGATTCCGATGAGGGCGTCCAGGGCGAGCAGCAGTACCGAGGCCAGGACCAGCAGGCGTACCGGGCGCAGCAGGCGCGCCAGCCGGAAATCGGGATCGGGCCGGCGCAATCGGGCGGGATCCAGCCGGGGTTGCTCGTCGGCCGCGGGCAGGCGGGCGATCTCCCGGCGCAGTTCGGGTGTTTCGCTGAGATTCGCCGCGGCGGCCATCCGGTCCCTGGATTGGGCGACCGGCAGGCGCTCGGATACGACGGCGGGGCCGCTCACCACGGTTGTTGCCGGTTCCGGCAGGCGGATCACCCGGTCGGCGTGGGCGAGGGTGGATTCGCGATGGGCGAGGATGATCGTGGTCCGCGACCCCTGGTCGGGCAGGGCCCCGAATATGGCTGCCTCGGTCACCGCGTCCACGGCCGAGGTGGCGTCGTCGAGGACGAGAATTCGCGGCCGGGCCAGCAGTGCCCGGGCCAGCGCGATTCGTTGCCGCTGACCACCGGAGAGGGTGAGCCCGCGTTCCCCGACCACCGTGTCGTAGCCGTCGGGCAGCGCTTCGATGAAATCGTCTGCGGCGGCCTGGCGCGCGGCCTCCCGGATCTCGGCGCCGGTGGCGTCCGGCCGGCCCAGTGCGATATTGGCGGCGACGCTGGAGCTGAACAGGAACGGATCGTCGAAGACCACACCGACGGCCGCGCGCAGTTGCGCCGCGGCGACATCGGCGATGTCGACGGGCTCGGTGGCGCCTGTGCCGAGCAGCCGGATCCGACCGGAATCGGGGGCGTAGAACCGGGGCAGCAGCAGTGACAGGGTGGTCTTCCCGGAGCCGGCCGGACCGATGACCGCGACGGTTTCGCCGGGGCGTACGCGCAGGTCGAGATCGCGCAGGATCGGTTCCCCGGGGTCGAAACCGAAGGTCACCGAGTCGAGTTCGATGCCCAGCGGGCCGTCGGGAACCGGCGCCGGCTCCGGCGGGTCGGCCACCGCCGGGCCGGCGTCGATCACCTGGTACACGCGTTCGGCCGCGGCGCGGGTGAGCTGGGCCAGGATGATCACCGACGCCATCGTTCGCGCGGTGGTGGTCATCGTCGTGACATAGGCACTGAAGGCGAGAAAGGTACCGAGGCCGATGCTGCCCTGCAGGGCCAGCCAGCCGCCGAGCGCGATCACCACCACCAGACCGGCCTGCGGTATCGCGGCCAGCGTGGGGGAGAAGCGGGCGTTGATACCGGCGGCGCGCATCCGTTCGGCGAACAAACGGCGCCCGTGCCGTTCCAGCACGTCGACCATGCGTGCTTCCTGGCCGAACCCCTTGACCACCCGGACCCCGGTGACCGTTTCCTCCACATGCTGGGCCAGCTCCGCCGCCCGCTGCTGGGCCGACCAGGTCGCGGCGTGCAACCGGGGCCGCATCCGGTAGACCACCGCGATCACCACCGGCACCATCAGCAACGCCGCCGCTGCCAGCGGCGGGGACAGCCACAGCATGACCCCCGCGGCGAGCACGAACTGCAGCAGCGACATCCCCGACAGCGGTGCCATCGCCAGCAGCGATTGCACCAGCTGCAGGTCGGTGATCGAGCGGGAGACCACTTGGCCGGTGCGCAGGGCATCCTGGCCCGCGCCGTCGAGCCGTTGCAGCGAGCCCAGCAATTGCAGCCGCAGACCGTGCTGGACATCGAGGGAGAGCTTCCCGGCGAGCATCCGCCGCCCGAACGATGCGGCGAACCGGCCCGCCGCGAGCAGCGCGAGCAGCCCCGCGACGATACCGATGACCCGGGTGGCGCCGGTGGTCGCCGAATCCACAGCCCACTTCGTGAGCAGCGGGGCCACGATCTCGGCCGCAGCTCCAGCCACCAACGCCAGCGCGATACCGGCCAGCGTGCCAGGGTAACGCCGGCACTCCGACCACAGCCTGCGGATCCACCCGGCCTGTGCGCCACCGCTGCCGGCACGCTTTGCGGTGGGCTCCGAATCGCTCATGCTCCGTCGATCGGATGGGCGTGCGGTCTCTGCGCGGTCACTTTTCGCCGCGGCATCCGGATACGAGTCGCTCATACCGCGTCCACCGAGCACGCAGACGGACCCGCCACGGTTATCCGTCGCGCTATCGCCTCCGGGTTCGACTCCGGCACCGGGTCCGACTCGCTCATCCGCCCCTCCCGTACACCCCCGCTTTCACCTGCCATCGACCATAACGACGCCCACCGACAGGGTCTTGTTCCCGAGGGCGCGGCCGGGCGGCCGGCGAGCCCGGCCGTGTCCACAGCGGCGGACTCCGGAGACGCAGGTGTCAGAGTTCCGTGCGCCTCAGCGACCACCAGCTCCAGCCGCCGATTCCCACGGTCCACAGCAGCAGCACGACGATCGCCGCGGGCGCCGGGGCCAGCAGATCGGCATCGGCGAAGGATCCGGAGAACAGTGTGCTCAGCGTGGCGGATCCGGGCAGCAGTGTCACGACACCCGGGATGCCTATACCGGCGGTGACCACCCACAGCAGGGGTTCGACGAGCAGCAGCCACCCGAGGACGGCGCCGACAGCGAGCAGCGGCGCGCGCACCAGCAATCCGATCCCCGTGCCGATCAGCGCCCAGCAGACGGCCGCGACCAGGCCGCCACCGAGAACGGCGAACAGCGAACCCGTGAACTCGAATTTGTCCTGCCCGAACAGCAACAGGCAGAGCATTGCGACGATTTCGACCGCGAGCGCCGCGGCGAGTGCGGCAAGCCCGGTGACCAGGAATTTCGCGCCGGCCAGCTTATCGCGGTCCACGGTGAACAGGGCAGTGATCATCAGGGTGTCGTGCTGGTGTTCCCCGGCCGCGCCCGCGGCGCCGAATGCCGCGGACCCCAGCACGACGGCGAACAACGCTATGTAGAGCCCGATGGTCGCGGCGCCCGTCACCGGTTCGCCGTCCGGGTCCTGCGGGCCGGCCAGGATGGCGCTCATGGCGGGCGCCGCGATCGCCACCGCCACCGCCAGGCCGGCAAGGACCCGGGTGTAGCGCAGTGTGACCGCCTTGCGGTATTCGGAGAGCACGGGCGGAATCAGTTCCGCGGGGACGACGTCGATCATCGGGAAACCCCGTACGGCAGAGAGGTGGACGGCGGCATACCGGGACCGGCCGGCCGGGATGCGGCGGCATGGGTCAGCGAGGCGAGAACACGATCGGGATGGATCCGGTCGGCCACGATCGCGTCCAGCCGGACCTCGGCGGCCCGGGCGGCCTCGACGATATCGTCCTCGGTCGCGCCGGCCACGGCGAGTTGATCGTCCGGCCGGATCACCGCGTCGGTGAAGCCGCGGGCGGCCAGGGCCGTGGCAATCGCGATCGACGACGAGGATGCGACCACCAGCCGATCGGGGTTGCGCCGCCGCAGCCGCGCCGGGCTGCCCTGGTAGGCGACCGTCGCGGTGGTGCCGAGCACGATCAGATGGTCGGCGACCGGCAACGCCGTGACCAGGCTCTGCGCGGTGAACAACACGGTCCCGCCGCGGCGGGTGTGCCGGCGCAGGAAACCCTGCAGCCAGGAGATCTCGGTGAGCTGCATACCGGCGGTGGGGTCGTCGAGGATCAGCAGTGGCGGGTCGCCGAGCAGCGCGGTCGCCAGGGCGGCGCGGGCTTCCTCCCCGGGCGTCAGCTCGTCGGGGACGGTGCCGGCGCGCTCGGTGAGACCGGTGATCTCCAGCACGGCCGGCACCCGGCGATCGGGGTGCCCGCCGGCGGCGGCGTACACCCGCAGATGGTCACGGACGGTGCGCCGGGGATGCAGTCCGCGGGGCGCGAGGACCGCGCCCACCGCCGAACTACCGCGCCCACCGCTCAACGTCACCGACCCCGTGGTGGGCGGGAGCAGTCCCAGCAGGGCCGCGACGATCGTCGATTTTCCGGAGCCCGGGGGGCCGACCAGCGCGGCGCAGGTACCCGCGGCGATATCGAACGACACATCCTGCGCGCCGATCTCGAAGTCCGGGAAGCGTTTGGTCATTCCCCGGACTGTGATCGCGGGCCTCATCGGGGACCGGCCGGTGGTTGCCGGGGGTCGGTCGGAAGTGCTGCCGGTGCCCCTTGCGGCGGCTGCCGCCGGCCATCCTCCGTCGAAACGCGAGGCGATTCCGTCGCCGGCGGTAGTTGCGGATCCGGTTGTGCCGCGGTCTTGTCCGGCTGCTCGATGCCGGGCGCGAGTTCGGCGTCCAGCACCATCTCGTCGGCGAAATAGTGCGGCGCCGGCCCGAAAGCCTTGCGGGCGTTGTTGATCGTGGCCTTGCCGAGCGCCCGGTTGCCGACACCGCCGATCACGGCGCCGATTCCGGCGGGGACCACCTTCCCGGCCATCAGCGCGGCGCGTTTGGTGAGGAACCGCACGATGAAGCGTTTGAGCAGCGAATCGTTCATACCGGACAGGCCGGGAACCTTGTCCGCGAAAACGGTGCCCCAGTTCTTGGCCGAGGATCCGACGCTTTTCTGCACGATCTCCATACCGCTGTCGCCCAGGACCACGGCCAGCACCATGGCGCGGCGCCGCGGGGCGTCCTCGGGCCGGACACCGTGTACGGCGGCCACCGCAAGCGTGAACAACGCCGAGGCTTCCATGAAGAAGGTGGTTTCGGCGCTCACCGCGGCAAGTGCGGCGATCGTGCCGACCCCCGGAACCGCGGCCGAGGCACCCACCGCACTACCGCTGCCCGTGACCGCCAGCAGATACTGGCGTTCCAGGCGTTCGACGATCTGGGCGGGCGTTTCGTCCGGATGGGCCCGCCGCAGTCGCGCGACGTACTTGGCGACGGCGGGTGCTTGTAGCCGGGAACCGTGGTCGAGCGCCTCGATCACGGCTTTTTCCACTGCCCCGTTACGCACGGCGTCATCCTCCTTTGCGAGCCCTATGCACTGTATGGCACGGGGCCGACCTTCGTCCGTTCCGACAACGGATTACCCGGCTTCCGGGTTCCGATGCGCGCGGGCAGCGGTGCGTCCGATCGGCTCCCGGAACACCGGGTGGTCACCTCTCGGGACCCGCTGTTCCGGTGCACCGGCTTCTGCATACGCCGTCGGTTGGGTCGGTCGGTGAAATCACCATGGCGAATGTGCGAAGGGAAGGTGTGCTGTTCGGTCCATCGCCGGAACTGGGCACCACCACCGGACGCGCCTGCCGGGCCGGCGGTGGTCTTGCGCCCGCGTTACCGCGGCGGCGTCGGGCCCTGCCCGATCTATCGGGCGCCGTGTTCTGCTGGGACCTCTTCGCCGGGAACGGGCGGTTCGGGTGGGGTGCCGTCGCCGAAGGGGCGTCCGCGGAGCGCTTCGCGGCCGTGGGGAGACAGCCAGGCGGACAGTTCCGGTCCCTTGGGGACGATCTGCGTCGGGTTGATATCCGTATGGACCTTGTAATAGTGGTCCTTGATCTGGGTGAAGTCGATCGTGTCGCCGAATCCGGGGGTCTGGAACAGGTCCCGGGCATAGGCCCACAGGACCGGCATCTCGGTGAGTTTGCTGCGGTTGCATTTGAAGTGGCCGTGATACACGGGGTCGAAGCGGACCAGGGTGGTGAACAGCCGGATATCGGCCTCGGTGATCGTGTCACCCACCAGGTAGCGCTGTCCGGACAGGCGGTCGCTCAGCCAGTCCAGTGCCGTGAACAGGCGGTCGTAGGCGGCGTCGTAGGCGTCCTGGGCGCCGGCGAACCCGCAGCGATACACCCCGTTGTTCACCTCACGGAAGACCCGCGCGTTCACCTCGTCGATCTCGGCACGCAACGGTTCGGGGTAGAGCTGGGGTGCCCCGGCGCGATGGTGGGCGGTCCACTCCAGTGAGAAATCGAGGGTGATCTGCGCGTAGTCGTTGGTGACGACCTGCCCGGTGGGCACGTCCACGATCGCCGGCACGGTGATTCCGCGAGGGTAATCCGGGAACCGGGCCAGATAGGCGTCGCGCAGCCGGGGGATCCGCAGGACCGGATCGAGGCCGCCGGGGTCCAGGTCGAAGGTCCAGCTCAGTTTGTCGTGGGTGGGCCCGCACAGGCCCAGCGATATCGCCGACTCCAGGCCCAGCAGGCGGCGCACGATCAGGGTCCGGTTCGCCCACGGGCAGGCCCGGGCGGCGACGAGCCGGTAACGGCCCGGCTCCACCGGGTAACCGTCACGACCGTCGGCGGTGATCCGGGTGGTGATGTAGTTGGTATCGCGTTTGAACTCACCCGGTTCGACGTAGCTGCCCTGTTCGGTTTCGGTCATGTTCCCAGTCTGGCAGGACCGGGCCATAAGCTGGCGAGATGAGCACGAAACCCACTCGTCTGGAACGTTCGGTCACCACAGGCGGCGCCGAGATCGCGACGCTGACGTTGGCGGCCCCGCCGCTCAACCTGTTCGACAAGGCCATGTTCGACGCGCTGGCCGGCGATATGGCCGAGCTCACCGCGCGGCCACCGCGGGCCCTGCTGATCCGCGCCGAGGGGAAGGTGGTCTCCGGCGGTGTGGATGTGCACAGTTTCGACGGGCTGACCGCCGAACAGGGTGCGCAACTGTGGCAGGACCTGTTCGACCGGATCAGCCACCCGATCGAGGCACTGCCCTGCCCGGTGGTGTTCGCGGCGCATGCGCTCACGCTCACCGCCGCCTTCGAGATCGCGCTGGCCTGTGATCTGATCCTGGCCGCGCCGAAGGCGAAGTTCGGCCTGGTGGAGATCGTGGTCGGACTGACCCCGTCGATGGGCGGTCCGCAGCGGCTGGCCGAACGCGCGGGGTCGGGACGGGCGCGCGAACTGGTGATGACCGGCGATCTGTACGACGCCGCCACCATGCGGGAGTGGGGTGTGGTCAACCAGGTCCACGACGATGTGGAGACCGCCGCGGTGGCGCTCACCCATCGGCTGGCCGAGGGGCCGACGCGTGCGCACGCGGCCACCAAACGGATCGTGGAGGCGTGGCGTTCGGGCGGGGTGGGGCACGCGGATTCGGTGACACCCGAGGTCTCCGGCGAGTTGTTCGATACCGAGGATCTGCCGCGCGCGGTACGCAGCTTTCTCGAGGTCGGCCCGGGTAAGGCCACCTACAGCGGCCGCTGAGTTGCGGGAAAGTTGCCGGAAAACCACTTCCGGATCTCGATTCGACCGGATTCGCCGACTCCGCACTCATTTTTGTGATCTGGGTCATATAGTCACAGGTGCCTGACTGTTCGACTGTGCGGAGGTTCGATGCAAGCCGGTACCACCACGACCATCGGGCCTGCTGCCGGTCCACTACACCGCGCGACCACCGGGCAACCGGCCCCGGCGCAACCGGCCCCGGCGAGCGCCGAGCACGGTGACGGGCCTGCGGAATCGCCACCGCAGGATCTCGAAGGCCCGCGCCGCCGGGCCGATTCACCCGCAATCTCGCTGGTGGAGTTCCCGCTCGCCGATCCGGCTTCGGCGGCGCCGCTCTCCCGCGGGGCGGACGGCGTCCTGCGGTACGGCAATCTGAGTCCGGCACTGACCGAACTGCTCGATCTGCAGGTCCACGCATTCGCCGATCGGGAGGCCGTGGTGGAGGTCGGCGGCGGCCGGCTCACCTATCGAGAACTCTGGCATTCGGCGTCACGGGTGGCCGGTGGTTTGCAGGAGCACGGGATCGGCTACGGCGACAGGGTCGCGGTGCATATGCCGCCCGGGGTGCGCTGGGTGCAGGCGTTCCTGGGGGCGCTGCTCAGCGGTGCGGTGCCGGTACTGGTGCATCACGGTCTGCCGGACGGGGCGGCCGAACAGGTCATCGCCGACAGTGATGCCGATTTCGTCCTGGGTTCGGCGCAGCGCGGTTGCGGTGCCACCCGCAGCGACGGGCCGTGGTCCCCCGATCTCCCCGACGGCGCGGCGTTCATCGACGACGGGGCGGCACTCAACGATCTGGCGTTGCTCTGCTACACCGACGGGGCGGGCGGGAACGAGCTACCGACCGGTGTCGAACTGACCAACGAGAATCTGCTGTCGGCGATCAGATCGATGGTGGCGGCGCTCGATCTGCCCACCGATGGGATGCGCAACCTGGTACTCCAGCCGCTGGCCCACGCCGGTGGCTGTGTGGATCAGCTGCTGCCGACCTTCGCGGTCGGTGGCACGGTGGTGCTGGCGCAGGGCGGCGCGGGAGTCGCGCGGGCCATCGCCGGCGAAGGCGTCGATACGGTGGCCGCGAACACCCGCATCCTCGCCGGGCTGCTCCCCGAGCTCGCGGTGGGCCGGGCCGGTGGGCTACCGACCGATCGGGTGGTACGGATCAGCAGGTCGGATCAGCGTCTCCCCACGGCCGGGAGCGCCGAGCCCGACTTTCTGGCGGAGCTGTGCCAGGTCTTCCCGTCCGCCCGGCAGTGGTCGGTATGGGGCGCTACCGAGACCAGCGGTATCGGTCTCGCGCTCGGTCCCACCGCCGGCCTCGTCGGCGGTGTGGACGGTACGGTACTGGGCTTTCCGTTCGGCGGCACCGAGCTGGCGCTGTGCGGCCCACGGGCCGCGGCCGGTCACGGTGAACTGCTGTGCCGCGGGCCGAATGTGTCCCGGCGGTATTGGAAAGATCCGCAACGCACCGCCGATCGGTTCACCGGCACCTGGTTCCACACGGGTGATCAGGTGAGTATCGGCCGCGATGGGCTGGTTCGGCGCAGTGCCTGAAGCCCGGCCTCAGGCGACGAGCCGGTCACGCAGCCGTTCCCGCAGGTCCGGGGTGAACCCGACCGCCCGCAGGTAGGAGTCGAAATCTCCGTGCAATTCCGTGCCGGCCTCCAGGCCGGCGCGCAGGTATTCCTCGCGAACTTCGAGTACCGCCTGTGGCAGGTCGGCGCCGAACTCGTCCTTCAGCGAGGAGCGCAGTTCGGCGACGGCGTGGTTGCTCAGCAGGTAATCGGTGAGGATCTCGGTCTCCGGAACGCCCACTGCCCGCAGCATGGTGGCCACCGACCACCCGGTGCGATCTTTACCGGCCGCGCAGTGCACCAGAACGGCGCCACGATCGGCAACGATCGCTTCGGCGAGGGCCAGCAGAGCGGTATGCGCCTCCGGGCTGGCCGGAAAACCCCGGTACACGTCCATCATGTAGGCCAGCGCCGCGCCGGGTGCGTCCTCCCGGCCGGCGGCCGCCTCGTGCGGCGGAGCGGTGGCGGTTTCGCCGTGGAACGGAGTGACCCGGAGCTGGATATCCGGCGGGAGGTGATCGGCGCCCGCGCGCTCGATCTCCCGGTATCCGCGCAGGTCGTGGACCGCGCCGACGCCGAGTTCGCGCAGGGTCGCATGGCCGGGGTCGCCGAGGCGGCTGAGCTGGGCCGACCGGAGTAGGACCCCGGGCCGGATGGTCCCGCCGCCGTGGACGGGCAGGCCGCCGAGGTCTCGGAAATTGAAGGTGCCGCTGATCCGTAGATGGTCGGCGAGGGGAGAGCTGGTCACCGAATCAGGCTAACCGGCCGGACAGAAATGGGAGGCGGTGTGTGATGAGGCACAGCGATCGGGCTACCCGGTGGCATCGTCGTAGACTGGCCGATGGCCTCTGCCCGGCGGGCGGCAGGCCGGTGCCGGTACCGAGTGCCCCAGGTCCCGGTTGTGAAAAGCCGCGGTTGCGGAGGGGTCACAAAACAGGCTTCGGGTACGGGTTTCCCCGTGTAGCTGTTCTCAAACCCCGAAAACGTTTCTAATATTGAGTTGACGGATTGGTTGGGCGGTAACTTCCCGACCTTGCGCCTGCCGATCCGGCCGGCCTCTTCGGTGCCGTGTTTCGGTGCCGAAGTGTGCGATGTGTTTTGCGAGGGAGCTTGCGTTGGGCGTACGTGGAGAAATAGCGGAGGGTCGTATGCGATCGGCCGTGCGTGAAGCGGTCGAAAACGCCGACGCGGTGCTGGATATCACCGGGTTACGTGCGTTGCGAGTGTTACTGCATGCGGGTTTCAGCGCCTATTGGCCGCTGGTGAAGTCCCGGCCGGTCCAGCAGATCCACGCTTACGAGAAGACGGTGCAGACGCTGTGCCGGCACTGGGATTCGCGTGCGGATTACGTCCCTGACCCGGTGGTATCGGAGCGGCAGCGGACCCAGCAGCAGCATGTGGTGGAATGGCTCGAACTATGTGCCCAGCGCTCCGGCACCCGCTGGATCGAGCCGGTCGATTCGGTGGCGGGGTATGTGATCACCGTGGTGCAGGGTTCGGTGCTGCGCTGGCTGGCCGATTGTGACGACGAGGCGATTCTGGTGGCCTTCGACGATCTGGTGTCGAATCTGGTCACCCGCGCTGTCGACGCCTGATTCCGAAAAGCTGGACGTATGACCAGTCCGGTGGTTGAGTGGGCGGGGTGAGCACGACCCCGCCGATTGCCCACCTGCATGCGGCCACCGCCGACCTCGATCCGCCGCTCGCCGCGGTGGACCTGACCGTATTACGCGCGAATGCCGCCGACCTGGTCCGCCGTGCCGGCGGCAGGCCGCTGCGCGTCGCCAGCAAATCGGTGCGCTGCCGGGCTGTGCTCGCGGAGGTACTGGGTCCGGAGCTGACGGCCGCGGGCGGTTTCGCCGGGATCATGTCGTACTCGCTTGCCGAGGCGCTGTGGCTGGTCCGGTGCGGTGCCCGCGATGTGCTGCTCGGCTATCCCACCGTTGATCGCGCGGCGCTCGCCGCGCTCGCCGGCGACGACACCGCGCTCGAGGCGATCACCCTGATGGTCGACGACACCGCCCAGCTCGACCTGATCCGCGCCGCGATGGGTAACAACCGCGTGGCACCGCGCCTCTGCCTGGATGTCGACGCCTCGCTGCGGATCGGGCCGCTGCATCTGGGGGTGCGCCGATCGCCGGTACGCACGCCCGAGCAGGCCGCGGCCCTCGCCGCGCGGGCCCGTGCGGACGGCTTCCGAGTCGTCGGGCTGATGACCTACGAGGCGCAGATCGCCGGGCTGCCGGATTCCTCGCTCGCTGTGCGGCTGGTGAAAAAGGCGTCCGCTCGCGAGATCGAGCGCCGCCGGGCCGCTGTGCTGGCGGCCGTGGTCTCGGTGACCGGCGAGCTGGAGATCGTCAACAGTGGCGGCACCGGATCCGTCGAGCTCAGTGCGGCGGCGGCCGGGGTCACCGAGATCACCGCAGGCTCAGGGCTTTACGTGCCGACACTATTCGACGACTATCGTTCGTTCCGCCCGCGGCCCGCCCTGTATTTCGCACTGCCGGTACTACGCCGGCCCGCCTCCGATATCGCCACGGTTTTCGCGGGTGGGTATATCGCGTCCGGTCCGGCCGGGGCGAGCCGTGTGCCTAAACCGGTGTGGCCCAAGGATTTGCGGATGCTGGGTACCGAGGGGGCCGGCGAGGTGCAGACACCGCTGTCGGGATCGGCCGTGCCGGATATCGGGGACCGGGTGTGGTTTCGTCATGCCAAGGCCGGTGAGCTGTGTGAACGGTTCGATCGGTTGTACCTGGTCGACAGTGACGGGTCGCGCACCGAGGTGCCGACCTACCGCGGTGAAGGGAAATGCTTCGGGTGATTCCCGGCGAAATCCGGACGACCCGAAAAATAGCGGTGAGCCGGACTGCCGGACGAAATTCAGGTGGTCCGGAGAATTCGTTTCCCGCGCTCACAACCGGATGAAATCGGCCAGTGCCGATAATTCGCGGAGACTTTCCGGAAGGAATTCCGTCAGTAACGGGGAACGGACGATAATCGCGCGGCGCCGGGCGCGGCACAACGTATCGTGCACCACGGCGGCCGACAGCAGTGCACCGACCGGAACGGGGGCGTCCTCGGGAGTGGAAGTCGCCGGTGACACCAGCACCACGGCCGCCTCCCGGCCCCGGAACAGCTCGGGGGTCCCGACCAGCACTTCTTCGATCCGGGCCCGGGACAACAGGGTTCGGATCAAGCTCACCTGTGCCCGGTGCGGCGAGACCACGACGATATCGTGCGGCTGCAGCGGCCGGGCGCCGGTGCCGTCGTTCCAGGTGCGCCCCAGCAGATCGCGGATCTGCTGCAGGACCTCCCGGGCCTCGGCATCGGAGGAGGTGGTGTTGCCGTGATGCTCCACGAGGACGGTGGCGATACCGGGTTCCAGGGTCACCGCGGGATCAGCGGGCACCGGCGCGGCACGTAAGCGGTCGTCGAAGAACAGGCGCGAGACCGGATCGCTCACTTCCGGGGGCATTCGGTGGGTCCGTCCCAGGAAGTAGCCGTGCGTTGCCGGCAGCGTCCGCCGGCCACCGGTCAGCCAGGTGAGGGCCGCAGTGTCCACCGGTTCCGGATGCGGACCGGGACCCGACCGGTGGCGTTCGGTGGGGTCGCCGGTGAGCAGTAGATTGCGGGCGCTGACCGACACCGCGGCGGTCGCCGCCAGGGAGAAACTGTTCGCATCGGCGATGACCAGCAGGTCCAGGGCCTCCCGGGGCACCCGGTCCGGATCGGTGAAATCGCCCGGGGCGCCACCCAATACACATCCGCGGATCGCATTCGACAGAAACCGGGCGTAGCGGGCGGAGTCCAGCACCAGCCATTCGGGGGCCACGGCCGCGGCATCGCTCTTCGCCACCAGCTCCGGGAGCACCCCGGCCTGGACGATGGCGTCCAGCAGGTTCTCCACCGGGACGGCGGTAGGCGCGACGATCCCGATACGCCAGTTGTCCCGGGTGACGAGTGCGGCGATCGACTCGGCGAGGATGGTGGTTCGTCCCGTGCCGGTGGGGGCTTGTACGGCCAGGTAGGAGCGGTCCAGCGCGCGCAGGGCCGCGGTGATCGCGGTCGCGTAGTCACTTGGGTCCGCAGACGGATCCGTGGAAAGTGCGACCCCACGATCAGGTGCGTCGGACCCGGTTGTCTGTGTTGCCGGTGAGTCGATGCCGGTTGCGGGTGTCCAGGCGGCGGCGATGGGCGACCCGGAGTTGGTCGCGCTGTCCGCGGGCGAGCGGTACTCGTCCGGTTGCGCCGGCGGTGAGCCGGACCCGGTCACGGGTGAGCCGGAGCCCTCCGCAGAGGTCGTAGATACCGGGCTATCGGCGGCGGGAGCCCCGGAGTTGTGGGACGAACCGGTACCGGTGGCGAAGAGTGCGCGAGATCCGGCCTCGGTTGCGGGGATGTGCGACACGGCGTCCGGCGCGGACGCTGGAGGTGAGTCGGCATCGGTGGGGCGTACGCGGGGTGGCCGGCGAGCCAGGAGGTCGAAGACCGGGGTATCCGGTAGCCCGGGCAGGGTTATGAGCAGATGCTCGCCGAGCTCCTCGAGCGCTTCCGAATCGGCAGTGTGCGCATCGGGCAGTGCCGGTGCCAGTGCGACCGGAAGTTCGTCGTGTGCCGCAGCTCCGGGCGGGAGTGTTTCCTCGAGGCGAACGGTATCGGTCAGATCGGGTTCCATCGCACAGCCCAGCACCGTGGCGGGCCCGGTCGTGCGGATGGCCCGGGGCGCACGGTGTTCTGGTTCGTAGACGACGTAGACCCGGGTGCCGGGCGCCGGCCCCGGTCCGGTGAGCCGTCCGCGCAGGCGCAGGAAGCGGCGCACCGTATCGCCCGGGCCGATATGCCATTTGGTATCCACCGTGCAGGAATCGGCCACCATCACCCCGTGGTCCGGGGTCCACTCGGGCAGGGGATGGGTGAGCCGGTCGATATGGGCCCACCAGGACGTCTGTTGTTCGCGGCGGTGATAGCCGAGCAGGGCGGCCGTCAGCGCCGCGACCCGGTGCGGATCGGCGCCGGGGGCGCCGGGCGATCGGTCACCGTCGGGTTCGGCGCGGCCCGCGTATTCGGCGAGCGCCGCCTCGGTGGACGACGGACATACGGCGGGGGTGTCCCGCAGCAGCCGGTCCAGGTCGCCGGTGTGGGCGCCGGGCGGCCGGGATGTGGCGGCGCCGGCCTCCTTGCGTAAGCGGTCGGCGAGCCACAGCACCGTACTGCCGTCTGTCTCGCCGGGATGACCGAGCGTGGCCGCGACCGGATGCAGGGCATAGGAGCGGGTGCCGAGGACGAAGGCGCCGCGCACGATCGGATACAGGTCCACCAGAACGCCGGTCCGCAGCAGCGCGTCCACGGTTTCCTCCCCGGCGCCGAGACGGCCGGCGGTGTGCAGCAACAGGGTCCGGGCAGCCGCCGTGTAATGGAAGATATGCAGGCCCGGTTCGGTCAGCAGCGGTTCGGTGAGTGCGGCCAGCAGATCGGCGAACGCGCGGCGGGCACCGTCGCGTAGAGCCGTACGGTGTTGCGGGGAAAGCGCGTCCGCGGACGGCTCGACCGGTAGTTCGCAGGAGAACCGCAGGGATTCCCGGGAGGCCACCGTCACCCGCAGGCGATCCGGTGCCACCGGATGCGTGTGCAGGGCGAGATCGCCCGGTGTGGCGGGCGGAAGCATATCCAGGGCCGCCGGATCGGCCGGCAGCAGTTCACCGCGACCGGAATGTTCCTGCCGCAGCTGGGCAACTGCCTGGGCGCGCAACCGTGCGAGGGTGGGGGCGGGTACGTCGGGCGGGGTCGCGATGCGGGTGGTGAGCCGGTCGATCGTGGTGATACCGGCCGCGCGCAGCGCCGTCCGGGTGGCCGGATCCATCCCGGCCACCAGCAGCAGATCGCGGGCCTCGGCGCGGGCGGCGGTACAGACCGCGCAGCGGCCGCAGGCCCGGAAGCGTGGATCCCCCCATTGCACCGGCAGGAGTTCGGTCGAGTGCTCGTCCAGGATCCGGTGCACGCGGCGACGGCGTGCCAGGTACACCGGCGCTGCCTCGGCTACCTCGGCGGTATGTGTCTCGCCGCCGGCGTGGATGTGCAGGCGGGGATCGACCGGTACCGGCAGCGATTCCAGGAACAGCGCGGCCGCGGCGAGCCGCAGCGCGGTGGGCACCGGCCGGGTCCGGGTGGTTCCGTGCAGCCGCAGCCCGTGCGGGGTCTGCGTGGCCACATCGACGTGGGTGAAGAAATCCCCGTCGAAGAACACCGCACCCAGCACCGCCGGGGCGCCCGCGCGGATCGCTGCGACGGAGGCACTGTGCGCGGCGGCGAGGGCACCCAGCGGATCGGCCGGGTCGGCGGGCGGGGGGAGTTCGACCACGCCGGCGCCGTGGCGGTGTCGCACGGCAGTACGCAGCGCGGCGAATTGCGCGTATCCGGAAGCGGTTTCCGGCGGTATCCCGCACTCGCCGAAACCCCTTGTCCCGGCCGATATTCCGTTGTCGGTTCCGGGGACGGTGCCCAGTTCGGCGTCGAGTCCGCGCAGCAGCGCGAACTCACAGCGCGCGCCACGCTCCAGATCTGTGGCGCCGCACACCACCTGATCACCGACAACGAACACCCACGGCCCTCCTGCGACCCAGCGATACACCCGGCGAGCGGGTACGCGCACACCGGACGCGGCCCACTGTAATCACCGGCTCCGGCCTGGTGGGAGGGACCGTGGAAACTACGAACGCGGTTTACGCCGCTCGTGCCGTTTGGGCCCGTCGCGCCGCGGCCCGCGGCCGATCGAGCGGGGCGGCCCCTGGTCGAGCTGCAATTGGATCAGCACACCGCTGATCCGGGTGCTCCGCAAGGCGTCCAGGGTTTCCGGCGGCAACTGCGCCGGCAATTCCACGAGACTGTGATCGGGGCGGATGCTGATATGCCCGAAATCACTGCGCCGCAGACCACCCTCGTTCGCGATCGCACCCACGATCGCGCCCGGTACCACCCGGTGCCGTTTGCCGACGCTGATGCGGTAGGTGGCCAGTTCGGCACCGGTGGTGCGATGCCGGCTCGGGCCGCGACGGTCGTCGAAGCCGCCGTCGCCGAAGTTGCGCGGTGCACGTTCCCGGCGCGGCCGCTCCACCGGCTCCGGTTCGGGTTCGAGGAAGAAGCTCTCGCCATCCTGCGCGGCGACCGCCAGGGCCGCGGCGATATCGGCCAGCGGAGTGTTGTGCTCCTGCTCGTAGTCCTCGATGAGCTTGCGGAACAGCGACAGATTGTCCGAGCTCAGGTTCTCGGTGATGGCATCGCCGAATTTCGCGACCCGCTGCGCGTTCACATCGTCGACGCTGGGCAGCTGCATCTCGGTGAGCGGATGCCGGGTCGCGCGTTCGATGGATTTCAGCAGATGCCGTTCCCGGGGGGCGACGAACAGCAGGGCCTCGCCGCTGCGGCCCGCCCGCCCGGTGCGGCCGATCCGGTGCACATAGGACTCGGTGTCGTGCGGGATGTCGTAGTTCACCACATGCGAGATGCGGTCCACGTCCAGACCGCGGGCCGCGACATCGGTGGCGACCAGGATATCGAGGGTGCCCGCCTTCAACTGCCCGATGGTGCGTTCACGCTGCGCCTGGGCGATATCGCCGTTGATCGCCGCGGCCGAGAACCCGCGGGCGCGCAGCTTCTCGGCCAGCTCCTCGGTGGCCTGTTTGGTACGCACGAAGATGATCATGGCCTCGAAGGCCTCGACCTCGAGGATCCGGGTGAGGGCATCGAGTTTGCGCTGATGCGAGACCAGTACCCAGCGCTGGGTGATATTGGTCGCGGTGCTGGTCTTGGACTTGACCGTGATCTCGACCGGTTCACGCAGATACTGCTTGGAGATCTTGCGGATCGCGGCGGGCATCGTGGCGGAGAACAGCGCCACCTGCTTCTGCGCGGGGGTATCGGCGAGGATGCGTTCCACATCCTCCTGGAACCCCATCTTCAGCATCTCGTCGGCCTCGTCGAGCACCAGGTAGCGCAGCTGCGACAGATCCAGCGTGCCCTTCTCCAGGTGGTCGATCACCCGGCCGGGGGTGCCCACCACGACCTGCGCGCCGCGGCGCAGACCCGACAACTGCACGCCGTAGCTCTGCCCGCCGTAGATCGGCAGCACATGCGTATTCGGCATATGCGTGGCGTAGCGGCCGAACGCCTCGGCGACCTGGATCGCGAGCTCCCGGGTCGGGGCGAGGACCAGGGCAGCCGGCTGTTTGCCGGTCGGCCGGTCCTGCAGCAAACCCATCAGGATCGGGATGGCGAACGCCGCCGTCTTACCGGTGCCGGTCTGCGCGAGACCCACCACATCCGCCCCCTCGAGCAGCGGGGGGATGGTCGCGGCCTGGATGGGGGAGGGGGATTCGTAGCCGACATCGGCGATGGCCGAGAGGATTCGGTCATCGATCCCGAGATCGGCGAAAGACGGTCCGGCGGATTCGGCATTCTCGGCTTGTGCGTCGCCAGGATCTCCGCCGAGGCTGCCGTCGCCCTGATTGGTGCTCATTGACCAGGAGTTTACTGGTACGGCCTGGTCGTCCGGGCCACCGGGCCATACGGTGTCAGCATGGATGCCGACCCCGCCGATCAGCCGCGCGCGCAGGCGCAGGCTCTGGCTGTGGTGCAGTTCGCACCCCATACCGATATCGACGCCAACCTCGCGGCCCTCACCGACCGGGTGCGCGCCGCCGCCGACCAGGGCGCGCGCATCGTGGTCGCCCCCGAGTACTCGATGTTCGCCCTGGGCCGGCTCGACGAACGGGTACACGCCGCGGCCCAGCCGCTCGACGGCCCGTTCGTCACCGCCCTCGCGCGCCTCGCCGCCGACACCGGAGTGCATCTGGTGGCCGGAGTGGTCGAGACCACCGCGCCGGACGACGGCCGGATCCACAACACCCTGGTGGTGCTGGGACCCGACGGCACGCTGCGCACGTACTACCGCAAAGTGCACCTCTACGACGCTTTCGGTCAGCGCGAATCGGATATCGTCCGCCCCGGCCCGCTCACCGAGCCGGCGCTGTTCACCGCCGCCGGGCTCACCTTCGGCCTGCAAACCTGTTTCGACCTGCGCTTCCCGGAGGGCTTCCGGCGCCTGGCCGCCGCCGGCGCGCAGGTCCTGCTGCTCCCCGCCCAGTGGATTCCGGGCCCGGGAAAGGTCGACCAGTGGACCACCCTGTTGCGGGCCCGGGCCATCGAGAACACCGTCTACCTGGCCGCGGCCGACCACTGCGGGCCGCGCGGTGCGGGTCACTCGATGGTCGTCGACCCGGCAGGACGGATCGTGAGCGAACTGGCGGACGAACCCGGGATCGCACTGGCGCCGCTGGAGCCGGATCTGCTGGACAAGGTGCGCCGGACCAACCCGAGCCTGTCGCTGCGCAGATTCACTGTCGCGACCCCGTAGGCGAACTGCGGGTCCGCGAACCGAGACCGCGCCCCTGAAGTGGGGCGAGCGGGGCGCCATTTGTGTCGGGTGGTCTGCTCGTTCCGGCTAGAGTCCGCGACGTTTCTGGTCCAGGGGTTCGTTCTCCGGCCGGTCAGGCTGATCGCGACCGGCGTGTTTCGGCCGATCGGGTGAGCTGACAGGCCGATATACGAATGGCGTCGGCGGAGATCTACGATGGTGGCGCCGCAAGCGAGTAGCGTCGAAGGTGATGCTCTACGCCGATCGGGTAGCTGCCGGACGCGCGCTGGGAAACGAACTGAGGCACCTGCGTGCGGGGGATTCGCTGGCGCCCGGCCCGCTGGTGCTGGGCTTGCCGCGTGGAGGTGTGCCGGTGGCGGCGGCGGTCCGCGAGGTGATCGGCGGTGACCTCGATATCCTGCTGGTTCGCAAACTGGGTGTGCCGTGGCAGCCCGAACTGGCGGCGGGGGCGATCGGCGAACAGGGGGTGCGGGTGATCAACTCGGATGTGGTCCGCCAGACCGGACTGGATACCGCGCGGCTCGATGCGATCGAAGTGGAGGAACGCGCCGAACTGGAGCGGCGCAGCCGGGTATGGCGGGGTGACCGTCCACCGATTCCGCTGCGCGACCGCACGGTGGTGATCATCGACGACGGGATCGCCACCGGAGCGTCGGTCGTCGTGGCCTGCCGGGTGGCGCGCGCTCGGGAACCGCGACACCTGGTCGTGGCGGTTCCGGTCGCCGCGCCGGAAGCGCTCCCGCGGATCCGTGCGGAGGCCGACGAGGTGGTGTGCCCGCATACGCCCGCGGCGCTGGCCGGGGTGGGTGGTGCGTACCGGGATTTCCACCAGCTGGCCGACACCGAGGTCACCGAGCTGCTCCGGTGAGATCAAGGGGTTACTCGTCCGGCCGGTGCGTCGGTTCGGGTGTGGTCGGTGGGGCCGGTGAGTTGTCGGGGCGGCCCGGTGAGTTGTTCTCGGTGGGCGGGGCTGTCGGGGTGGGCCGGTGAGTTGCTCCGGCGAAGCCGGCGTTCCCCGGGGAACGGTGAGTCGCTCGAGCCCTGGAGTTGTCCGGTGAGCCGGAGCGCAAGGGCGCGGCTTCGCTGTGTTACAGCTCCGGCTGTGCGTACTCACCCACCCGGTCGCTGAGGATCCGCAGATGTTCCAGGCGGCCACCCAGTGTGCGGTCGATGGCGGTCAGCCGGGCAACATAGTGACTCACCGGGTATTCGGAGGTGACCCCGATACCGCCGTGCATCTGGATCGCCTCCTGCCCGATATGCCGCGCCGAGCGGCCGACCTGCAGCCGGGCCCGGGACGCGATCACCGGGTCGGCGGTGTCGACCAGGGCCGCGGTGAGGTAGTAGCTCATGCTGCGGGCCAGCTCCAGCGAGACGTACATATCCGCGGCGCGCTGGGTGAGGGTCTGGAACTTCGACAGCGTCACCCCGAACTGTTTCCGGGTCTTCAGATATTCGGTGGTCAACCGCAGCGATTCCGCCATCGCACCGACCGATTCGGCGCACAACCCGGCCTGGGCCGCGACGAGCACCGACTCCACGGTGGCAGTGGCATCGCCGGACCCCAGCAGTTCCGCCGGCGCGGCGGTGAATTCCACCTGAGCGCCCCGCAGGTTGTCGACCGTCTTGTACGGCGTCCGGGTGACGCCGCTGGCATCCGCCGCGACCAGGAACAGGCCGAGACCGCCGCCGGGCAGGGTCGCGCTGACCACCAGTTCGTCGGCGCAGTCGCCGTGCGGTACCGGGTTCTTCACACCGGTCAGCGTGTAGGCGTCGCCGTCGGCGGTGGCGGTCGTCTCCACAATGTGATCGGGCCAGCGGGTGCCCGGTTCACCGTGTGCGAAGGCGAGCAGTTTCGACCCGGCCGCGACCTCGGGCAGGATCCGCTGCCGTTGATCGGCGCTACCGGCCGCACTGATCAATCCGCCCGGTACCAGCACCGCGTCCAGCAGCGGTTCCGGTGCGAGCCGGCGCCCGAACTCTTCGAGCACCAGCATGGTCTCCACTGGGCCGGCGTCCATACCGCCGTCTTTCTCGGCGAAGCTCAGGCCGAGCACACCCAGTTCGGCGAGCTGCCCCCAGACCTCGCGGCTCCAGCCCAGCTCGGTTTCGGTGACCGCCAGCCGCGATTCCGGGGTGTAATGGCGATTGAGGAGGTCACGCACGGTATCGCGGAGCATGACCTGTTCGTCGGTGAGATCGAAATCCATAACCTGACCTCACAATCCGAGGATCGAGGAGGCGATGATGGTGCGCTGCACCTCGCTGGAACCTCCGTAGATGGTTGTCTTGCGGTAGTTGAGGTAGCTGGGGCCACTGCGCTGCGCCCAGTCGGGCGAGGCGATATCCCCGGCGCCGACCGGCAGGGCATCCGGTCCGGCGATATCGAGCAGGAGTTCGGTGGCCGCCTGCTGCAGTTCCGAACCGCGCATCTTCAGTACCGAGGACGCCGGATTCGGTTTGCCCTCGGTCGAATTCGAGACGACGCGCAGCTGGGTGAGTTCCAGGGCGAGCAGTTCGTTCTCCAGTTCGGCGATCCGCGCCGCGAACAGCGGGTCCTCGAGCAGGGTGCCCGAACCGGATTTGGTGGCCGCGGCGTATTCCTTGGCCACCCCGATCTTCACCTTGGTGCGGCCGACGGCGGTGATACCGGTGCGTTCGTTGCCGAGCAGGAATTTGGCGTAGGTCCAGCCCATGTTCTCCTCGCCGACCAGCTGATCGGCGGGCACCCGCACGTTCTCGAAGAAGACCTCGTTCACCTCGTAGCCGCCGTCGATGAGCTTGATCGGGCGGATAGTGACGCCGGGGGATTTCACATCGAAGAGCAGCATGGAGATCCCGGCCTGCTTCTTCGGGGCGTTGGGGTCGGTGCGGACCAGGCAGAAGATCCAGTCGGCCCACTGGCCGGCCGTGGTCCAGATCTTCTGGCCGTTGACGATGTAGGAGTCGCCGTCGCGGACGGCGGTGGTGCGCAACGAGGCCAGATCGGAGCCGGCATCGGGTTCGGAGAAGCCCTGGCACCACCAGATATCGAGGTTGGCGGTGGCCGGCAGGAAGCGCTTCTTCAGCTCTTCGGAACCGAACTGGGCGATGACCGGGCCGATCATTGTGGCGTTGAAGGTCAGCGGGTCGGGCACGCTGGCCAACTGCATCTCGTCTTGCCAGATATGCCGCTGCATGGGCGTCCAGTCCTTGCCGCCCCATTCCACCGGCCAGTTCGGTACGGCCAGGCCGTGCTGGTTGAGGATCTGGTGCGCGGTCACGATGTCCTCGCGGGACAGCTCGTGACCGTACTTCACGCGTTCACGGATCTCGGCGGGAATCGCGGTGGTGTAGATCTTCCGCAGCTCGTCGCGGAAGGCGACCTCGTCGGGAGACAGAGTTAATTTCATACACATCTCCAAATATGTCTCGATTGTCCCGCATCGAATTTACACCCCTCACCTATCCTGCCGCGTCGAGTGCATCACATACAGCTGCCGCCCGCCGCCGATAACGCGGGCCGAGAGCGGAGTGTGACCCGGCGGTGTCCCGCCGGTGCTGGTAACTTGCAGCGGTGGGCGGGGGATTGCCGGTGGGTCCGGCCTGCCATCGCCGCGAGCGGATATAGGGAGTTCAGCAGTGCACAACAGAATCGTCGCGCGAACCGCGGCCGCAGCGGCGGCCCTCGGTATGGGTGCCGCGCTCACCTTCACCACTCCGGCAGCTGCCGAACCCGAAGCCGCGCCCACCCCCGGCGAAACCGCGCTGACCGCTCTCACCGAACGGACCGCCGCCGATCCGGCCGCCCGTCCCGGAGTGGACGCGCTGCGCAGCTACCACGACGTCGTCGCCGCCCATGAGATCAGCAATATCGGCGCCTACGCTCCCTTCGTCTACGCGGCCCCGACCTTCGGCTGCGGCAGCAACGGTGTGATCACCACAACGTTCGCGGCCGCCACGGCCAACGGGCCCAGTATCAACCTGAGCGGCACTCCCGGCACGCTGACCTTCCACGCCACCCCGCGGCATTCCGGTATTCCGCAGGGTTCGGGCCTGGTGGTCGCGTGGATCAATATCAACAACGGCCGCAGCGGGCTGGATACGCTCAGCGATGTCACCGAGTTCGGCACCGCCTCGCTGTCGCGGACCGTCGACAGCGGGCCGGGAACGGTCCTCGCCTCCATGTGGGGAACCGTGAGCTACCCGGGAGCGCTCTGCGTGATGACGCCCACGGTCGGTTTGTTCTCCGTGCCCGATCAACCGCCGGTCCCCGCCGCCCCTGCGCCGGACGCGGCCGCTCCGCCCGCACCTCAGGCCCCGGCGCCACAGTCGGCACCGGCGCCCGCTCCGGCTCCGGCGTAACCCTCCCGCCGGGCGCTCCCCCCGGACGGCTCGCAGCTTCGAAGTCTGCGTTCTTTGCCAGAATTCGGTCATGGGGTTCTTCGACGGCGCGCGCGGCCGCTTGCACTATCGGGATCGGCCGGTCGAGGGGGCTGCTGCCGTGTTGGCGTTATTGCCCGGTTCGGGACAGCACAGCGGGCATTATCACGAGTTCGCGCGCCGGCTGAACGATGAGGGGATCGCGGTGTGGACGCTGGACACTGCCGGGCAGGGGCTCAGCGAGGGGGATCCCGATCGGCCGGGCAGTCTGGCCGATCTGGTGGACGACGCGGTGCGTTTTACCATGCTCGTGCGTGACGGAGTCCCTGATCTGCCATTGACTCTCATGGGACATTCGCTGGGGGCGATCACGGCGTTGGCCGCGCTCGGCGCTGCCCGCCCCACACCTGTGCACGGCGCGCCACCGCACTCTGCCGACTTTTCTCGCGATCCGGTATTGGACGCCCGCGACCTGGCCGGACTGGTGCTGTGCGGTACCCCGGAGCGGGCACTCGGCGGTACCCCCGCGCAGGTCGTGCCGCTGCCGCGGGTATTGGCGGTGCACGGAGTCGACGACCGGCGCGCGCCGATCGAGACGGTGCGGGACTGGGCTCGGCGGCATGATTCGGTGGAGCTGCGCGAGTACCCCGATGCGGGACACGATCTGCTGCACGAGCGCGTGCGCGGCCGGGTCACGGCGGATATCGTGCAATGGACGCAGGAGATCGTCGCGGGGCCGGTGCGGCGACGATGAGAGCCGCCGGGCGCCGGCGGAAAAGGAAGGGGGTCCGGTGATGCAGCCGAATACGATTACCGCGCTCGGCGCGGCCGTCGACGACGGGGAGCTGTGGATCGATGGAGTTCTGGTCGCCGAGGGCGCGCCGGAGCGGTGCGCGCTGCGCTACGAGCAGCTGGCCGACCAGGTGGATGGGCAGATCGAAACCCTCAGCGGAGCTCTTTCCGTACCGGGGTTCGGCGGATTCGAGTCCGGTGCCGCCCTGCGCGGTGGTTTCGAGGGCAAAGCGGGCGACGCGATAGTGGCGCTGCGCGATTACGCGAGTGCGGCGCGGCAGCTCGCACATACCTTCCGGAGCGCGGCGGCGGCCTATCAGCACACCGATGCCGAGGTTGCGGGCGCGCTCGGCGCCACGCAGGCGGGGGCACTCGGTGCGTGAGCTACCGCGAACGGGGCTGCGGGGCGCCCACAATCGAGTGGATCCCGACTACGCGCCGACGGTCGAGGTTTTCGACAATCTGACCCACGAGCAGATCCACGCCGGGGTATCGCTCCTGGACCCGTCGGCCCTGCAGACCGGCGGACAACTGTGGCAGGGCGCGGCAAACGGTCTGAACGACGCTGTGACACAGGCGCATACCGAGATCCGCGGCGCCATCTCCGACGGCTGGCGTGGCGCCGCGGCGGGACTCGCGGGCGCGGCGGTCCGGGATTTCGAGGCCGCCGGCCGGCAGCTCGCCGATGTGCTGACCACGGTGGGGCAGCGTCTGGGGCAGGCCGGTGATGCCGCCGAAACGCTCCGTACCGGAATCGGCGAACCATCCGGGGTCCGGCCGGATCTGCCGGCCGCACTCCTGGATCCCCATGCGGCGACGGGCAATATCGCCGGCCAGCAGGCGGCCGAGAGTGAACGCGCGGACGCGGTACGGGTGATGGAGAGCGTCTACCTCGGCGCTTTCATTCCCACCGGATCCCAGGTCCCTGCCTTTCCCGACCTGCCCGGCTCGGGTCAGGGTGAACCCGGCGCGCCGACCCCGGCTACTGCGCCCGCCGCTTCCGCGACCGGCGTGAGTTCGCCGGTAGGAAAGGTTGTTACGGCCGCATCGGACGCCTCTGTGGCGCCGAGCGCGCCGATTCCTCCGCAAGCTGCCGCAGACGGCCCGGCAGCCGCCGCGAGCCCCGCACTCACCGGCGCAGCTGCTGTCGCGCCTGCGGCAACTCCCGCCCCAGCGGATCAGCCACAGGCCACCACGACTGCGGGAACGCAGCAGCCGACCCCCGCGACCCCGGCCACCACCCCGGCGGCTGTATCCGGTGGCAGTGCACCCGTGGCGCCGGCGAGTACGCCGGGTGCACCATTGTTCGCTGTCCCGGTCCGCCCCGCCGGTTCGGGGGCCGACAGTGAACGCGATCGTGATCGCGAGGAGCAGCAGCGTAATTCGAGTGGTGACGCGATCACCGGAATGGGCGCGGGGGCGATCGGCGGCATGATGGGCGGTGCGATGGCGGCCGATACCGTGCGCTCGAATTCGCCGGTGGCGCCGGTGCGTACCGAACGGTCCGCCGACGAGGACGACGACCTGCATTTCGGCGACGAGGAGCTCACCTTCCTGGAAGAAGCCGAGCCCGGCGGGCAGCTGATCGGCACCCTCGAGCCCACCACCCCGCCGGTCCTGGGTGAGTGGACCGAAGCCGAGTGAATTGGATCCTCACCCCGGACCAGTTGGCGCTGGCCTGGGATCAGACGGTCGGCGATCGCCTCCCTTACCCGCTGGCGGTGCGGTTGTCCGCGCGGGATTCCGCCGAGCGCACCGCCCAGCTGCCCGCGTTGCGGCAGTGGTGCGACACCACTCTCGACGCCGATCTGGAAGCAGCCCTGCGGGTGCTGGCCGCTCCGGAAGTGAGTGTGTCGGCATTCGGACAGGACGGGGCGGGCAATCCCGCCACGCGGGTGCTCGGTGCCTCGGCCGGACATATCGGGGTCGTGGCCACGCAACGCCCGGGCGCCGAACCGGATCGGGGCGGCGATATCCGGATCATGGCCGGGGCCGCCACCTCCCTGCCCGTGCGCGTCGTCGCCGCGTTACCGGCCGCCCCGGTCGGGACCGGGGCGCGGTTGCGTGCGCCGCGGGCAGAGGTCGTACGCGACGGCCGGGACCGGGTGACCATTCCGGTCGCGGGTCCCACTGTGGCGACCCGGATCCGGCAGCGGCTGAAGCAACCGCGCGACGGTATCGGCCAGCTCGTGGTCTCCGTGCACCGGCCGGCCAGGACCGACCCGTTCGGTGTGCTGTGCTGGATCGATATCGCCGGGGACGGCCGCTATGCGATCCACACCGGCACGATGGTCGATATCGCCGCTGTCGACGCCGAGCGGTTCACGAATTCGCTGCGGCCCATGGTGACCGGTGCCCAGCGGGCGATCGCCTACGCCGAACTCTGAGGGCGACGGTTTCGCGGCACCGAGCGGACTCCGTCAGCCGCCGAAACGGGGAGGGATAGCCGGCGCGATCGTGATGGTCGGGACGAGTGCGCCGGATTCCGGCGCACCGGGCTCGGTGGTTTCGGCGGGCAGCCCGAACGGTGTGGATTGTTCGGATTCCGGTGCCGGTGGAGCCGGGGTGGTACGTGCTGCTTCGGTGCCCGGAGTGGGCTCGCCGCCCAGGGGCTCGGTGGCCGACGGTGACTCGGGTGCGACCGGGGTATCGGAAGCGCCGGGTGCCTCGATGGTGGTGGTCGGGACCGGAACGACAGGGGTCGGCGGGGTGACTTCGGTGGCGGTGGGGGCGGGCGGCGGAACCGGCGACTCACTGTGTGCGGGTTCGATTTCCGTGGCGGGCGACGATGTTGCGGCAGAGTCCTGTCCCGATGTGGGGGTCTCACCGGGGGTGGCCGATAGTGTGGCGCGCCCGGTGGTCTCGTCGCTGTCGGTGGTCTCGCCGGAGTCGGTCGACGCGGCGGCCGATGAGGTGACCGAGATCTGGTATTCGGGCGGTAGTGTGCGCCGCGGCGGCGGTTCGGGAGCCATCCGCCAGCTGGGGGACGGCGGGATCAGTACCTGGGCCACCGTGGTGGCGGTCGCCTCCGCGTAGCGCGCCTGTTCGACCGCCTGAGGCCCGGAGTGGATCGGTGGCGGTGGTACGTAGATGTCTTCCTGATCGACCCCGCAGGCGCCGATGAATACCAGCCCGAGGGATACCGCACCGGCGGCGGCCAGAGGCCCGGCGACCTTCGTTTTGCTGTCCATCGGTGACGCTCCTGTGATAAGTCAGTGGCCTCACCTTAATCCAGGGTGGTCGGTGGAACTACCCCCCGCCCTGTCGATTCCGCTGGTTATCGTGTGTAAGGTCCGGTCGCGGCGGGTATATCAGGTATCGAATTGATATCGGCCGCGTGTCGCGTGCTTGTGTTGCGTAACAATCGTCGGGTTGTGGCCTTAGCGTATGTTGCGGAAGTGACGCATGGGACACCGGAGTCCGCGGTGCCGATGCACCGCAGTGGTAGGCGCTACACGATTTCCGGATCGGCGCCATCGAGGAGTAGATGATGGGAGACCAGACCACCACCGATCTGCCCGGCGCGGCAGAGGTGCCCGAGACGCGGAAGGCGGATGCGGAGCCGGTGCCATCCGGTTCGTCCGGATCCGGGGTGACGGTGGGTAGAGTTCTCGGCTGGCTGGTTTTCGCCGGGGGGCTGGGGGCGGCGGTCTACGGAATCGCCACGCTGCATGTCGTGATCAGTGTTATCGGTCTCATTCTCGCCTGTACCGCGGGGTTGACGCTGCTCAAATTGCGGGCGGACGGACCGGGTCCCGAACCCGGGGTGCGGGTCGCGGGCTGATCGGTCCGGCCCGGTGGCCCGGTCCCGTCGATGGTTCATCGAACGGCCGGTGACACCCGCATCCGCGAACCCTTTCGCGCATTCTCCTACTGGTTTGCGCACTGAGTGGGACACGTGTCCGGTCAATATTCCGGACGCTTGATCGTCTGATTTGAGGTCGATTTCCTGCTCCGCCCGAGCTGTCGAGCCGGGTAATCGGACGTTTGCCCGACTCGGCAGCCGTCGGTATTTTGGGCTCCGGTCGGGACGGATCAGGAGGAAAACAGAAGATGATCGAAACCGGGTCCGCGGCCCTGAATCTGGCGAACCTCGTCACGAACATTGCCGCCAATGTGACCTATATCCTGCAGGCCTGGGGAATTATCTGAGGGTTTGCCAGTAGCGCGGGGGGGGGGGGGGGGGGGGGCGCGCCCCCCCACAAACAACCAGCCCCCCCCCACCCCCCCCACAAAAATCCCCCAAATTCTCAAATATCCCGCCCCGCCTGGCTAATTACTGTGGGGTATCCCCTGGCGCGGGGGGGGGCGCCCGGGGCCCCCCCCCCCGTACTACATCCGGGG
>NZ_JARWNW010000300.1 GCF_029868325.1 Nocardia carnea
GGGGGGCGCGCCGCCTGCCCCCCGCCCCCGCCCTGGTGTTCTCACCCCACCCGGGGGGGGCGCCCCGTCCCGCGCCCCCCCAACAGGGCTTTTCGGGTAACACCTCAGCGAGCGAAATCCGGATCCGGCCACAGAACACGAAGCCTCGCACCCCATGCGTCAACCAAGAGTTGACGCACGGGTGTCGTCAACTTAGGGTTGACGATGATCGGTGTGGAGCACACCGCCAGAGGTCGGAAACGGGAGTGGTAGTGGCAGCCATCCAAGCGCCGGATGCGGCGGATACGAAGAAGAAGCGGGCCCTCGTGGTGGGCGCCGGTATCGCCGGACTCGCCGCCGCCTTACGGCTGCACCGGCAGGGCTGGGAGGTCGTGGTGGTCGAGCGCGCCCCGGCCCGGCGCAGCAGCGGCTACCTGGTGAACCTGCACGGCCCCGGATACGACGCGACCGAACGGCTCGGGCTCGTACCGGCCCTGGCACCGCACGATATCGGCTTCTTCACCTCGATCATGGTCCACGCCGACGGTCGTGAGAAGTTCCGGTTACCGGCCGCGGTCGCCGAGGCCGCCGTCGGCACCCGGGCGCTCAGCATTTTCCGCGGTGACCTGGAATCGGCGCTGTACGACGCGGTGGCCGAGCATGCCGATATCCGGTTCGGTACCACCGTGCACGCGGTGACCCAGAACGCGCAGGCGGTGGACGCCACTCTCGGCGACGGCAGCCGTATCCGGGCCGATCTGCTCATCGGTGCCGACGGCGTGCACTCCCGGATCCGTGAACTGGTCTTCGGCCCCGAAGCCGAGTACCTGGTGGACCTGGGCCATATGGTGGGCGCGTTCCCGCTCGAAGCGGCCCCGGAGCATGTACCGGACGGCGCCGGAACCACTTTCATCGGCCCCGGTCGCACCGCCGGGGTGATGAACCTCGGCCCACAGCGTTCCTCGACGTTCTTCACCTACCGCTGCCCCGATACCCGAGCCGAACTCGACCGGGGGCCCGCCGCCGCGCTCACGCAGTCCTTCGGGGATCTCGGCGGCGGGGTCACCGAGGCCTTGCACCAGCTGGAAACCGATCCGGGCGGGGCCTATTTCGACTCCGTCGGCCAGGTGGTCATGGACCGCTGGAGCGACGGCCGCATCGTCCTGCTGGGCGACGCCGCCTGGTGCGTCACGGTATTCGCCGGCTACGGCGCGGCCCTGGCCCTCGACGGCGCCGACCGCCTCGGCTCGGCGCTCGCCGAGCACAGCGAGGACATCCCCGGCGCGCTCGCGGCCTGGGAGTCGTCGCTGCGACCGGAAGTCGGCAAACGACAAGACTTGGCGCGCAAGGGAATCAGCAGGTTCGCTCCGGCGACCCGCGCCCAGGTCTGGGCCGGTGAACTCATGCTGCGCGCGATCGGGCTACCGGGTATACGCAGCCTGGTCCAGCGCGCGATCCGGCGCGCGAACAACTAGGCCGTTCGTTTTGCCGTACTTCCCGGCACTCCCGGCTTCAGCCGGCGATATGGCCCGCGAGCCGTTCAGCGGCGGTGCGGGGCTCGCGGCCGAGGAGTTCGGCCAGCAGCGGGCCGGTTTCGGCGAAGTAGCCCGCGCGGGCTGCCTGGTACCAGGTGAGCAGGAGCCGGGCCATCTGCTCCGGCACACCGGCCGTGATCTGGTCGGCGATCCAGCCTTCGCCGTCCAGGACGGTTCGCTTGATAGTGCGACCGGTGAGAGAGGAGGCGATCTGGGCGAAATCGTCGAAGGTGAGGGCGGTCGGCGCGGTAAGGGTGACAGGACCATCGAAGGAGCGGTCACCGGCGAGGATGACCGCGGTGGCCTCGGCGATATCGGCACGGTCGGTATACGGGATCGGCCCGTCTTCGGGCTGAGCGATCACGCCGGTCCGCTGCCATGGGCCGAGAACCTGATCGAGCGGGCCGTAGGCGCCGTTGCGCAGTGCGGTCCAGTCGACTCCGGAGTCGCCGAGGATGGCCTCGGTGGCGATGTGGATATCCGACGGCCGGTACGGGCTGCCGGGGACAGCGCCGTGCTGGCTCGTGTAGAGAATCCGCCGGGCGCCGGCGGCGACCGCGGCTTCGATGGCAGTGCGGTGCAGGCCGACCATATCGGCGGCCGGGTCGTTGCCGGACACCAGCAGGATCTGCTCGGCACCGGCGAACGAGTCACGCAGCGCGGCCGGGTCCTCGTAGGAGGCCTGCCGCACACGCACACCACGGTCGGCGAAGTGCTGCGCCCTGGCGGCGTCGCGGACACTGATACCGATCCGGTCGGCGGGTACGTGCTCGAGGAGGTGCTCGACGGTGGCCCCACCCAGCCCACCGGTGGCGCCGGTGACAACGATCATGTTCTCGACCTTCCTGAGCGCCCACGACGTCCGTCTCCGGGTGGGCGGAACTATAAGTTGACCAATCGAGTCAAGTTCTCTGCTTCCTGCGACCGTAGGTAAGCTGACTCGATGAGTCAAGTTATGACGGCGGGCAACAGAAAGAGACGGTGAGGACCATGCCCGGTGCGGTGCCTCCGGAATCCCGGCTGCGTGCCGACGCCCGGCGCAATTCCGAACAGATCCGCTCCGCCGCGATCGGCGCCTTCCGAGGGCAAGGCCTGACGGTGCCGCTCGAGGAGGTCGCCAAGGCAGCCGGCGTGAGCAAGGCCACGATCTTCAACCGGTTCGGCGGGCGGATCGGTCTCATCGAAGCAGTCATCGAAGAGGTCGTGGCGAGTGAGCTGTTCGCCGTTATCGACCACACCCGCACCATCGACGACATCGGCGAGCGGATCGCGTACTACCTCACCGCGCTCCGCGACCTCCAGTACCGGCAGCCCGCCTTCAACGACGTCCTGTTGCAGACATATCCGCACTCGGAGCAGCTCATGGAGATCTGCCGGGCCGGAAGCGAGGCCAACGAAGAGCTCATCGCAGCGGCGCGGCCCTCCGGTGCGTTGCGGCCGGAGTTCACCGCCGACGACCTCCACGCACTCGTCGTCGACACCGCCCTCGCCCTCAAGTACGGCACACGGCCTCCGCGAGACGATTACGACCGCCGCACCCGGTACCTGCTGGACGGCATCCGCGGGCGCTCCTCCGTCCAGCGTGGACAATGACAGCATCCTTGTCCTTGCGCCCGCGTCGCCTGCCGAGGCCGTGGACGCACCGGCCTGGCTACACGGGCTACACCGCCGGGCACATCGCGGCCCGGTAGAACGCCGCGAGCGCGTCGTCGGCCGGGTGCGGCTGCGGGCGCCCGGCGGCATCGGGCCGGTTCACGCGTACCAGGTTCACCGCAACCGACATCTGGCGCTGCCCGTCGGCCGAGTGCAGCGACATCATCGAGGCCCCGAAAACCGAACCGTCGTGGCCCCAGAGCGTGTCACAGCCCGGCAGTTCCACCTTGTGCACACCGAGCCCGTACTCGATCGGCTGCCCGTCCAGCGCGATCACCGGAACCGTCTGCCGCATCTGTTCCAGCGTCTCCCGGCCGACGAGCGCACCCGCGAACAGTTCGCGGTAGAGCGTGTTCACGTCGGCCATGGTCGAAACCAGCCCGGCGCCGGGGCCGAGCCAGGAGTTGTCGTAGGTGCTGTAGTCCCGCGGCGGATCGATGACGCCGTACAGCGCCTCGTACATCCGTGAGTGCGGCTCGTCGAGTTCCGGCCGGTCCGGGAAGTAGGTGTGTTCGAGTCCCGCCCGCGCGATCACCTGTTCGGTGACGTAGCGCTCGAACGGAATACCGGTCGTGTGCCGCACCAATTCGCCCAGGATGCGGTAGTTGGTGTTGGAGTACACGCCCGGGAGCGCGCCCGGCTCGCCGGCAGGCGCGTTCACGCCCAAGGCGATCAATTCCGCTGTATCCCACTTCCGGAACCGGTTGTCGTCGAGACTGTCCGCCGAAACCTCGCCGCCGGTGAACAGTCCCGCGAGCGAAGGGAACGCGTACGGCAGATAGTCGGGCAGGCCGCTGGTGTGGTTGATCAGCATCCGCACCGTGATCTTCCGGCCGCGTTCACCCGGCACCACATCCGGCAGATAGTCGCCGATCGGCGCGTCGAGATCGACCCGGCCCTGCTCGACCTGCTGCATGACCGCGATCGCGGTGAACGTCTTGGTGACGCTGCCGATGCGGTGCCGCATATCCGGCGTTACCGGACGGCCGGAGGCCAGGTCGGCGACTCCGGCGGCGTGGCTCCACACCTCGTCACCTGCGCGCACCTCCGCGAAAACCCCCGGTATCCCGGCACGCTCGATTGCCGCCAGCGCGACGCGCAGGCGCTCGGTGTCCACTGCGTCCGCGGGCTCGGGGCTGTCAGAGGAGGCCATTGTGCAGGCACTGATACTCAGCGCGGCGGCCATCATGATGGCTATGTGTCGGATCTTCACGTCGTTCGTCCTCTCGACTCGGTAGCGAACGCACCAACTTTCGCGCCGACCGGGGAGGTCGCGAATCTGCCGAGAGACTTCGCCGAGCACGACGACAGTCGTAGGAGATCGATGAGCCGGCTACGCCGACCGTCGTAGGCGATTACAACTCGTATGTGCGCACCACTACCATCACATCGCCGTCCGGACGGATCGAGGCGATCGTATCCGCTGGTCGTGGCCGGAATCCGGGTGCTTCGGTGAGACCGTGACTTTCGTCGAAGACCGTAACGCGCACCCGATCCGCGCCGGGAGTGCGCACCGTGAAATCGGCCCCCTCGGGTGGCAGATCACGGAAGCGGATCTCGCCCGGCAGCCCGTCCGGGCGCATCCCCGTGACGGGGACGGTGACCGGTGCGGCACCCGGAACCTGTGTGGTGACGAGATCGATCGGCCGATCGAAGCGCAGGATCACCGAGGTCGCCGCGCGCGGGGATGTCACATGCATCGTCACGGTTTCGCCGTCGCGGCCACGCAGTTCGACCCGTGGTGCCCGAGCATCGATCGGGTCCGCCGGCCCGGTCCACAGCGGCTCGTGTGCGTAACCGGCCGGGAGGCCGGAGGTATCGCGGCCGGTGACATATCGGCCGGTCCAGTCGGTGGGATACCGTTCGGCGCTCACCCAGTGCGCCCGCCCGGTTTCGGCGTCGAGGACGTAGGCGAGATGGCTGCGCTGCGGATGGGCCGGATCGGCGGTATCGGCGACGAGACCCGCACCCACCGCGGCGATCCCGAGCACCGCCACCGTCGCGGGCACGGCCCAGACCTTGGTCCGGGGTAGCGCCCAGGGTTTCCCCGTGAACGCTTCGGGTTCGGGCAGCAGCAGCTCGACCGCGGGCAGCAGCATGAGACCGAACAAGGCCAAGCAGGCGGCGCCGGCTCCGGCGTAGACCATCCCGACCGCATCGAATACACCGCGGGCGGCCACGGGCAGGAACACGGCCGAGATCGTCAGCCCGCCCACCAGCATCACCGCGGGCCAACCGGCCCACCGCACCGGCATCATCGCCAGCAGCGCACCGGCCGCGGCGCACCCGGCCGGCAGGGTGAACAGGAATGCTGCGCCCGGCGCCGCCGCCGCGCACACCAACCCCAGCACAGCCGGCCAGGCGAGTGCCCCGATCGCCAGCGCGGCCGGACCCAGCCGCACCCGCAGCAGCAGATACCAGACGAGTAGCGCGGTGCCGGCCAGCGCGGCGAGCGCGGCCTCGTAGAAATCCGGCCGGTACAGCAGGCCGTTCATCATGTGGTATCCCGGCCGCAGCGCCACCAGCAGCCACCACAGCGCCTGTCCGAGCCCGATCACCACCCCCAGCGGCAGCACCACCGAAACCGCCGCCAGCACCATCCGCGGTGCACTGGCCAGCCCCCGGCGTCGCGCCGGCACGGCCAGCCCCACCACCAGCGCCGCGGCCAGCACCGCCAACGGCCAGACCAGCGCGTTCGGGTAGTGGATCGAGAGCGGGCCGACCCGGAAGTAGGTGGCGTCCCGGTCGGTGCGCAGACCGGGCAGATCCGCGGCGCCGAGTGCCCGCGTCATGGCCAGCATGTTCTCGCCGTGGTGTTGCAGACTGCGCAGGTCGAGGTTGGCGAGTGAATCACCGGCCGTGTGATAGAACGCGGGCTGCTCGATATAGGCGAAATTCAACCCGTCGAATCCGCCTTCCCGGAACTCGGTGAAATCCGTATCGTTCGGCAACTTCCGGTAGATCTCGACCATCGACGAATCACCGCGCGGATCCGGCACCGTCTCGGCGAACAGGGCCGACAGCTCCGCATTGCCCCGCGAGGTTTCGAACATCAGCGAAGGCCCGCTCACCCCGCGGGCCTCCCAGTTGAGCACCACCCCACCCGCGCGCCCCAGCGGATGCTCGCGGACGAATGCCTCCGCACCCAGCAGCCCGTCCTCCTCGCCGTCGGTGAACAGCAGTACGAGGTTGTTCCGGGTCCCGCCCTGCGCCCCGATCAGCCGTCCCACTTCCAGCATCGCCGCGACGGCGGCCCCGTCGTCGGACGCCCCGGGGCCGGTGGCGGCGGAGTCGAAATGGCTGGCGACCAGCACGGTCCCGGTCGGGTGCCGGCCAGGGAGAGTCGCGATCACATTGTCGACCCGGCCGAAGGCCGCCAGGCCCGGCGCCGTACTGGCCCCGACCGCGTGCTGGTTGTCCACCTCGAAACCGGCGGCCCGCATCTGCCCGGCGATATAGTCCGCGGCCCGGTCGCTCGCCGGGCTGCCCAGCGGGCGCGGTTCGGTCGCGAACCGTTCCAGATGCGTGAGCCCGCGCTCCGCGCTGAACTGTCCGGTCTTCCCCGCCGGCACCAGCTCCCGGTCGTTCCCTTCCGCCCGGACCGCCAGGACCGCCACACCCGCGAGCACCAGTAGCACCACCGCACCCAGCACCCGGCGGGGCGTGTCGATCAGTTTTCGGATCACGATCAGACGTTAGAGGATTCCGCGGGGAGACCCGGTGGTCGTATCGCGTTTCGCGGACTCCCCCGTCTTCGTGGCAGCGCCGCTGTTCTCACACCCTCGCCGCGACGGCCGGGCGGTGGACGCTTCCCGGCCGGTCACCGAATGCACCGTCGGCGGTGAACACTCGTTCGGCGAACCGTTCACCGATCAGGTGGTGCGTGGCGGCGTCCGGGTGGAGCCGGTCGGGCAGCGGGTTCTCGCGGTAGTCGGTTTCGCCGTACAGTTCGCGCCCGTCGAGGTAGAACAGGTGCGGATCGTTTGCCGCCCGCTGGGTGACGATGCGGGACAGCTCCTCACGGACGCTGGTGAGCGTCAGTTTTCCGTTGGCCTGTTCGGCGGGGTCGCCGGTGGCGAGGAAGCGCATTTCTCCCGCGCCCAGCGCTTCGAGATCGAAGGCGCCCGGCCCCGGTGTGTGCTCGTGGATTTCGCAGTAGATGGGCGAGATCACGAGCAACGGGGTCGTCGGATGTCCCTCGCGGATAGTGCTGAGGAACCCGTGCACGGCCGGCCCGAAGGCGCGCATCCGCATCACATCGGCGTTGACGAGATTGATGCCGATCTCGAGGCTGATCAGATCGGCCCGGGTATCGCGGATTGCCCGGGCGGCGAACGGGTCGAGCATGGCACTGCCACTCAGCCCCATATTGGTCAGTTCGACATCACCGCGGGCAGCCGCCAGCGCGGGCCAGGTGGTGGACGGGCTCCCCGCATTGGACCCCTGGCTGATCGAACTGCCGTACTGGAGCCACACTCCGCGACCGCCGCCGGGCACCGGCTCGACGGCGGCATCGGTGCGCAGACCGGCGAGTTCGGTGACTTCGTTGTGCGGCAGCCAGATTTCGACGTTCTTGAATCCGGCGGGGAGATCGGCGAAGCGCACCGTACCCACCGGCCCCGGCTGCCGGGTGGTGTTCCCGGTGGCCATATCGATGGTCACGGTATCTCCGCCCGGGGCATGGGCCTGAGCAGCCAACCGGCCGTCGATACGCAGGTCGTAGATGCCGGCCGGACGGCGGGGAGCACCCGCGTACCCCAGCCGGGTGGCCACGGTATCGAGTTCGATCGTCGTGGCCGAAGTACCGAACACCAGCCGGACACCCGAGGGCTGGCTCTCCGCCATCGCCAGCTGCCCGTCGCCTTGGGCACGCGCCCAGGCCGGCAGGCGATGCGGCAGGATGCCGCGTTCGGTGTGTTCGAGTTCGAAAGCACCGCGGACGATATCCGCGGTGATCGCGGTGGTTGCCCACTCGGCATCGCAGTGCATGGTTTCACCTGTACATCGGTTTCTCGGAGGTCGCGCCGGCCGCTTACGGGCCCTCAGCGCTCAGCACAGGCCATAGTAGGTTTCCTAAATGGTTTAGGCAAACGGTTAATGCTGTATGGTTGTCGGTGTGGCTCGAACAGGACTGACCCCGGAACGGCTGACCCGAGCCGGCGCGGAACTGGCAGACGAAGTCGGTTTCGATCAGGTGACCGTCTCCGAAGTCGCCCGGCGCTTCGGCGTCAAGGTCGCCAGCGTGTACTCCCACCTGAAGAGTTCCCAGGACCTCCGGACACGGATCGCCTTGCTGGCCCTGGAAGAAATGGCGGACAGCGCCGCCGAGGCCGTCGCCGGCCGCGCGGGCCCCGACGCACTGACCGCTTTCGCGAACGTCTACCGCGACTACGCCCGGCAACACCCCGGCCGCTATGCCGCTGCCCGGATGCGGCTACCCGCGGAGACCGCCGCCGCGAGCGCGGGCGTCCGGCATGCGAACATGATGCGCGCCGTCCTGCGCGGCTACGATATCGGCGAACCCGATCAGACGCATGCGGTGCGACTCCTGGGCAGCGTTTTCCACGGCTACGCCGCCCTGGAACTCGGTGGGGGTTTCGACCACAGTGCCCCCTCCGCCACGGACAGTTGGTCACGAATCCTCGAGGTCCTGGATTTCACACTGACCAACTGGCCGGCCCGCCGGCAGTGATCCCGGCGGCGCCCTCCCGCTTGTGGAAATCCGAATTCCCGGCCTACAGTGTGCGCAATCCGATCGGCGCTCTCCAGAAGTACAGCCGCAGAACGAGAGCCCGCGCCGGGATGTCCGGCGATGGAGTGGGCGGCGCTGTTCGCCCACCCATTTTCCTGGAGGAAACCGATGAATATCGGACTCGGATTGCCCATCGCCGACCCCGCGGCCCTGCTCGATTGGGCCCGCCGCGCCGACGCCGGCCCCTTCTCGCCCCTCGGCCTGCTCGACCGCCTCGTCTACGACAATCCCGAACCCCTGGTCGCGCTGGCCGCCGTCGCCGGCGCCACCAGCCGCGTGCGGGTGCAGACCGAAGTGCTGCTCACCCCGTTACGCGATACCGCGTTCCTGGCCAAACAGGTCGCGACACTGGACCGGATGTCCGGAGGCAGGCTGGTACTCGGTCTCGGTGTCGGCGGGCGCGCCGACGACCATCTCGCGACGGGAGTCGAACTCCGCACCCGCGGCCGCCGCATGGACGAACAACTCGCCCGGCTGCGCAGCCTGTGGTCCGGCGACCCGTTCGGCCCCGACTGTGGCCCGATCGGCCCCGCCCCCGTCCGTCCCGGCGGACCACCGATCCTCTTCGGCGGTTTCCGGCCGGCCGCTCTGGCGCGCGTGGCCCGCTGGGGCGACGGTTACCTCTCCGCCGCACCGGCGCAATGGTGCGGCGACCTCTACGATTCGGTCCGCACGTCCTGGCGCGACCACGGCCGGACCGGGGAACCCCGATTCGTCGCCCAGGTCAACGTCGCCCTCGGCCCGCCCTCACTGGTCGACGAAGTGCGCGCGGCTCTCGGCGCCTACTACGAATTCACCGGTTATGCCGAGAACATGGTGTCGGGTTTGCGCACCACCGCCGACGAGATCCGCACGGCGATAAGACAATTCACCGACCTCGGCGCCGACGAGGTGGTGCTGTACTGCTACGGCACCGACCCCGGCCAAGTCGACCGGCTCGCCGATATCGTCGCCTGATCGTCAGGGACCGGGCTCACCATCGTTGCGTCCACGGACTCACGAGGTGAACCCGGCCCGATCGGCCGTCCTACTCGGCGCCGGCCCCAGCCGCTTCCGCTTCGGCAGCCCGGCCCCTGCGTGCACGCACGGCACCACCGGACACCGTGGCCAGGGCGGCCACCGCTGCCACCGCGGCCGAACCCCACAGCAGCACGGTCAACCCGGCACCGTCGAGGATCACGCCGCCCGCGAAGGAACCCAGCGCGATACTTCCGGTGAAGGCACCGACGTACAGGCCGGTGACGGCTTCGCGCCGGTCCGGTGCGGCCTGGACTGCCCAGAGCTGGCTGCATACCGAGACACCTCCGTAGGACAGTCCCCACAGCACCAGTACCGCAGCGGCACCCAGCGGACTGGTTCCCAGCAGGAGCAGAGCGGGCAGTGCGACGGCGATTCCGGCCGCCAGGGCCAGCAACGTGGAACGGACTCGCCGCGTGGCCGCCGCGCCCGCCGCGAAGTTCGCGATGATCCCGCAGAGCCCGTAGAGCAGGAGCAGCAGCGAGATCCCGATACCGTGAACACCCGACAACTCCTCCAACGCAGGCCGCACGTAGGTGTAGGCGGCGAAATGCGCAGTGACGAGGAGAATTACCGCGATCAGGCCCGTCCGTACCGCCGGAATCGCCAGCAACGAACCGGTGTTCGCGTTGCCGGCCGCCTCCGGTTGTGCGGGTAGCTCCGGC
Organism: Nocardia carnea; assembly: GCF_029868325.1. GTDB lineage: Bacteria > Actinomycetota > Actinomycetes > Mycobacteriales > Mycobacteriaceae > Nocardia > Nocardia carnea_C. Next base: position 10,602 of record NZ_JARWNW010000300.1, read on the forward strand.
AGGAGCACTGCCAGCCCCGCGGCAAGCACCAGAGCCGCCAGCGCAAGCGCCCCGAAGGCACTACGCCACCCCGCGATATCGCCCAGCACGGTCCCGATCGGCACACCCAATACGGAGGCGACCGCGACACCGCTCACCACCATCGACACCGCGAGACCCGCCCGGCGTTCACTCACCAGCCGCGTGACCAGCGCAACCGCCAGCGCCCATACGGTCGCCATGGCCAGCCCGACCACCACCCGGCCGAGGGCGAGAACCGTGAACCCCTGGGCGGCCGCGGTGATCAGATTGCCCACGGCGAGCAGCAGTGCGGCCGCCACCAGGACGCGGCGGCGGTCGAGGTCACCGATCGCCCGCGCGACGAAGGGCGCAGCCAACGCGGCAACGACGCCGGTGACAGCCAGGCTGAACCCGGCGGTTCCGGCGGAGATACCCAGCCCCGCCGACATCGGCGTGAGAATGCCGACCGGCAGCATCTCCGCCGTCACCACGAGAAATGTGGACAGCGCCAGCACGGCGATCGCCGACCAGCGTTCGGCGGGTTCGGCCGCGGGCACCCGCGATTCACTCACTATGGACATTAGTCCAGTCAATGATGCGTGGTATCGCGGAACAACAACGATCAGCTCATTGTTCGATCAGCTGAACTGATCGATCGCGGTGACCGGGAGGAGCGGCATGCCGGACCTACCCGTCCGCGAGCTGGAATGTCTGCTGGTACTGGCCGAGGAGCTGCATTTCGGCCGGACAGCCCAGCGCCTGCGGGTATCGCAGAGCCGGGTGAGCCAGCTCGTCGCCACGCTGGAACGCACTATCGGCACGCAACTCGTGCACCGCACCAGCCGCCGGGTCACACTCACCGATTTCGGCGCCGAATTCGTGGAACGTGTGCGACCCGTATACACCGAGCTGGCGGATGTGGTCGGTGGCGCCCGGCGCGAAGCCCGGCGGGAACTTCCCGGCCCGATCCGCGTCGGCTTCCAGGGCATCGCCTACGAAACCGTCACCTGGACTCTCACCAGATTCGCCCGCGACAACCCCGACGTGGACCTGTCCCTGCAGGAAATCCCGCTGGGCGACCCTTTCGGCGCCGTGCTGTCCGGGCAGGTCGACGCCGCCGTCGCACTGTTACCGGTGCGGGAGCCGGAGCTCTCGGTCGGTTACGTGTTCCCGCCCGCACCCCGCATGCTGGCCGTCGGCCACAGTCACCCGCTGGCAGCCGTCGAGCGCATCGATGCGGAAACCCTGGCGTCCGTAAACCTCGTATCGGTGGACGGCCCCGCACCGGAATACTGGCGCGACGTACACTTCCCGCGCTTCACCCCGCTCGGCAGGTCCATCACCGCGACGGTCCGGGTAACGACGCTCCAAGAAGGTATGACTCTCGCCGCCACCGGCCGGTACGCGATGCTGACCTGCCGCCCCGTAGCGGAACGCAACCAGCGCGCCGACCTGCGTTTCGTCCACGTCACCGGTTTCGACGAGGAGTCCCGGATGGCGCTGATCTGGCGTTCCGCCCACCGCCGGCCACCTTTGACGAAACTGGCCGCCATACTCGGCGAACTCCCCGGCGCGGCACCACTACCTGCCATCCCCACCGGCGCTACCGTCGCCTGACGGCACCGGCCGAACAGGCCGGACAGCCGCTGCGCCGACTCTCGCCGTAACACTCGCGTTCGCTGTCCCCCGGCACCAAACCGGAGGCCGTGGCAACACGAACCTCTTCCGATGCCGATCCGGACCGCCGGCGAATACGGCGGCCGCCCGGCGTCATCCGGACCGTGACCGTGTGAGGCAGACGAAAGGCCGACCTTGAGAACACCGCGATCCCCCCGCACCACCGCCGTGCGCTGCGCACTCGCCGCCGCCCTGACCTCCGCCTGTCTCCTCGGCACCGGCGGCACCGCGACAGCGGACCCGGCGGCCGTGGTCTCGGTGCAGCAGGTGAACGACCGGCAGCAACTGGTATCGGTGTTCTCGCCCGCGATGAACCGGCCGATCCAACTTCAGGTCATCCGCGCCGCGGATGATTCACGACCGCGCCCCACCCTCTATCTGCTCAACGGTTCGCAGGGCGGCCCGGCCGGTAGCGGCTGGGACGTGCAAACCGATGCCGTGGATTTTCTCCGCGGTAAGGATGTCAATGTCGTCACCCCCTTCGGCGGCGCCAGCTCCTACTACACCGACTGGGTCCGCGACGACGCCGCCCTGGGCCGCAACAAATGGCAAACCTTCCTCAACGAAGAGCTGCCACCGGTGATCGAGGAATTCCTGGGCGCCGACGGTAACCGGGCGCTGGCCGGCGTATCGATGAGCGGTACTTCGGTACTGAACCTCGCCATCGCCAAACCGGGTTTCTGGAAAAGCGTTGCCTCCTACAGCGGCTGCGCGCAGACATCGGACCCGATCGGGCAGGAATTCGTCCGGATCACCGTCGAGAACTGGGGTGGTGGGCAGAGCGTCGAAAACATGTGGGGCCCCCGCAACGGGCCCTTGTGGCGCGCCAACGACCCCTTGGTGAATGCCGACCGGCTGCGCGGCACCGCCATCTACCTGAGCACGGGCAGCGGTATCCCCGCAGCACCACACGACGCTCCCGCCGACAAACGGGTCCAGGAGGGCCGGATTCCGCTGCCGGTCCAGATCGCCTTCGGCGGGCCGATCGAAGCCGCCATCCAGCACTGCACGATGAACCTCACCAACCGGCTGCACGAACTGAACATCCCGGTGACACTGCACGATCGGCCGGTCGGCACCCACTCGTGGGGGTACTGGGAGGACGATCTGCACCACTCCTGGCCGTTCCTGGCCGGCTCGCTGGGAGTCCCGGCCTGAGCAACCTGCCGGGCGGTGCGGGTCAGTGACCGTACAGCCCGGTCAGCTCGGCGCCGATCCGCACCAACTCCGCCTGCACCGGCTGGGGTTCGACCACTTCGACCATCGAGCCCCAGCCGGCGAGATTGCGGGCGATATCACGGGGAGTCGGTGCGGCGATCCGCACCCGGCTGCGCCCGTCGCCGAGTTCGGCCTCGGTGTGGCAGTGGCGGCCGAAATGGTCACGCAGGATCGGCATGTACCGGGTCTCGATCAGCACCGTCGCCCAGGTGCGCGACCGCTTCCGCTCCACCTCGCCGACCACCTCCTGCCAGGCCCGGTCGAGCGCGAAATCGTCGGGACGTTGCGCCGGCTCCTCGGTCGCCGCCGCCTCGACGATACGGTCCACGCGGAAGGTGCGCTGTCCGGCGTCGGTGCCGGTGATCAAATACCAGACGTCGTCCTTGTCGACGAGCCCCCACGGGTCGACCAGGCGGGCCGAGCGCTTTCCCCGCGCATCGGCGTAGGTCAGCCGCACCCGCCGGCGGCGTACCACCGCATTCTGCAGCAGATCGACGATATCCGGTCGTGGCCGGTCGAGCCCGCTCCAGCCGGTCCGATCGTTCATGGTCGCGCCGGCGGCCGCCTCCGCATCGGCACGGAAAGTATGCGGGAGAGCACGAACGAGCTTGCGCAGGGCGGTCTTGGCCTCGCCCGAGACCCCGGCCGCCGAACCGATCAAGAGGAACAGCGCCTGCGTCTCGGCCGCCGACAGCCCGCTCAGGTCGGTGCGCGCGCCCCCCACGAGCGCCCAGCCACCTCCGCGCCCTGCCTGCGGATATACCGGGATACCCGCCGCCGCCAGCGCTTCCAGGTCGCGGCGGGCGGTCGCCACCGACACCTCCAGCTCCGCGGCGAGCTCGGCGGCGGTCACCCGCCCGCGGTGCTGGAGAAACAACAGGGCCGCAACCAGCCGGTCTGCACGCATATCTCCAACCTCCCCGGAAAAGTGCTCAGTTGATGAGCACTTTAGCTGGAAGAGTGAATCCCGACAGTCAGGAACCAGAGAGGAACAACCACCATGCTGCGAGGACTCACCACCGCAAACTTCGTCGTCGACGATCTCGCCGCCGCCATCCGCTGGTACACCGAACTGCTCGGCGTCGACCCCTACTTCATCCGCGAAGTCCAGGGGACGCACGCCTACGTCGAGTTCCGCATCGGCGACTTCGAGCACGAACTCGGTTTCATCGACAGCCGGTTCGCACCGCCGAGCCGGGCCGGTGCGGATATCGGCGCGACACTGACCTACTGGGCCGTCGACGACGTCGAGGCAGCATACGAGCGACTGCTGTCACTGGGCGCCACCTCGCATCAAGAAGTCACCGAGCGCGGCCCCGGATTCGTCACCGCGTCCGTCATCGACCCGTTCGGCAACGCACTCGGCGTGATGTACAACCAGCACTACCTCGATATCGTCGAGTCGACGAAGGGCGCCTGATATGGACGTCACGGCAACCAGCGCCGAGGTTTGGCGCGCCTGGCTGGAAACCCACGGCCGCACCGAGACCGAGGTCTGGCTCGTTATCCCCCACAAGGACAGTGCGACACCGGGTCTGCGTTACCACGAGGCCATCGAACACGCCCTGTGCTACGGCTGGATCGACGGACTACACCGCAAACACGACGCCCACAGCTCCCGGCTCCGGTTCACCCCACGCCGGCCGACGAGCAGCTGGAGCGCACTCAACCGCGAACGCGCCACCCGCATGATCGCGCAGGGCCTGATGACCGAAGCGGGCCAGGCCACCATCGACTACGCCAAAACCCACGGCACCTGGCAGCGCACACCCGAAGAACTACCGGACGACCTGCGAAAACCACTGGAAGCCGACAGCACCGCCCACGCGAACTTCACAGCCTTCCCACCCTCGTCCCAGCGCCTGATCCTGGAGTGGATCGCCTCGGCCAAGAAACCGGAAACACGGCAGCGACGAATCACCCGCACCGTAGAACTCGCCGCCGCGAACCTCCGAGCCAACCACCGCTGAACCCAGTTACGGGGCCGACCGGAGCACCGCCGAGACGCGGAGATTGGCCCGAAGTAGCAACACCGATTTGGCTGGGGTTCCCAGATTGCACGGCACAGGCGAAGTTTTCACAAAGCTGCGACGCCAATCTAACGCCCAATTTTGCCGACAAGGCTCGGCTGCTCCAGCAGACCCGACTCGAGAACCTGCTGACGGATGTCAACAAGTGCTACATCACCATTGTCGGCGCGCGCCTTCCAAAAAGACCAACCTTGACAAGATTTCGTTCCGAGAACGAACTGCCCGGCCGCCGAGAGCGAGCCGAATACCTCTCCTGTCGGCAGTTTTACCCTACCGTCGGGCATTACTTGCGCTTCATAAATCCGTCCACGCCTCCTACCGGTCAGCTTTTGGTTGGCGGCGAGCACACCGACATCAATCAGGTCCTTGATCGCAACCGCATAGTGCGCTCTTGTCCTTCTCGCCGCAGGGTCCGAAGCCCGCGGGAAGACGACAGGTTTTACGCCAAACTTCTCCGGTGACCAGATCCGTTCACAGAGTTTCTTATAAAGATCCTGTCGCTCATTGATAGAATCGACATTAAACTTGCTATAGCCACGGAACTCCTTCTCCAACTTGTTTTCCCTCACGAATCTATTGAAGGGCGCATTATGATTCCGGTGATCGCGATGCAAGGATGCCGCGAGGTCGTTTTGCCGCTGATACCAGGATACCTTTTCATCGAACGGCCTGTCACGATAACTTGAATTATCAGATTTAGGAAGCAATACGAGCGCACCGAGACGATTCCGGTGCGCGTCGAAAGCTTGCCTTGTCCCCACCTCGGCCTGATATCGATCAAACTTATTGGCCCAGATATGCTCGACCTCGAAGGGAACATCCTCAGCAAGATACCGCCCCGAGTCGTCGGGCTTGTTGCAGCCAACTGCAACGAAAGAAGTCAGACGACCGAGAAGATATCTGATCTGACGTTTGTTACTAGCCTGCAAACCCAAAGTGCCCATACCAGTAAATGCATAATCCAAGACTCGAACGTGCTCCGCCAAGACTACCCGAAGGGCCCGCGCGGGCATTGACGATGATTTCCGAAGGTCATGGATCACATCCCATGAAACAGCAGCGAGGTCATCTTCGGTGACCGGCAGCCCTCCTAGGAATCGCCATACGAATACGAGGTCAAGATACTGACCAACCAACTCAGCCTTTTCCTTCACGGAGACAGGGTCGTCACGCCGATCAACGGCTGCAATAACTGTGGCGAACTGCCCACCAATCCGATTGTATCGGTTGAAGAATAGGTGTGGAAGCTCGGCCGAGAACGACTGAGCCGCGCGTTCCAACATGCAGTAGTGTCGAGCATAACTACTCATACTGTCGATTAGCTCACGGTACTGGTTCTGCCTCTTTATGCCGAGTCCATCGACACTGTCCCGGAACCAGCTATAAAACTCTCCAGATTGAACCGGGTTGTCGGTCAGTTGGGCATACAATTCATCAATTCTTGCGGCGTCTTCAATATTCTGAGCATACCGTCCGACAAAGAATGACTTCAAGAATCGCGTGGGCGCATTGGGGTCTACGGCCGCCAGGTCCGTGATCATTGCACGCCACTTATTGTCGATACCAGCAGTCTCGCCGGACACACTTCTCAATAGTAGGCTTTTCAGAAGATCGAGCGGTCCGAGGCGAACGCCGCGGTCGTTTACTCCTTCGTATATTTCCCAACCTTGGGCGCGGCTCGCCGCTTTTATTCCCACCATACACACTCGATTGAGCAACCAATCAACGAAATACGGAAGCGCTTCGTCACGAAGGTCTTCTGGAAATATTGTTTCGAGTTCATCTGCAGCCTCCCACAACCTCCGGGAACCCGCAGGGGCGTTGGCGGGCAGTATGTAGTCGTCATCTCGAAAAACATGCTCTAGCAAATCGGCCCGATCGCTGATATCAATCGTAAAAGTCGACTGCCCATACGATGTCGATTTTATAAGCGGATTCAGCCCGCCTGCGTCACCGTCGAGTCCGGCGTCACGGAGCAGCGATTGCAGAAATATGAGGAACAGGTGCAAAGTTGAGATCCGCTGCTGACCGTCAACAATATAGGTAATTCCTTCATCTTCATGGTAAACGAACGACCCGAGAAAATACGGGGCGTACTCAGCCACTCTTCGACGCTCGTAAGTTGGCCTATGATCTTCCATGAATCTGTGGCGAAGATCGTAAACCAGGCGGCGGACCTCGGATCGCGTCCACGAGAACTCGCGTTGGTATGTATCCAGTCGGTACCTCCGCGACGAGAAGACACCTTCTATTGTCACCCCGAACCCGCTGATGGGACTGTCGGCCACGAAACCTCCAGAGCTACTACAACATTCAACAAATATCTTGTCATGCAGAGCCGACATCACCGCCTGGAATCCAGGGGTTCCAGCCATCGCATCAACTACATCGCCTGCTGACATCGCGCGAACATCCGCGTGCCGGATGGCTACCCGCCCGGCTCGCCGACATACGGATACTGGCTTTTCACCATGCGGGCCCGTCCGGCGACGGCTAGGGTCAGCTCATCTTCCGAGCCTCGCAGTACACAGAGATCAGTGTGAAGGGCCTCGAGCAGCTCGAGTGCGCCCGCCGTGTCGCCAGTCCCCACGAGCAGTTCGGCAAGGTCCAAACGAAGTTCCAAGACGAAGTCGCTGCCGTCACTATCGGCTGCGGTCACCTCGGCGATAAGCGTACGCATAGCTGTCAGGCCACCATCGATGTCCCCGAGCTGCATCTGACATTGGACGGCCGCGGCCCGCACCTCCCACGCCGATTCGCTGAATTTACCCTCCACGCGGCGGTATGCCTCCGCCAGCGCTTCCAGTTCAGTCCTAGCGCGACGATATTCGCCACCGAGTGCCCAAGAGGCTGCCATCTGGCGGCGCAGTTCCAGGACATCGGCGTTGTCCACACCACGCGCTTCGGCGGCTTGTTCGAGGACCGCGGCTAGGGCGTCGGCGGCCTGGGCGAAGCGCTGAAGCTCGAAGAGTTCCGAGTACCGGTCACGGGCCTTGGCTACGGCAGTGTCGAGGTGGGTCGCGGTGAGCGGAGCGGTCGGTGGGATGTCGAGTTTATAGGCGCGGGTCGGCTCGACCTGCGTTGTTTCCAAGGGGGCGTTGGGGCGGCGGAATATCCGGGTCGGGTCGGGCAAGCCCGGCAGGTATGTGGCGGCCGGTTCCAGCTCGGTTCCCGGCAGCGGCAGGAACGGCAGGAGGCGCTCGTAGACGGTGTAGGCGTCGGCCGGACGCTGCTGGGGTTCCTTTTCCAGCAGGTCCAGGACCAGGCGTTCGAAGTCGGGCGGTACTTCGGCGCGGAGTTCGCGAAGCGGGGCCGGCAGCTCGTCCATATGCGCTTGCTGCATGAGATAGGGCGAGTCGTTGTCGAACACCGGTGTACCGCTGGCCATCTCGTGGATCAGGCAGCCGAGAGAGTAGAGGTCGGCGCGCGGGGTCACCACGTGGCCGTGCATCGCCTCCGGCGACATGTATCGGAGGGTGCCGATCGCCGCGCCGGTTTTGGTGAGTTTGCGGGCATTGCGGTCGAGGATCGCGGCGATGCCGAAATCGATCACTTTCACCGAGCCGTCGCGGGTGATGAGCACATTGGCGGGTTTGAGGTCGCGGTGCACGACCGGCAGCGCGTGCGCGTGGGAGAGGACGGTGGCGATTTGGGCCGCGACCGAGGCCACCCACGACGCCGGTAGCCCGGCCCCCGGTTCGATGTAGTCGAGCAGCGGGACACCGTCGATCAGTTCCATCACGAGGAAGACGTGTTCGAAGGAGACGTCGAGTCCGGCGTCGAACACCTGCGGCACGCCGTGGTGGCGGATGCGGGCCGTTACGCGCGCTTCCCGGCGGAATCGTTCGGCGAATTCTTCGGCCTCTTCCCCCGTGTCCACCTGGTCGACCCGGATGCGCTTGATCGCGACCGGGCGGTCGAGCACGCTGTCGTAGCCGCGCCAGACCGAGCCCATGCCGCCGGAGCTGATCGGCTGGGTCAGCTCGTAGCGTTCGGCGATCAGTTTCCCCATATCGTCCCCTGCTGTTGTTCACCGCGCGCCAGGCGCGGTCCGTTCGTGGTTCAGGCTGCGCCGCCGATGCCATGTTGCCGCCTGAGCAGCCGCCACGCAGCGCGGCCGAGTTGTTTGTTCAGGGTTTCCTTGAACTCGGGGTCGGTTTTGCTGAAGTAGCGGTTGCCGAGTTTCTGCTGGGTGGCGTAGTTCTCGATCATCTTCTTTTGGAAGACCTCGGCGAACTTGCCCTGGAAGTCCTCTTGGTTCTCGTTCCCGAGCGCGGCCAGCTGCACGCCCTCGTCCTCGACCGTCGCCTGGAACTGTTTGGCCACATCGGCTTCGGTGAACTCGGTGCCGAACCGGTCGTTGAACGCCGAGATGAGTTCCGACAGCAGCGATTTCTCCGGTTCCTGCGGGCCGCCGGAGCCATCGCCGAAACCGGGCAGAGTCTGGGCGCCCTCGGGTGCCAGGCTGATGTCCTGCTCGCCCATTTTTTGGACGCGCAGGTAGCTGAGGTCGATTTCCCCGATATCGACCCCTCCGTCGGCCAGCCGCGGCAGTACGTTGAGCAGATGCTTGCCGAACAGGTGCAGCGTCTCGAGTTCGACGTCCCGGTACGGCACGATCTGCGCGAGGAAACCGTACTTCCGCACGTAGTCGCGCAGAGCGGAGCGGAATTCCTCGGCGGTGTCGTGGTCGTCGGGGTTGTCGCTGTGCAGGAGGGTTGCGAAGCGGGTTTTGGCGGGTTCGAGGTGCCAGTAGAGGTCGGCGTGCAGATTCTGCCAGGCGGTGGCGGAGCCGGCGGCCTTCTCCTCGGCCTGGGTGTAGGCGTCGGCGAAGGACCGCATTTCGTGGGAGAGCAGGATCGGCGCGGCCAGCACCCGGTCCTGGGCCAGGTAGAGGAGGTTGGGGTCGGTGGGCATCGCTTCGGCCAGTTCGTAGTACGGCCGGAACGAATTCTGGATGTCTTCGCCGTCGTTGACGAAATCCAGCACCACCAGATCGTCTTGCCCCTTGCGCTCATGGGTGCGGTTGAGCCGCGACAGGGTCTGGACGGCGGCAATGCCTTTCAGCTTCTTGTTCACATACATGGTGGTGAGCAGCGGCTGATCGAACCCGGTCTGGTATTTCTCCGCGACCACCAGGATCCGATACTCCCGCTGCCCCTTACCGCCGGAACGGGTGGCGATATCGTCGGCCCGGGTGTAGGCGAAGGCGGCGGGCAGTTCGCTTTCGGCCAGCCCGTTCTCCTTCTCCTCACTGGTCTCCTCACCCTCGTACTCGAGCGTTCCCGAGAATGCGACCAGCACGCCGACGTCCGGATAGGTGGTGATGTAGCCGCTGATCTCGAGGTGTTCGCGGATGGCTCGCGCCATGGCGACCGCGCTGCGCCGGGAATCGGTGACCACCATGGCTTTCGCGCGCCCGCCCAACCGCGGGCGGGTGTGTTCGACGAAATGTTCGGTGATCACCTCGGCCTGCTGTTTGACGGTCGCCGGATGGGTTACCGCGAACCGGGCGAGCAGCACCTTGGCCTTCGATTCGGGAACTTCCCGGTCGTCGGGGTTCTCGTTCACCAGCCGCCAGTACGTTTTGTAGGTGACGTAGTTGCGCAGCGGGTCGAGGATGAACCCTTCCTCGATGGCCTGGCGCATGGAGTAGGTGTGGAACGGGACGAACCGGTCGCCCTCGCGGGTGCCGAACGCCTCCAGCGTTTTCGCCTTCGGGGTGGCGGTGAACGCGAAGTAGGAGAGATTCTTCGCCTGCCCCCGCGCTTCGGCTTTGCGTTCGAGCCGCTGGTCGAGGGTGAGCTCGACGGCGCCGGTCTCCTCGTCGTCGGAGTCCAGGCCGAAATCGCGCAGTACCGCACGCACCGCGGTCGCGGCGTCACCAGACTGTGAGGAATGCGCCTCGTCGACGATGATGGCGAACCGGCCGCCCAGCAGTTCGGCGGGATTCTTCTTCAGGAAATCGATCAGCGCCGGGAAGGTCTGCAGGGTGATCGGGATGATCTTGCCCCGCTGTTTCGACAGGGCGTCGGCCAGTTGCGCGGATTTCGCGCCGCGTTTCTCGTCGATCTCCACGACCAGGCCCTGCACCCGCTCGAAACCGCCGACGGTGTCGCGGAGCTGGGAGTTCAGGTTGCGGCGGTCGGTGATGATGATGACCTTGTCGAACACCGGGGTGCCCGGTTGGAGGCCGGCCGCGCGGGCGGTGGGGTCGAGTTCGGCGGGGTCGGTGGGGGTGTGCAGATCGGTGAGCCGGTGGGCTAGCCAGCCGATGGTGTTCGACTTCCCCGAACCGGCGGAAGCCATCACGAGATAGTTGTGGCCGGCGCCGTGGGTCGCGGCGTGCGCGGTGAGCTTCTTGACCACCTCCCACTGGTGGTAGCGGGGGAAGATCGTGGTGCGGGTGGCTTTACCCGACGGACCCTTGGTGGTGCTGGTGTGGATGAAGCGTTCCAGCATGTCAAGCCAGTTGCCCGGGTGCCAGATCTGCTCCCACAGGTAGGACGTGGCGTAGGTGTGCCCACCCGCGGGCGGCGGATTACCGGCGCCACCGGGCTGCCCCGGACCTTCCGAACCGGTGTTGAGCGGGAGGAAGCGGGTGTTCTTGCCGCGGAGTTGGGTGGTGACGAAGACGAGATTCGGGTCGACGGCGAAATTGGCGACCACCCGGTTACGGAAGATCAGTTCGGTGGGGTCGCGTTCCTCGCGGTACTGCTTCTTGGCGTCCTCGACGGTCTGGCCGGTGAGCGGGTTCTTGAGTTCGGCGGTGGCGACGGGGATGCCGTTGAGCAGCAGGGCGAGGTCGAGCCGGTGGCGCTGATCGGTGTACTTGGTGGCGTACGGAAGTTCGCGGACCACTGTGAGCCGGTTGGCGCGGTAGTCGGCGAGCGCTTCCTCGGAGGTGACCAGGTTCGGTTTGAAGTAAGCCAAGTGGATACGGACGCCGTGATCCTTCACGCCCGACCGCAGCACCTCGATGAGCCCCTTGCTGCTCAGCTGCTGGTCGAGAACCCTCAGGAAGCCCTGCTGGGCATCGCTGGGGTTGGCATCGTCGTATTCGTCGCTGGGGTCCTCGCCGTAGTACGTGCACAGATCCGTCCACGCCGGCAACTGTGTCGCCCCGATGAACGCAAACAGTTCACCCGCATCCACACCGAGTTCAGGGCGGTACTCATGCGGATTACCCTGCCGCCAGCCGGATTCCAGCATGGAAGCGACAATGGCGTCGCCGAAAACGATCTCGTGGTGGATCGGGCTCACGTGGTCATACCCCCTGTGTGATGTTTCTGCCTGACGCTGTAGAGACGTCGAACTGGCCGGTTACGGCTGCTGTGATGAGGGCTTGGCGACGCTCAGCGAGTATAGAAGATTGCTTCTCGATTAGCCCTATTTGATACCGGATAGCCCGCTCAGCCGAATCACATTCCCGAGATATCTCCTCTTGCTCCGCGAAGCCCGGAAGAAGCAACGGCATACGCAACAGGATAGAGCTGTTGAGATTCGCCATTGTACTTCCCACCGATTGTTCAAGGAAGTAGTGGCGAAGAGCTGGAATACCTAAATATCGCATCAGGTACCCGGGGTGAAATTCCCCTGAATTCAGCCGCACACGCAAGGACCCCGTTCCGCAGATCCATCCAGCCTGCTCGCTGGTGACAACGGCCGCGCGTCCCAGTTCTCCACGACGACCGAACACGACATCACCTTCTTCGAGAATATGCCGCGTGAGGCGCGCTCGAACCTCGTCCGACACCGTCACCGCGGTATCCCCGACAATGCCCTGAGGCGTGATGTTCGCCGGGTTTACTACAGGCCAGCCGTTATCCACATAATCCTCCGCGTGTAACTGGCTTCCGAATGGACCCGTCTGCACCTGACAGCGCAGGCTACGGAGCCGAGCAACAACCCATGATTCGGGGACATGACCTAGCGGTAGAAAATCGGTCGGCACGCGCTGCGCATACCGCTGACCCCTGACAAGGGAATCAATAACCGTCGCAATTCTCTCCCCTAGAAGAGCAATGCTCCGCTTGCGCAAAATCAAGATACGGTCGATGCGAGAGGTTTCGGCGTCGAGGAAGTCGGCGATGCGGCGCTGCTCCTCCAGCGGAAGCAGAGGGATACGGACAGACAGAGCCTTCCCCAAGGTCAAGCGAAGTCGAGTGGATCCATCAGCCAAGCCTCGCATCTCAGCGAGACCGGCTTCCGACGAAAGGTACGCAGCCAGGTAGCGAGGATCCAGGAGGTTCGGATCAACCCGAAATCGGTAGCAGTCCGCTTTGACAAGCGCGGGTCCAATATCCGGTACGACACACGCACGGCCGACTCGATTATTCTCATCCCCGAGACCGGCTACGACCACGTCTCCCGATTCAGCATGATGTCCAGCAAGACTTCTCCAGTACTCAAGCGGTAGGTACGCTTCGTCGGAATCCTTCCAGAATCCGGTCCCGATGTTCCCGAGCCTGATAACCCGCGCTCCACTATCAACGTAATGCTCGGACTTAATCGCGCTCCCGAACGGGCCGTCACATGAATCGAGCACGGCTCGACGCAATTGTACAGTCATCATCGAGTGACCTCGCCCAGCAGTTGCTGAATTTCGGACTCCAGCGCCTTCAATTCGGCATCTATTTCCTCCAGCGGCCGAGGTGGCGTGTATACGTAGAAATGCCGCGTGAATGGAATCTCGTATCCGATCTTCGTTTTCGAGTAATCGATCCACGCATCCGGTACATGGGGCAGCACCTCGCGCGACAGGTACTCCTCCACGCCTTGTTTCAACGGAACGTCTTCGGAATCGCGAAGTTCAGGATCAGGTTCCGGTTCTCCCTTCACCAGTTGCATTTCGCCCTCGGGATCGCGCACCCCAAGGACCTCCCGCAAGAGCTTCGCGAACGGCGCACCGGTGGGCCAGGGTTCGCCGGCACCTACTACCGCGTCCTTCAGCGCCGAGATCGCGTCGGTCTTGGCCGACCACTTCGACCCCACAAGTGGCCGGAGCAGCTTCCGGAAATCCTCGGGGTTCGGGTACGCCTTCTTGACCGGCGCCGCCGCGGCGAGCTTGTCCAGAGCTTCTTCGGTGAGTTCGAAGCGGAGACGAAGGGGACGTTCGACGGTGATTCGGCGGTATCCGAAATCGCTGTTGGCGAAGACCTTCACCTTGCCATGGTCGGCGTGTTCCGGGTCGGCGGCAATATCGAGGGCGTTGCTGTAGATGCGGATGACGTCGTCGATCTGCTCTCGCGACAGCATCTTGCGCTTGTCGCCCAGGGATTTCCGCATCTTCTGCCAGTAGTCGCGAGCGTCGAGCAGGATTACTTTGCCCGCTTGTTCGGGGGATTTCCGGTTGGTGAGGATCCAGAAGTAGGTGGAGATGCCGGTGTTGTAGAACAGCTGGTCCGGCAGCGCGACAACGGCTTCCAAGTAGTCGCTTTCGATGATCCATTTGCGGATATTCGATTCGCCGGATTCCGCGGAGCCGGTGAACAGCGGTGACCCGTTGAAGACGATCGCCACCCGGCTGCCGCCGGAGGAGGCCGGTTTCATCTTGGAGATCATGTGCTGCAGGAAAAGCAGGGAGCCGTCGTTGATCCGGGGCAGGCCGGCACCGAACCGTCCCGCCTCACCGAGGTTCTTGTGCTCCCATTCGACATCCTCCTTCACCTTCTTCCACTCCACCCCGAACGGCGGGTTGGCGAGCAGATAGTCTGCGCGGATTTCGTCGTGGCCGGGGTTGCTGAAGGTGTTGCCGAACACGATGTTGTCCGGGTTCTGCCCTTTGATCATCAGGTCGGAACGGCAGATCGCCCACGATTCCGGGTTCAGTTCCTGGCCGTACACCTCCACCCGCGCCTGCGCGTTCAGCTTGGAAATGTGTTCCTCGGCAGCGCTGAGCATGCCGCCGGTTCCGCAGGCGGGGTCGAGGACGCGAAGGGTGACGCCGGGGCGGTAGATCTTGTCCTCGTCGGGGGCGAGCAGCAGGTTCACCATCAGCTCGATCACTTCGCGCGGGGTAAAGTGTTCACCGGCGGTCTCGTTGGACTGTTCGGCGAAGCGCCGGATCAGTTCCTCGAAGACGTAACCCATATTGTGGTTCGGCACCTGGTCCGGGTGCAGGTCCAGGTCGGCGAATTTGCCGACCACCTGGTAGAGCAGGCCCGCGCCGTCGAGTTTGCGTATCTGCTGGGCGAATTCGTACTTCTCCAGCACCTCGAGCGCATTGGCCGAGAACCCGCCGATATAGGCGAGCATGTTTTTCATCGCATGCGAGGCGTCGGCCAGCACCTTCTTGAGGGTGATGTCGGTGGTGTTGTAGAACTCCGTGCCGGCGGCGGCGCGCAGGAACGGATCCGGGTCGATATCGGTATCCGCCAGCTGCGCCGCCTGCTCGACCACCTGGCCTCGCGTCGGTTCCAGCACACACTCCAACCGGCGCAGCACCGTGAACGGCAGGATCACCTTGCCGTAGTCGGACTGTTTGTAATCGCCACGCAGCAGGTCGGCGACCGACCATGCGTGGTTGGCCAGTTCGGTGTGCTTGTTGGTGTTCACTTCCTACCTTCCAGGAGTCGCTCCGCGTCGGCGGCGAGCGGGTCGTGTGGTTCGAGGGCGCCGGCGGTGAGGCCGGTGCCGAGCAGTCCGGCGAGCCGGGCCGCGGAACGGTCGGCGCGGCGGGCCGCGTGGCGTAATCGGTGCAGCCGTTGGAACATCGCACCGTATCGCTGTTGCTGATCGAGCGGTAAGAGGGGGATGCGGAGGCGGCTGGGGACCACGCGGATCGTGGTGGCGCCGACGGCGGCTGCGGCGTTTTCGGGGCTCGCTACGAAACCGGCGAGGAACCATGGGTCGAGACGGCCGGGGGCGGGACGCAGCAGGAAGACGTTCGGGCCGAGCAGGGCGCCGGCCTCCGCGCTGCCCGCGACGCGGGCGCGGGGATGTTCCTCGCGCATACCGCGCAGCAGCGGCATCACCACGTCGCCGGGTTCGATGACCACCGAAACGGTCGCCCTGCCGGGCTCGGCCACGCCGGACGGCTCGGTATCGGCGAGGAGATCGCGGGTGGTGAGGACAGCTGCGCCGAGATGTGGATCGTTGGACGTTGCGTCCTCCTCGCGGCGCTGCCTAGTCAGGTGGACCTCCAGCGCGCCGCCTTTGGCCAGGTCGGCGACGGTAGCGGTGCGCCAGGCCCGTTTCTCGATCCCGTGGAACTCGGGTAGCTCGTCGAACTCGCCACACAGATCGTCGATGGCGACTTCCAGATCCCGCATCCCGGCGCCCGCGGCATCGGCGGTGCGGTCGGCGTCCACCGCGCCACGGACATACCGCCCCGGAGTCAGGTCGACGTCCTCGTCCAGGACGTCTATCACGCGAACCACAGCGGCTACATCGGGCAGGCCACCTTTTTCGCTACTGTTTTCGTCGAAATGCCGCCATGATTCGAGAATGGTCTCGGCAAGGTCGCGCACCGCGCCCGGTTTTCCGGGTTCCGAGGCCGGTTCGAGACGTGCTGCGTCGACGAACAGCACCTCGCCCGACCGGCTGTCACCCGGCGCCGGGCTACGCAGCACCCACACATGCAAACCCAGCTGACGAGGCGGAGCGGCGCCGGCCGGGAGGCCTATTACCGCACGCAAAGCGCCCTGGCGCAGCAGCTCACTCCTGATCCGGCGACCCGTGCCACGGAAGGCGACGGCGGGCGGTAGCAGCAGCACCGCCGTGCCGCCCGGCCGCAGATGCGCGAGCGCGTGCTGCACCCACGCCAGTTCGGATTCGCCGCGCGGCGGCACGCCGTAGGTCCAGCGTGGATCGAGCGCCAATTCGTCGGCGCCCCAATCACGTTGCTGGTTGGGCGGATTGCACAGGACGGTATCGGCTTCGAGATCGGCGAACGCATCGGCGAGGAGACTGTCCCCGACCCGGGTGTCCACCTCGATATCCGGGGCCCCGCGCGCGATATTCAGCGCCGCCCGCTGGGTCTGCACCGGCAATATGTCTTGCCCGTAGCATTCGCGGGCGCCGCGCCGGGCCGCCGCAACGAGTAGGGCGCCGCTGCCGCAGGCCGGGTCCAAAACCGTCCGAGTATCCGCTCCGGGCGTGTACGCCAGCTCCGCCATCAGGTCTGCGATCTCGTCGGGGGTTGTGTAGACGCCGGTGGTCGGGCCCTCCTCCAAGCCGCGTTCGGCCAGTGCCTCGATAACCGGACCCGGCCCGGCGTCGGCGACCGCGGCCCGTACCGCACGGACTACTTCGGAACTCTCGTCATCCGCTGCCGATGGACCGAGCGCGGCGCCGATAGGCGCGAGCAGCGCGAGCAGAGGCGGAACCTCCGCTGGTGCCACCTGCGCACGCAACACCGTACGCAGATGCTGTAGTGGCGACTCGGCGGAATTCACACCGTGTTCTTGCAGCCACTGCCGCACTTCGGACAGGTCGAACACCGGCCGCGCTTCGCTGCCGCCCGCCGGAGACGGGAAGCCGGGATGCCGCCGGCGCCAGTTACTGACGGTCGCTCGGGTGACACCGGCCAGCCGGGAGATTTCCGCGGCGGTGACCAGTGGGGCGGTCTCGGGCATACGCCTCCTTTCGTCAAGCAACAACCTAGGCGGACTGAGAACACTCGTCAACCACCTAAGTGTTGATTGACAATGTTTTCGCTTGCTCTGCACGCTGATGTCGTCTAGCGTTCTCGGCATACGGCGACCACCCCGGAACGCCGACTTCCGAATCCGAATTCCTTGTCTTGCAAGGAGTACCGCCATGCCCAACCACCGCGACCAGCTCCTCGACCACGCACGCGACAAGGGTTACCGCCGCCGCCTCGCCGCCCGCGGGCACCGCCCGCTGCGATTGCGGCACGGCGACGACCTCCGCGGTCTGCCGCCGCTCCCCCGCCGCAGCCGGTGCGCGCACACCGGGAAGATCCGCTACTTCGAACCCGAAACCGCCGAGCTGGCCTTGGCCGGCCTCGACCACGACAACCCCAGAAGACGGGAGCAACGGGCCTACCGATGCCCGCACTGCGCCGGCTGGCACCTCACCAGCCAGGCGCGCAACAGCGCAAGTAATCCCGCCACCGGCCCCGAGCCCGTGGCCTGAATTCAGGAGACCGCGTGTCCCTACGCACCCGAATCACCGCTTCCGTCCTCGCCGTCGGCGCCACCGCACTCACCGTCGGACTCGGCGCCGGCACCGCCAACGCCGAAACCCACGTCCGGCACTACTCCGGCTACGACGCCGAATGGGCCTGCAACGCCGACAAAGCCGCCTACGGTTCGGTCGCCGGCGCCGTCGTGCTGTGCGACCGGCTGAACAACGGCCGCTACCGGCTCTCGGTGGTGCCCTACGGCGAAATGCCGCTGCACCTGCTGAGCCTCATGGCCACGGGCAGCTTCGACGGGCTCTCGTAGTCCTTCCGGCGACCACCGCCACTGCTGGTAACCGATATCTCCCGCGGAACCGCTGAGCCGCCGTCCACCGGCGGCTCAGCCTCCGGCCCCAGCGAAATACACGCATCTCGCGGCAAGCGCCGTCGGGCCGATCCCGCATGCCCGAACCACCCCGAACCAAGGAGTCCGGTCAGATGACCAACCCGCACTATCCCCTCCCTCATCCGCAGCCCCCGCGCAAGAGCCGCACCGGGCTCTGGATCGTCCTCGGTGTACTCGGCTTCTTCATCCTGCTGTGCGGTGGATGCGCCGGCATCATCGCTACCAGCGCAGACGACTCCGACAGCCCGAGCAGCAGCGTCACCGCCGGCTCCGCACCCGACGAGGGTGATCCCCTCGCACCCGCCGGAACCGAAGTACGCGACGGCAAATTCGCATTCGTCGTCACGGAGGTCGAACCCGCGGTGAAGACGGTCGGCGGCGACTACCTGAGCAAAACGGCACAGGGCGAGTTCGTCCTCGTCCACATCGACGTCACGAACACCAGCGACCAGCCACAATCCTATTTCGGCAGCAACCAGAAACTGATCGACGCCCAGGGCCGGGAATTCACCAACGACACCGAAGCCGAGATCTACCTGAACGACGACGTCTACACCGATATCAACCCCGGCAACAAGTTCTCGGTGATCCTCGCGTTCGACGTCCCCGTCGGCACCATCCCCGCAGCCCTGGAATTCCACGATTCGGCGTTCTCCGGCGGCGTCCAGGTCGCGGTGCGGTGACCTGCCGTACCCGACGACACCACACACCTCTCCCGCTATGGAACCACTCGCTCTCTGAAAGAAGGTCGATGACCACCACTCTGAACTTCGCCGCCCTCGACGTCGAAACGGCAAACCCGAAATACGGCAGCATCTGCTCGATCGGCGTCGCTATCGTCCGCAACGGAACCCGGGTGAGCACCCGCACCTGGCTCTGCCGACCGCCCGCACCGGTCGACAGCTTCAATCCGGTGAACGTCGGAATCCACGGCATCACCGCTGAAATGGTCGCGAATCAACCCTCTTTCGCCGAGCAACTGCGGGCGGCAGTGACGGTCATCGACGGACTTCCGGTGATCGCCCACAATGCCACCTTCGATATGGCGGCGCTGGTACAAGCGTGCGACCACAGCCGAATACCGGTCCCGACCTGGGAATACGGCTGCACCCGGCGATGGGCGAAGCAACACCTTCCGCATCTGCCTCGGCACGGGTTGAAGGAGGTCGCCGCGGCACTCGGCACCCGCGTCGCCCAGCACCACGAGGCCGGCGCCGACGCAGCCGCAGCGGCGGATATCGCCATCACGATCGCCGCCCGGGTAGGCGCCCACGACCTGGCAGCTTTGGCGAAAGCCACCGGTACGCGACTGGGCGCACTCGGCCCCAACGGCAACATCGGCTGTCGCTGATCTACCGAGAATGTTTGCCATGCAGCCCGGCACCTACGGCGCTGTCCGATGGCGGCGGAACCCTCGGCTGCGATTCGCCGAAGCCCGCCGCCATCACACCGAGCTCCACCCGCCCCTCGTGCGGTATCTGGGTGTTGGATTCCACCGCTATGCTGCGAATACTTCGCGTGAACCTAGGTCGCCGAAGGGGTCATCGATAAGGCAGTGCGATGTCAGTAAACAACTGGTACAGCAACCGGGCACACCGGAGCGACGAAGACCCTCGCTACGACCCGGACCACGCGATCCGTTCGAGTTCGGCGCGGTACGCGAGATTCGTTCGCCGGCCGGCGAACGGCGGCGAGGTGGAGGGCATGCCGCCAGGAGTACGCCAAGGGCCGCTGCGACGCCCGCACGCAAGGCCGGCGGCGGTTCCGCAGCACGGCCGGTAAAGAATCCCGGAGTAACGCCGCCGTCCAAAGCACGGAAGCAGTGGGAAGAGTTCGCGAAGACGTGGTTCTCGCGCAATCCGACCGGTTCGGCCCGCTCCTGCCGGGACGCAGCGCGGGCCGCAGGGCTCCTTCACGTCACCAAACAGATGGCGGTCGAGCAGCTACACGCTGCACACGCGCGCCGGAAGCAACCAGCCGCTCCCGCGACGGCGCGCCGCCTGGCGGAAAAGGCGCGAAGGCTCACCGCCGACCGTTCGAAACGAAGCAAGAGCCGGCGATCCCGGCCCAACGCGGTACCGGAAACATTCCCCAGGGCGACAGTGGTCCGGGCGGAGGATCGGTGCCCGTCCTGCGATATGGTCCCCGACCGGATGACCGGGGCCTGTCGCTGCGGATAATCGAGATACGAGGCTGACGTGGACGTCGAGGGTCACTCACCTCGCCGAGAGCTGGCCATTTCGATCTATCTGTCGGGCATATGTCAGTAGTAGTCCACCGAAACCAGCGCCTCCGCGGAAGTGGTGAAGAGATTCCCCGTCTGCTGCATCAACGGGGGTGTCGCGGCCTTCGGCTTACCCTCCGCAGTGAGATATTCCCGATTGAACCACACCTGCTCCACCTCCCCGACCGTAATGCCGTGGTCACCGTTCAGATCGATTCGTGCCACCACCCGACAACTCAGCGAGCCGATCCCGGAGGGCACAACCGGTCCGTAAGGCGAGGCATCGCGATCCAACTCCAGACCGCACGAGGCCAGCTTCTCGACTGGATCAACCACCGAAAACTTCGAATATCTCGCACCGAGTTTCCACACCGATTCCAACTGCTGGATCGTCGGCACTGTGACCGTGAATCCGTCGGCCATCAGCAAATTCTTATATGTCCGCCACTGCTTGAGCACCGCTATCGCTACCTGTTGCGGCTTCGTGGACACTGATGTCAGGTTGGATACGGGAATCAGGTTGGCAATTTCGTTCTCGTCCTTGGTGCCGATCAGATAGGCGATGCGCGGGGCGAGTAATCGGTGGGCAAGATCAAGCGAGTCTGCCATCCCCCACCTTTGCAATTTTCGAAACCATCGCGAATGACCGGATGGCGTCCTGCATTATTCGGCCGTCGGAACTTGCGCCCGCAGCGTGAGCCTCCAGGTCTTTCTGTATGGCTCGGAGTGCGGCGCGAAACTGCGGCAGATGCTGAACCGCGGGCACTTCCAGTGCGGGCAGCAGGGTGCCGAGAGATGAATGCGGGCCTTCGAGATGTAGCCGTGCCCGTGCCAGGTCTGCCTGGGCCAGCGTCAGGGTGACCGGCCACGACGCATCCGGGGTCGGCCCATAGCAGCCGATCACAGCCTCCGCTTGTCGCTCGGTGTTCGTCCAGTCGCCCAGCTTGGCGAATATCGTGGCGTCGTAGTAGTGCTGGCGGGCCGAGGAGAAGGTGAAGATCGGACCGAGATCGGCCAGTTCGCCTACGCCGGGCAAACGTTCCCGTTGTCTCCTAGCAGCGTGTAACGCCGTCAGCGCCGATTCACGGTCGCCGCGCTGTGCATGAGCGCGTGCTTCGAGGCCGCCCAGCCGCAGGCCGGCGAGACCATACTTGGCGCCAGCTCTGTCGACCTCCCGCAACACCTGTTCCGGTCGACCCCACCAAGAAGCAATCATCGCCCGAGTGCAGAACACCCACGACAGCAGTGAGCTGTGGCCGGCGAGCTCGGCGAATCGGCTGGCGACCCTCGTCTGAGTCATCGCCGCCTGTGGCTCAGCGAGATCGTGGGAGACCGAGGCCAGCAACACACAGGTCGCAGAAAATAGAACGTACAGATCCTGCAGATCGCTGACTCGGCCAGTTCGGTGAATCACCGCTGCGATCTGATCCCGCAGAGCCGTGAGCCGAACGAAAATGCGCGAAATATCCGGATCGACCGCATAGTCCGATGCCAGTCGATACAAGTCTTCAGCCGCATCGTGCAGCGAATCCGGGTCGGCCGGCGAACGCTCGACAGCGTTCATCAGCTCTGCAGACTCCTGCGCAGCATTGTTGACAATCCCGGCGACACCTATACCAACAGTCATCGCGGAAATGCCCATCGCCCGTAGTGCTTCTCGCCGCTTCGTGGGATCACCCCCATCGTTCAAGTGAATCTCCGACTCGGCACCGTCACGGCCTTCTGTAACGACATCGGTACGAGCGAATCTCTCTCCGCTTTGAGAGATGGCTTTCGATGTTACCGAAGAGGTAGGCGTTTGGTCCGAAGGATGAACTTCAGCTCCGAAACACCCAGTTCGCTGATGGGGTTCTCCGACTTCCACCAGCCGCTCGAAGCGGGCCGCCTGTTCATCATCGAGCCGCCTGCGGGCGGTGTCCATACACTCGGCGTACTTTGCCCCCAAGGTGATATCTGCGCCCCTGCGTTCCCATTTGCCGACCGACTCGATCGAACAACCGATCCGGTCGGCGAACTGAACCTGCGTATCCCGCAACGCCGTACGCAGCGCGGCAACCTCAAGCCCAGTCCACTTGATAATCGTCATCTTTCGGCGTTCTCCCCTCCGCTGCAATTACCGCCAGCGTACGGCCTCCGTACGGGTTCGGTGTGTCCTTCTACCGCAAGAACACAGCAATGCTGAAACCAATCAATACCGCAACCCGCAGAGGCGCACGCTCGACTTTCGCCCCGACCGAACCCGGAGCCGACCGTTATGCCCGTTCCTTCCACCGAAACCACCGTCCGCGAGCCGGCCTGCGTGGACCCGATCCCTTCCGGTACCGCCCCGGTCGACGACCACCTGCGTCAGGAACTACCGAAACTCCCCACCAGACGCGCGCACAACCAGTCGATGGCGGCCACCCTCCGACTCTGGCACACCCGCAACCGCGACCTCCTCGAACGCGTCGCTGCCGGCCTCCGCCACCTCGACCACCCGGCAGCCTGCAAGAGCACCGACCCCATCCGCGGGCGAGCACACGCCATCCACCTGATGGCCGACCACACCACACACAACTGCCCCCGGTTCCGGCTCGCGGCCCAGTACATCGAGGACCACCAGTGATCGCCGGGCCGAGGGCGTGCGGCCCGGTCCCGGTACGTCCGTGTCGAATCGTGGAGGGGCAAGCATGGTGACGAAACCTGACGCACCGACACGGGCGGTTGCCCTCCTGCACAGCACCCACGACCCGGCCACCTATGAAGCACTGACGCGAAAACACCGGCTGACCATCGTCCACACCGTCCACACGGATACCGTCGCCGTCCTGGCCGCGCTGATCGCCGTCCAGTACGCCCTCGAGCACGCCGCGGACGCGGTCGTGATCCCCCACCTCGGCGCCCTCGAGCCGCGCACCCCGTGGTGGGTGGTCACCCAAGCCGCCGACCTGATCACCGGAACACAGGCCTATCCCTTCGGGTCGGCAATCACCACACAGCGCGGGACCGGACAGTGATCACACTCGGATTCACCATCGCGATCGGCCTGCCACTCGCCGTGCTGATCCTGTCGGTAACGCTGCCCGAACGCCGCGACAAGCCATAACCATCCGCCCATCACCAGCGAAAATGTAGCTGGCCCCGGCTTGATGTGTGGCGATCACCAGACCTATGCTGGGAGGCGGCCGGGAGCAGAAGGGGGGCTTGTGAATTTACATCAACTCCGAATGGCAGATCCAGGCAAGTGGCAATCAGCAGCCGACGACCTACTGGCCGCGGCCAAGGATTGTGAGGAGGCCGTCGCTGCGATCCACGCAAACGGATCTCGCCGGCTCGAGGAATCCTGGACGGATTACTTGGGCGACATCGTCCGGAATCGGATCTCGGATGTCACCGGCAAACTGGAAGAAGTCGCAGTGCTGCTGCGGGGAGCTGTAACGGCGCTGGACACATTGGAAGACGCCGCTCGCATTGCTCAAGGACAGGCGAGCTCCGCGATCGCGGCCGGCGCAGTAGCAGGTCTGCGACTCGACGGCGACGTGCTGGTTGTCCCCGACGGTCATCATGATCCGGATACTGCCTTGGACGACTGCAACCGATACAACACATTGATCAAGGATGCGATCGATGCGGCGAACCGCGCCGATCAAGAAGTCGCAGAGGCACTCCGAAAACTGAGCATCGACGTCGACACCGCCTCCTTGGAGGATGCGACCGCCCAGCAATCCTCGGCGGTGACCGATGCCTTGGATGCAATCCGCGAAACACTACCCCAAGGACAGCCACCCGATGTAGTGGAAGCATGGTGGAATTCGCTTTCCGTCGACCGGCGAGAGCAACTCATGTTGGCGGTGCCGGTCGAACTCCATGGGCTGGAAGGCATCCCCGACAGTGTCAAGAAAGAACTCGAGGGATCGAACGGCTACAACGCAGTCGCGGCGGTGGAGTTCGCCCGCGACCACGCGGACGACACCTCGATAGATATATTCGAGAACAACTGCGCACACTTTGTTTCGACGACGCTGGCCGCCGCTGGTCTGGATCCCAAGGGCGATATGACCACTGATTCGGACGGCTGGAACCGGAGCCGAACGGCTGGGATCGACTTCGACCCTCCGGGCCCGGGCTCCCTGCAAGGCCTGAGCTACACCGACACATGGTTCAATGCGGAAAAGCAGAAGAACCTCTTTCTGGAGAACGGCGCGGAGGATGTCGGTTTGGGCGGCGTGAAACCGGGCGACGTGCTCTATTGGGAACACACGCAGGAGGTCGGCGACTACAACGCCGGTGAAGCCCACCACACCGCGGTGGTCACCGCAGTGCTGCCCAACGGGGATGTCTTGTATTCCCAGCACACCACCAACGGCAAGGACTTGAGCTTGACCAACCGGATGGGATTCTCCAACCAGGATGGCGGCACTCAGAACGTTCGCGTCATCCGTCCGAAGGAGACCTGGTAGTTGAAACGCCTCGCCCTGCCCTCTGCCGCAGTCGTTGTTGCGGGCTTCATCGCTGCTGTACTCCTGCTCGTTGCAGCAGACGGAAAACTGGACGAGCGAAAGGAAGCTCTGCTCGCTTCGCATTGCGCACGGGATATCGACGTGCCGATGGCGGCAGTAGTTTTCAACTGGTCCGCCACACTCCTTTTACTTGTCGCGGGAGCCGCGGCGATCGTGTTCGTTGTGTCGGTCCTCCGGTTCGAATCGATTGCCATCAAAGTACCGGCCATTATCATGGCGGGCCTCGCATTCGTAGTCACCGTCGGTTACGCGCTGCTTGTCGGGTCCGCGCTGGTCGATCCGGGTTCCGAGGAACCGATCTCGGCCGAATACCATCCGTGTACCGGCCGTTTCTGACAGAACAGGATTCACCATGGCCGAAATCTGCATCGATCCCGAAACGGCCCGCCAGGCCGGGACAGCTATCTCCACCGATAGCAACGATTCGCGTGTCCGTCTCGAACAACAATTCGACGAGATCGAGCCCGCCAAGCAGGCCAACGACGGCTGGCAGACCGGAGCTGCTTTGGTTGATTTCGCGCAAATGCGCAAGACCGACATACTGTCGAGCCTGGCAGAGCTCGACAGTATCGGCCAGAAAATCGTGGAGGTCATCACGAGCCGGATGTCCGTCGACGAACGGTACGCTACGAGTCTCGATCGCGTCGGCAATGCGGTGGACGCGTTGTCCCAGTAGCACTCCTCATTCGACCGTACCGAGCCGGCAGATTCGCTTAATCGATTCTGGCGCACGGGAAGCAGGCCACCTTCGGCGTCGGCACCGCTGCCGAACTACGGCGCCCTCAAGCCGCGCACCCCGTGGTGGGTGGTCACCCAAGCCGCCGACCTGATCACCGGAACACAGGAATATTCCCTCGGGTCGGCACTCACCACACAGCACAGGACCGAACAATGATCGCGCTCGGATTCGCCATCGCGATCGGCCTGCCACTCGCCGTGCTGATCCTGTAGGTGATACTGCCCGAACGCCGGGACAAGCCATGAACCATCCTCGGCCGATGCCATCGCCCCGGGCACTCTCCGGGGTTGCCGGTCGAGCGGGACAACTTCACACACTCCTCGGGCGACCGGGTTCGGGTGGTACATCGAATACGATGCCCTGTTCCTCGTCCGCCTTGATCTGCGCGTCGACTTCTTTGAGTTCGTTCCACAGCGAGAGGATCATGGAGCCCCACAAACCCATGCTCGGTGCGCCCCCGGGGTTGAAATGGATGACGGTGTTCTCAATGGGGCAGATGTAATCCAGAATGTACATTCCGGTCAGCGATATTCGAAGAAAGGGGTTGGTGTCTGCGGGTAGGAACTTTGCCGATGTGTATACCTCGAGCACTCTTTCTTCGCCCTCGTATTTCAGAGGCGCCTTATCAGGCATATCTTCGAGCGCAACTGCCAATAATTCCGCTCCGGAAAGTCCCCGCACGAAGTCGCCGGCACGGCAGTACCCCTTCATGGTTCGCCAGAATATCATTTCGAATTCGTTGGCGAATTTCATTCCCGCTGTACTCGGGGCAGGAATGAATCCGTCGTTCATCCAGTATTCTTCGCTCACATTGCCTGCGTCATCGGCTTTCCGCCCGGACATAACGTTCTCCGGAAAGATCGGTCCGTCGCGACTGACCGCGGGATCCACGTAGTAGAACCACTTCCCGGGGCTCCTGCGTGCGGTTGCCCGATCGTTCTCCGATATAGGTGGAAGTGCGGGCCTTCCGAGCCGATTGAATATGCGAATATCGGTCATGAAAACCCCTCCGGGCTCAATGGGTTGCACTGTGGTCGTTACGGGTTGACGTAGTGGAACACTCGGCGGCGCGTAAGTCCTTCCAGGTCCGAGGTATTGTGTGACTCTAGAAGTACTCGAGCATCTCGGACTCGAATTCCGGTGAGAGTGTGACGTCGTTGGGTGGGACGTAGTTTCTCATGCGAACATGTTCGAGAAACCCTTCCGGAATATCGAGATTGTATTTACCGAAGTAGTGGACCGAATCGACTCGCCAGATCCACTCGCCATCGGAAATGAGAGACGATGCGCTTGCGATTCTGTCGGTATTGTTCAGCACATCTGTAACTACGTCGAGGACATCGAGGACTCCTGGAGAGGATTCCATGTACTGCGCAATGCGTTCGCGATCACCTATGGCGCCGCTGGTCAACGCGTCGAATATCGAGGGTAGTTCCTGGTGGCGTCCGGGCTTGTACATCTCGCGGTACAGTCCGACCGGCTTCAGTGTCACTATCGATTTCCTTGTTTCGTCTCCGGCAATGGCTTGGCAATGTGGCGGACTGGTTCAATTCATGGTCTCGGGATCCTCGAATCGGCTCCGTTCGTTGCCCATGAAGTCCCAGCCCGGCGGGTGGCCGTAGGCCGACCGTCGGCCATTGTATTCTGCACCCGCAGTATCGGGTAGTTGACCTCGTTCATGAAATGAACCGGTAGGTTGATGTTCCGTATTCGGATGGAAAGTGACCCACACTCCATGATCGCGAATGATTGCGGTCGAACCCGGGATGCGGGGCGCTCCCACTGCATCAGTGGGAGCGCGCACCGGTACGCCCAGGCGATCGGACACATACTGCGCCCAGCCGAACTCGTTGCCACTGAAACACGCCAATAGTCGTACTGGTGTACCCGGTTCGTAGTGCGGGTTGTCGAGTATGGCCCGGACGATCTGTTCAGGGTGTACTTCGTCGTGCAATCCGGGGATCGGTGCACCACTTTCAGTGCCGTGTACGACTACGTCGTGTTCTCCTTCGTTGCGTACGTTGTGACGAACCATATGCGTGCGGAAGTCGTCGCCGATGGCAGTGAGTTCAGGGCGGTGCACCACCGGCTCCCCGTTGGGGAGGTAGCTGTCGAAGGAGATCTCGCCGTCCTGACGCTCGGCGTCTCGGCGGTTGTCGAGAAAGTCGCGTTCGGTCGCGCGGCCGGCGCCCGCGGTGGTGGGGGGTGTCGGGCCTAGTGGTCGAAACTCCCCCGGTCGGGCCATGCCCCCCGGTTGGTGAGGCGGTACTGCGTGATCCACGCGGCCACCTGTTCCGGTGTCCGGTCGCCGGGCTGGAAATCCCCCATGGGCTGGACGTGACGGGTCTGCTTGTTGATCCCCAGGAGGAACAGCTTGCCGGCCAGGAACGGGTTGTCGAAGGTCACCGTGTACCCGACTGACAGGGCCTCCTCCCATTCCTTCTGGATATGCACCTGGGGGGCGCGATGGTGAGTTCGGGGTGGTTCCGGGGTCCATGCGGGGGGCGGCGGGGGTTGCCTGGGGTAGATCTGTACGGCCTGGGGTCGGCTGCCCTCCTCCTTGGAGGTGTGGAAGCTGCTGGTGATCATTCCGAGCGACCAGCTCGGGTACTCGTAGATCGCTCCGTTCTCCGCGTCGACTACCAGTTTCGGCATCCCGACGTCCTGTTGGGTCGACGTTTCGTGCTGGGTCGGTATCGGGGAGCACACCCACCCGTGATCGATCTGGTAGATCCGGTACTCCCGATCGGTTTCGAGGATCTGTGCCAGATGGGTTTTCACCTGTTCCTCGGTCTCGAACTGTGCCGGCATCGGGTACTCCTATCGGGGAGGGAATGACGTTGAACCATAGGCCGGCCGAGTCGGCGATCAGGTCCTGCGGCGGGCCTTCGGCCAGACGGTTGCCCTGGGGGTCCACCCATACCGGGCCGTCGGCGCCGAGCGGGTAGACGATGGCGATGGCGTGGTTGCCGTCGATGACAGGCCGGCCGTCGGGGCTGTACTGGAATTCTCTGGTGGCGGGGTCACGGGCATGCCATTGGTTGACCACGAACGCCGCGGCACCCGGCCCCATGCGAGCGACTTGATCGTGCAGTCCGCGGAACTGCTCGTTGATGGTGCTGCCGAGGTCGAATCCGGACCGCAGATCCTGGCCGAGCCAGGCTGCCGAGCGCCGCAGGCTGTCGGCCTCGCCGGCCGTCACCCGTCCCCGCGCATCGGGTTGCTCGGCTCGCCAGCACGGCGCGGCAACCAGGGGCCGGCCGAAGAACGACGAGAGGAGAGCCATGCAGCTTTCGACGCAATTGTTGTTGCGGCCGGGAACGCTGGTACCGCCGTCGTTGATTCGCGAGAAGTAGGGATTTGTTCGTGGGTCGGCGAACATCTGGAAGTGGTCGCCGTTGCGCAGGGCGTCCTCGACGGCGGCCTGGTATTCCGGGCGTTCGACAGGCCGGAGGTATCCATCCGCGAAGACTCGGCCCTGGGAAGGGTCGGCGAAGGGGGCGCGGGTATTCGCGGTGGCGATATCGTTGCCGATCACGCGGAGGTCCGCGGTGTTCAGGCCGGGATCCCCTGGTCGGCTCGGACCGATTCCCAACTGGTCGCGCACGAAGCCGGCGAGAGTGCCGGGATCCGCGTGATGCGGATTCCAGATGCTCGGCCCGTTCTGCCGGGGATCGACGGAAACCCAGATATTCGCGGCCGCCGGATCGCTGGTGTAAACGATATCGAGCAGGATCCGTTCGCCGCCCGGGAGTTCGTAGCCGCGGTTGAAGGCGCTGTCGACGGTTGTCTGTACGGATTCCATCACCCGATGCACATCCGCGCGGGGCACATCCGGAGGCGCGCTCACGTGGACCGCGATCGTGGCGACGGTGATCCGCTGGGGAGGATTCCCCGGGACATCGACATGCCGCACGCTGTACGCGGGCCCGGACCGTGGACGTGCCGTCGGTGCTACCGGTGTTACGCGTCCCTCGACCGGCGGGAGCTGACGGCAATCTTCGCGGAAAACGCGCGTGGGGTTCGGTGGATTCTGTGGGCGGGGAGCGGGGGCGGCCGGCGTGTCGGTGCGTCGGCCGTCGCCGACGGGGCTTCGACCGTCTTGCGGCCGGGGGGGGGGGGGGGGGGGGGGGGGGGGGGGGGGGCGGGCGGGGGGGGGGCGCACGCGGCGCGCGGGGGGGGGGGGGGGGGGGGGGGCGCGCGCGGCGCGCGGGGGGGGGGGGGGCGGGCCGGCCCGACCGCGCCCG
>NZ_JARWNW010000301.1 GCF_029868325.1 Nocardia carnea
CCATCTCCCCCCCGGCCGGTCCTTCATTCTTGTTTATTCTCTGGGTGGGTTGATTATCCCCCCGGGGCGGCCGCCCCCCGCGCGGGGCTCCTAGTTTTGGGCGGGGCGGCCCCGCTTCTCGGTGCGCGGCGTTACGCCGTGCCGTATGCCGTTGGCGAGATGAATCCCGAGGGCAAAATCCCGCAAGGCACGGGCCACCGTCTGCACTGTTCGTCTCATACCTACCTCCACTACACAGGTCTGTGAAGTTGCCGCTGTGGATAGACTAGGTTCACAGACCTGTGAATGCAAGGGATAAGGGATACGGATATGTCCACACCCGCGCACGACGCGACTACGCCCCTGACACCGGCGGCGCAACGGATACTCGATACGGCCGCCGAGCTCTTCTACACACGCGGTATCCACGCGGTCGGGGTAGATACCATCGCCGCCGAATCCGGCGTGACCAAACGAACCCTCTACGACCGCTTCGGCTCGAAGGACGGCCTGCTGGTCACCTACCTCGAACAGCGCGACCGCCGCTGGCGCACCCTGATCGAGGCCCGACTGACCGACCGGACCGACCCGGTCGAGCGCGTCCTGACACCATTCGACGTCTTACCGGAATGGCTCCCGGACAACAGCCGGGGCTGCAGTTTCATCAACGCCTTCGCCGAACTCCCCGAACCCGACCATCCGGGCCGGCAAGTGATCGTCGCCGAGAAGACATGGCTGTACGAGCTGTTCGATCAACTACTCGCCGAAGCCGGAGCGGCCGACCACGAAACGGTCGCGGTGCAGCTACTGAGCCTGCACGAGGGCGCAATCATCAGCTACTCCATCACCGAGCGGCGCGATGCCGCCACCGCCGTGCATGCGGCTGCGGAGCAGTTGACGCGCAACGCAATCCGCCCTTGAAGCAGAACGATTCAAGAAACTGAGCTACTCGCCGGATCGTCCGGCCGATCCGAGGTCCGCCACGACAGGACCCGACAAAGCACAGGGGTGCGCTCCCATTCCGGGAACGCACCCCTCGTCGCGATCCGGGATCAGCTCCGGATGCGCTCCAGTACTGCCGATACCGCCGAATCAGCCGGGATATCGAGGGCTTCACCGGTGAACCGGTCGCGTAGTTCCACCTTGCCCTCGGCCCAGCCGCGGCCGATGACCAGGACATAGGGCATTCCGAGCAGTTCGGCGTCCTTGAACTTCACACCGGGTGAGGCGGTGCGATCGTCGAAGAGAACGTCCACACCCTGGGTGTTCAGTTCGGCCACAACCTGTTCGGCGCCCGTGCGGGCGGCATCGTCCTTGTTCGCGATCACTACATGCACGTCGTAGGGCGCGACCTCGCCCGGCCAGCGCAAGCCCTTGTCGTCGTGCTGCTGTTCGGCGATCACCGCGACCAGCCGCGACACCCCGACGCCGTAGGAGCCCATGACGAGCCGTACCGGTTTGCCGTTCTCGCCGAGGACGTCGACCTCGAAGGCGTCGGTGTATTTGTAACCGAGCTGGAAGATATGGCCGATCTCGATACCGCGGGCGGAGACCAGGGTGCCGCGGCCGTCGGGCGAGGGATCGCCGTCGCGTACCTGCGCCGCTTCGATGGTGCCGTCGGGGGTGAAATCACGACCGGCGACCAGGCCGACCACGTGCTTACCGGGAGCATCGGCTCCGGTGATCCAGGACGTTCCGGTGACCACCCGGGGATCGACCAGGTAGCGGATACCGTTGGCCTGCAGCCCCTTCGGGCCGATATACCCCTTGACCAGGAACGGGTTGGCGGCGAAATCGGCGTCGGTGAGCAGTTCGACCTCGGCGGGCTCCACCGAGGCGCCGAGCCGTTTGTCGTCGACCTCGCGGTCGCCCGGGACTCCGATACCGACGATCTCGGTTTTGCCGTCCGGATGCCGGAGTTTCACCATCACATTCTTGAGCGTGTCGGCGGCCGTGACCGGCCGGCCGAGGCGCTCACCGATACCGGCCGCGTTGGCCCAGTCGACGAGGGTGGCAATAGTGGGCGTGTCCGGGGTGTCGTGGACGACCGCCTCCGGTTGCCCCTCGAGCGACAGCGGCTCGGGCGCGGGGGTGACCACGGCCTCGACATTCGCGGCGTAACCCGATTCGCGGCAGACAACGTAGGTGTCCTCGCCGACGGGGCTGTCGGCCAGGAATTCCTCGGAGGCGCTCCCGCCCATCGCGCCCGAGGTCGCGGCGACGATCACGTACTTCACGCCGAGGCGTTCGAAGATCCGCTGGTAGGCCTCGCGGTGCGCGTTGT
Source organism: Nocardia carnea (assembly GCF_029868325.1). Lineage (GTDB taxonomy): Bacteria > Actinomycetota > Actinomycetes > Mycobacteriales > Mycobacteriaceae > Nocardia > Nocardia carnea_C. Next base: position 2,264 of record NZ_JARWNW010000301.1, read on the forward strand.
AGCTCGCCTTCAGGCCGGCCTCGTCCAGGTCGAAGGAGTAGGAGTCCTTCATGATGAATTCGCGACCGCGCAGGATGCCGGCGCGGGGACGTTCCTCGTCGCGGTACTTGGCCTGGATCTGGTACAGGGTGACGGGCAGATCCTTGTAGGAGTTGTACTCGCCCTTCACGGTGAGCGTGAACAGCTCCTCGTGGGTGGGGCCGAGCAGGTAGTCGGCGCCCTTGCGGTCCTGCAGCCGGAACAGGCTGTCCCCGTATTCGGTCCAGCGGTTGGTGGCCTCGTAGGGATCGCGCGGCAGCAGGGCGGGTAGTGAGATCTCCTGCCCGCCGATGGCGTTCATCTCCTCGCGCACCACCTCCTCGACCTTGTGCAGTACCCGCAGGCCCAGCGGCAGCCACGAGTACACCCCCGGCGCGACCCGGCGCACATAGCCGGCGCGCACCAGCAGCTTGTGGCTGGGCACCTCGGCGTCGGCGGGGTCGTCGCGCAACGTACGAAGGAAGAGGCGGGAGAGGCGGGTGATCACGGTTGCTCAGCGTAGACCCTGCCCGATCCCGGCCGACACCCTATTCCCTGCTGCCCGGCCGGTGCCGCGCTCGGCCGGGTCCGCGCCGGTCGTGGCAGGTTTCCGGACAACCCGAGACCCGAACACAAATAACATTTGAAACACGTTTGAATAACTTTGTGATATACATATTTTGAACTTTTCTTTGCAGCTTCATTGCGGCGCCGAGAGTCGGAACCGGACGCCGCTAGGGTTCGTTCCACCGGGATTTCGGTGAAAACGTTCCGCACAAACTGAAAATGGTCGCTGACCTGCATGCCTCGCATATATCGATACCGGAGAGCCCGCGTCAGCGCCCCGTGGAAAGGTCGGCCGTGATGGGAACCAGGAAATCAAGGGCGCGCGCAATCGCACTCGTCGCGGGTGCAGTGCTGACCGCGGCGACGCTGTCGGGGTGCACCAAGACCGATACGGCGGCCGGTGGTGACCTCCTGCAGTCCCTGAAGGACAAGGGCACCGTCACCGTCGGGTTCGCCGGCGAGGCACCGTATTCGTTCGAGGAGAACGGTCAGCTCACCGGGGCGACGGTGGCCCTGCACCGCGAAATCTTCCGCAATCTCGGAATCGAGACGGTCGAGGGTGTGCAAACCGATTTCGGTGCCTTGATCCCGGGTCTGCAGGCGCAGCGTTTCGATGCGGTGAGCGCGGGGATGTCGATCCTGCCGGAGCGGTGCGAACAGGCCGCTTTCAGTGAGCCCGAGTTCATGTACACCACGGCGTTGATGGTGAAGGAGGGCAATCCGCTCGGGCTCACCGATATGCAGTCGATCAAGGACAAAGGCGCCAAAATGGCCGTGATGACGGGCGCCATCGAATCGGATTACGCCACCTCGCTGGGTATCGACGCCACCCAGGTCGGGAGCCCGCAGGACGGTATGGATGCGGTGACCTCGGGCCGCTCGGATGTTTTCGCGCTCACCGCGATCTCGCTGAACTGGCTGGCCGACCACAACCCGGACGCACCGGTCGAGGTCACCGAATCGTTCGTCGCCGAAATCGACGGGAAACCGCAGGTCGGTGCCGGCGGTACGGTCTTCCGGACCAATAATAAGGAGCTGCTCGACGCCTACAACGCGGAGCTGCGCAAGATCACCTCGGACAAGGACAAGTACCTGTCGATCGTCGGCGAATTCGGTTTCACCGAAGCCGAACTGCCCGACCCCGAGCTGACCACCGCCAAGCTGTGCGCGGGCGATATCTGATCGTGCCGGTCGACAACTGCACACCGGCACGTCTCTCCTCCGGCCCGCCGGGACCGGAAGGGAGAGGTGACCGGTGAACAATCTCGACGCCCTCACCGATGCGCTGCCGCGTATCGGTGAAGGTTTACTGATCACCCTGCAACTGACGGTCGGCGGAGCGGTGCTGGCCTTCGTCCTGGCCCTCACACTGGGAACGACGGCCCGGGCACGCAGCATCCTGGTACGCGGGCCCGCCCGGATCTCGATCGAGTTCTTCCGCGGCACCTCACTGCTGGTGCAGCTGTTCTGGTTCTATTATGTGCTGCCGCTACTGGGATATCAGCTCGACCCGGTGTTCTGCGGAATCCTCGCACTGGGGCTGAATTACGGCGCCTACGGTGCGGAAGTCGTTCGGGGCGCATTGAACTCGGTGCCGAAAGCGCAGGTCGAGGCCTCGGTAGCGCTGGGATTCAGCCCCTGGCAGCGGCTGCGCCGGGTGCTTTTCCCACAAGCGTGGGCGCTGATGATTCCGCCGCTGGCCAACCTGCTGGTACACCTGCTGAAAGGCACCGCGGTCGCCTCCTACATCACCCTGCAGGATCTGACCTTCGAGATCGAGAAACTGCGGGACAGTACCGGCGACACCCTGTTCGCCTACGATATCGGCCTGCTGATCTACTTCGTGATCGCCTATCTGCTCAGCCTGGGGATGAACCTGCTGGAAGCGCGGGCCAAACACAAGCTCGGCCGCGGACCGTCCCTGCGTGACGTATTGCGCCTTGCCCCCGACACGTCGCTGGAGTCGGTCTCCGGCACCGCGCCGGCAGGGAAGAAGGTGACGCCGTGATGCGCTGTCCCCGCCGGTACTCCGGCCTCCGCGGACTGTATGTATCCGCCGGGAAGGAGGCGCTATGACCGTCGACTGGAGCTGGGAACGCGCCGCCGACGCACTGCCCGTGCTGTGGGACGGGTTCAAGATCACCCTGCTGGCAACGGTGCTCGGGTTCGTGATCGCCGCGGTGCTCGGGCTGATGATCGCGATCATCCGGCGTTCACTCCCCCGCTGGATCGCGTGGCCGGTGCACGCGGTGAGCGAATTCATCCGGTTCACCCCGCTGGTGGTGCAGCTACTGTTCGCCTACACGCTGTTACCGCAGTTCTCGGCCCTGCAGATCGGGGTCGTGGTGCTCGGTATCCACTACGCCGGATATCTGGCGGAGGTGTACCGGGCGGGAATCGAATCGGTTCCGCCGGGCCAGTGGGAGGCGGCGCGGGCGCTGTCGCTGCCGCCGGTGCGCACCTGGCGGGCCGTGATCCTGCCGCAGGCGATCCGGGCCAGTGTGCCCGCCCTCGGCACCAACGCGGTGTCGATGTTCAAGGACACCCCGTTCCTGTTCGCCATCACCGTCGTCGAACTGGTGACCGCCGCACAGCAGTTCGGGGCCCGTCACTACGCATATCTCGAGGCGATGACCCTGGCCGGCGTGTTCTTCCTGGTGGCCAGCTATCCGACCTCGGTGCTGATCAGACGACTGGAGAAGCGACTTGCCTACTACTGAACCGGTCTCCGGCACCCCGGCCGAAGCGCAGCCGATGATCGAATTCGACGGCGTGGTCAAACGCTTCGGCGATCTCACGGTGCTCGACCACCTCGATTTCAGCGTCCGGCGCGGAGAGAAGGTCACGCTGATCGGGCCTTCGGGTTCCGGGAAAACCACCATCCTGCGGCTGCTCATGACCCTGGAGGCGGTGAGCAGCGGCACCATCCGGGTCGACGGGGAACTGCTGTCCCACGAGCAGCGCGGCGGCAAACTGGTGCCCGCCCGGGAGAAACATCTCCGGGAGGTGCGCAAGAAGGTCGGGATGGTGTTCCAGCAGTTCAACCTGTTCCCGAACATGAGTGTCCTGGAGAACATCACCGAGGCGCCGATCCATGTATTGGGCAAATCCCGGGACGAGGCACGCAAACGGGCCCTCGATCTGCTCGAACTGGTCGGGCTGTCGGACAAGGCGACGGCACACCCGTCCCAGCTGTCCGGCGGACAACAGCAGCGGGTGGCGATCGCACGCTGCTGTGCCATGGACCCGAAGGTCATGCTGCTGGACGAGGTGACCTCCGCACTCGACCCCGAACTGGTCGGCGGGGTCCTCGACGTACTGCGGGAGCTCGCGGAGAGCACAGACATCACCATGCTCATCGTCACCCACGAGATGGGTTTCGCCCGCGATGTCTCCGACCGGGTACTGATGTTCGACCACGGCCGGATCATCGAGGAAGGGACGCCCGACCAGATCTTCAACGCACCCGAGAACGAACGCACCCGCGAGTTCCTCAAAGCCGTGCGCTGAGCCGCCGGGGCCGGGGACACCGGCGGCACGTCCGGGGTTCGTCCGCACGGACCGGTACCGTAACCGCTCGTGCTGGTGCTCCTCCCTCCTTCCGAGACGAAATCCGACGGCGGTACCGGCGGGCCGCTCGACCTGAGCGCGCTGGCCTTCGACACACTGACCGAGGTCCGCGACGGATTGATCGACGACCTCGGCAAACTGGCCGGTGATCCCGACGCCGCCAGGGTGGCGCTGGGGCTGGGCAAGAACGCCGACGCGGAACTGGCCCGCAATGCCGCGCTGCGCAGCTCACCCACCCGGCCGGCGCTGGAGCGCTATACCGGTGTGCTGTACGACGCGCTGGACGCCCGGTCGTTCACCAAGGCCCAGCGCGCCAAGGCCTATACGCGGCTCGCCATCGGTTCGGCGCTGTTCGGCGCGGTCCGCGCGGACGACCCGATCCCGGCCTACCGGCTCTCCGGTGGGTCCAAACTTCCGGGTCGCCCGACGCTGTCGGCGGTCTGGCGTGATCATCTCGGACCGGCACTGCGCGATGCGGCGGCCGGCGAGCTGGTGGTCGATCTGCGGTCGGGCACCTATCAGCAGCTCGGCCGGGTCCCCGGCGCCGTCACGGCCACAGTGCTCACCGAACACGAGGACGGGTCACGCACAGTGGTCAGCCATTTCAACAAACATCACAAAGGTTTGCTGGCTCGCGCGCTGGTCCTGACCCGCGCCGAGCCGGCCGATGCCCAGGGACTGGCCCGGGTCGCCCGGAAGGCGGGCCTGCGCATCGAGGTCGCCTCGGATACCGAGCTGGTCGTCCTCACCGGAGACTCCGTGGGTCCGGCGGGCGGCTGCGGCGGGCCGGGCCTCCGGAAGTAGGCTCGCACCTTGTGCCGAATACGTCAGCCGATACCGACCACCTTGCCTCCGGGGATTCGAACTACCTGGTGGGGCTCGATCTGAACGGACGGCGGGTTGTCGTCGTCGGCGGCGGCACGGTGGCACAGCGCCGGCTGGGGCTGCTCATCGCTTCGGGGGCCGTCGTGGAAGTGATCGCCCGAGAGGCCACGCCCGCGGTGGAGGGTATGGCGACCGGGGGCCGGCTCACGCTCACGCTGCGCGATTACGCCGACGGCGACCTCGACGGCGCCTGGTACGCGATCGCCTGCACCGACGAACCCGAGACCAACGCCGCGGTCGTCGCGGAGGCGACACGGCGGCGGATCTTCTGTGTACGCGCCGATCATGCCCAGTCCGGTACCGCGGTCACCCCCGCCTCCGCCCGCTACGACGGGATGACGCTGGGCGTTCTCGCCGGTGGCCGGCACCGTCGTTCGGCGGCGGTGCGGACCGCGCTGCTGGAAGCTTTGCAATCGGGTGTGGTGACCGACGATGCGACCCCGATGACGCCGGGGGTCGCGCTGGTCGGCGGCGGCCCCGGTGATCCGGACCTGATCACCGTCCGCGGCCGGCGACTGCTGGCCCGCGCCGATCTGGTGGTCGCCGACCGGCTCGCGCCGCCCGAACTGCTGGCCGAACTCGGGCCGGACGTCGAAGTCGTGGACGCCGCGAAAATCCCCTACGGGCGGGCGATGGCGCAGGACGCGATCAACGCGGCACTCGTCGAGGGTGCGCGGGCGGGCAAGTTCGTGGTCCGGCTCAAGGGCGGCGACCCCTATGTCTTCGGGCGCGGCTACGAGGAACTCGAGGCGTGCGTCGACGCCGGGGTCCCGGTGACGGTGGTCCCGGGCGTGACCAGCCCCATCTCGGTCCCGGCGGCGGCCGGTATCCCGGTCACCCACCGGGGCGTAACGCACGAGTTCGTGGTGGTGAGCGGCCATATCCCGCCGGACCATCCCGATTCCCTGGTGGACTGGCCCGCGCTGGCCCGCCTGCGCGGCACGCTCGTGCTGATGATGGCGGTGGAGCGGATCGAGCAGTTCGCCACGGTCCTGCGCGACGGCGGCCGGCCGGGCGATACCCCCGCCACCGTGATTCAGGAGGGCACGCTGCGGGGCCAGCGGGTGCTGCGCGCGACGCTCGCGGATGTGGCCGAACGGGTCCGGTCGGAGGGGATCCGGCCGCCCGCGATCATTGTGATCGGGCCCACCGCCGGGTTCAGCGCCGCCCCGATCGCCGACGCTACCGGTCGGTTACAGTGACCCACTGTGCTCGATAACCCCCCAGCCGCGAAGTACCCGGTGACGAAGCGAGCCTTCGGTCTCGCCATCCTCGTCCTGAGCGGTTTGCAGCTGATGGTGGTGCTGGACGGCACGGTCGTGATTCTGGCCCTGCCGCGACTCCAGGAGGAAATGGGCCTGTCCAGTTCGGGCAGCGCCTGGACCATCACCGCCTACGGCCTGCCGTTCGCGGGTTTGATGCTGCTCGGCGGCCGGATCGGTGATTCGTTCGGACGCCGGCGCATGTTCATCGCCGGTGTCGGCCTGTTCACGCTCGCCTCACTGCTGTGCGGGCTGGCGCAGAACGAACTGTGGCTGATCATCGCGCGCGCCATCCAGGGCACCGGCGCCGCACTGGCCGCGCCCACCGCGTTCGCCCTGGTTGCCAGTACTTTCGCACCGGGCAAAGTGCGTAACCAGGCCTTCGCAATCTTCGGGTCGATGGTGGCGCTGGGCTCGGTCGGCGGGCTGGTGATCGGCGGAGCGCTCACCGAGGCCAGCTGGCGCTGGATCTTCCTGATCAATGTGCCGATCGGCGTGTTGATCGTCATCGGTGCGCTGGCCGCCCTGCGCGATACCGACCATCAGCGGCTGACACTCGATGTGCGGGGCGCGTTCCTCGGCACACTGGCCTGCGCCCTGATCGTCTTCGGCGCCACCGAGGGCCCGGAACTCGGCTGGGACAGCCCCTACGTCTACGGTGCGCTGATCGCCGGCGCGGTCCTGCTGCCGGTGTTCGTCTTCGCCGAACGCTACGTCGGCAACCCGCTGCTGCCGTGGTCGCTGTTCGACAGCCGCGACCGGGTCGCCACCTTCGTGGTGATCCTGCTGGCCAGCGGTGTACTCGGCGCCACCACCTACTTCGCCGGGTTGTTCGTGCAGAACGTGGTGGGGTACAGCCCGCTGGTGGCGGGCATCTCGTTCATCCCGTTCACCCTGGGTGTCGGTGCGGGCAGCGCGCTCGCCACCAAGCTGGCACTGCATATCTCGCCGCGGTGGCTATTGGTGGGCGCCGCCGTGGTGCTGGTGGCCGGGCTGGGCTACGGGTCGACACTGGACGGCGGTGTCGGTTACTGGACCACGCTGCTGCCGCTGTTCCTGGTGATCGGTTTCGGGATCGGTATCGCGATGGTGCTCATTCCGCTGTGCGTCCTGGTGGGAGTGCCGCCGGACGAGATCGGTCCGCTCTCGGCGATCGGCCAGATGTTCCTGAACCTCGGCACGCCCATCGCCATCGGTGTCCTCACCCCGCTCGCCGCCTCCCGCACCCTCTCCGAGGGCGGAACCACCGGCAAACCCGCCCAGATGACGCCCGCCGAGATCACCGCCCTCGGCGACGGATACACCCTGGCCATGTTCGTGGCGGCCTGCGGTGCCCTGCTCGTCGGACTGATCGCACTGACCCTGCGCTACACCGCCGCGGAAGTGGCCCGCGCCCAGCACGCCCAGGACGAAGCCCAGGCCGCCTGATCGGTCCCGGGACCGGAGTATCCCTGGTGCGGATCCCGAACCGTCCCGATGTCCGGGCGAACGGATCGGGGCCGGCACGAGAGCCCTGTGGTTTCCGGACTACAGACGTCCGGTGATCTTGTTCGGCGTGATGCGTACGACCACGCGAGGGCCGTCGTTCACGGCGTCGGGGTTGAAGTCGGCGTAGTCCTTGCCCGTGTACTTCCGTGAGATCCGGTTGCCGACCAGCAGTTCGGGATCGGGCGTCAACGTGGCGGTACCTTTGACCTCGGCGTAGAGGTACGGGTTGTCCGGCGCGGTGATCAGCACCGAAATCCGCGGGTCGCGGGCGAGGTTCTTGCCCTGCACGCGATCGGTGGTGGTGGAGTAGAGCAGATCGTCGCCGTCACGGATCAGCCAGGTAACAGTGAGGTGAGGATGTCCGTCCCGCCCGACGGTGGCCACGGTGACGAACAGCCGGTTCTCGTCGATATGCTTTTTCAAGGTATCCGGCAGCGGAAGTGTGCTCATAGCAACGAGTAACCGCCTTCGCCTCATGATCATTCCGGATCAGCCCGAAGGTGCGGCCTCGAGCTGGGTCAGCAGCAGGGCGATCAGCCCGGACTCCTGGGTTTGACCACTGATCATTTCCCGGGCGACCTGTTTGACCACACCACCGGCGAGCATTGCGTCGGCAACCCGAGCCATAGCGATACCGCCGTCGTGGTGGGCCTGCATGAGCTGCAGGAACAGCACTGAGGCGGCGCGCCCACGCGCCGCGGACAGGGCGTCGAGCTGCTCCTGGGTGGCCATACCGGGCATGGTCGTCGGATGCCCGCTGTGCCGGTCGTCCGCGCTGTGGCCGTCATCCGCACTGTGCCCGTCGTGCGCACTGTGGCCGTCGAGCGATTCCTCGGGCATCCAGGCCATCGGATCGGAGTTGGCCGCCGGGGCTCCGGCCATTCGCAACCAGCCCAGCAGCATGCCGATTTCGGACCGCTGGGTGTCGTCGATCTGCTGGGCCAGACCCAGAACAGCGGGGTCGGCGCCGGGGTCGAGCCGTTGCACCATGATCAGCGCCTGATGGTGATGCGCCGCCATGTCCTGCACGAATCCCAGTTCGACGTCGGTGAGTATTTCCCGAGGCGCGGGATCGTCGATGAACAGTGGCCGTATCGCCGCACCGAGCACCAGGAGTAGCACGGCCGCAACGGAATAGGCGGCGGCCTCGCGTAGGCGTTTCACCACCGGCGCCCACTCTGCTCCCCGGCATTCGCGGGCGCCGGGGCCGACGGTGCCGGATACCCGCGACGGGTCGGCTCGGCCATTCACCACCTCCTGCCCGGCCCTGTCTGCGTATTTCCGGGCCGTGCTGGGGATTATGGCCCGCGCATCCCTTACGCGGGGCGATACCGGTGATCCGGTGACTCGGCGATCGGCACGAATCGTCTCCGCGCCGGACTGAAACGCGTTACAGTCTGCGGCACGCGGGCGGCCGGTATCCCCGATGCCACCAGCGCTCGAGTGCCGATCCGAGCAGGTCCGCGCACTGTGGCCGATGGCGTCAGGAGGACGATGATGCCCGATGAGATAAACCCCACCGAACATCTGCAGCTCACCACCAGCGAACGCGATCTGGACACCCTCGCCGCCCAGCTCACCGGCTGGTTGCAGGCGCGGGTGGCCGCCGACGAGCCGCCGGTGATCGAATCGCTGCACCGGCCGCTGTCCGGTGGACTGTCCAGCGCATCGGTGTTGTTCGATGCCCGGTGGACGTCCGCGGGTGCACCACAGGAGGGGTCCTACGTCGCGCGGATGGTGCCGGAAGCGGGGGCGTTCCCGGTGTTCCGCGACTACGACCTGCCGCTGCAGTACCGGATCATCGGCGAGGTCGCCGCCCACACCGATGTACCGGTACCGCCGCTGCGCTGGCTGGAAACCGACGACTCCGTGTGCGGCGCCCCGTTCTTCGTCATGGACCGGGTCGACGGCCGCATCCCCGGCGACAACCCGCCGTATGTATTCGCGGGCTGGTTGTACGACGCGGAACCTGCCGAACGGGCCGAGCTGACCCGCAACACCCTCGAGGTACTCGCCCGGATCCACGCGATCACCGAACCGGCCCGGCGTTTTCCGGAGCTGGACGGGCCCGGCCCGGCGCTGCGCCGTCACCTCGCCGCCCAGCGGGACTGGTACCGGTGGGCGCTGGTGGACGACGGTTTCGAGATTCCGTTGATCGAGCGGGCCTTCGACTGGCTGGAACACAATTTCCCGGACGATCCGGGTCCGGATGTCCTGAGCTGGGGCGATGCCCGTCCCGGCAATATCATCTACGACGGTTGCACACCGATCGCGGTACTGGACTGGGAAATGGCGGCGCTGGGCCCGCGGGAGCTGGACCTGGCCTGGATGATCTTCCTGCACAGGTTCTTCCAGGATATCGCCACCGGCTTCGATATGCCCGGGCTACCCGATTTCCTACGCCGTGACGAGGTGGTCGCGCAGTACGAGAAACTGACCGGCCACACCGTACGTGACCTCGATTTCCACCTCACCTACGCCGCACTGCGGCACGCGATCGTGATGGCCCGCATCAAACGCCGGATGATCCATATGGGTGAGGACACCGCCCCCGCCGACCGCGACGACTACATCATGCATCGGGCCACCTTGGAGGCCATGCTCGACGGCACCTACGGATGGGATTGATTTGAGCGAGAACACCGCCCGCACACCCGCTTCGACCCCGGGCCCACTGGACGAATACCCGATCCACCAGACCCCGCTGCCGATCGCGCGCGCCGCCACCAGCGACCGCAACTTCTACGACCGCAGCTATTTCAACGCACACAACCGGGACGGCGCCACCATGCTGGTCACCGGCTTCGGCGTCTATCCCAATCTGGGTGTCGTCGACGCCTACGCGGCGCTGCGCCGCGGTGACGAAATCACCTCGGTGCGCTTCTCCGACGCCCGCAGCGACCGCAGCCTGGACCTGGCGGTGGGCGGCTACCGGATCGAAGTGGTCGAACCGCTGCACACGATCCGGGTGCTGTGCGAGCACGACGAACTCGGACTCGACCTCACCTGGACGGGCTCGTTCCCCGCGGTCCAGGAACAACCCCATGTGATGCTCGCCGGGAACCGCCCGACGCTGGATGCCTCCCGGTTCGCGCAGGTCGGCTCGTGGGCCGGCACGATCTCGCTCGGCGGCGAGGACATTACCGTCGACCCGGACGTGTGGATGGGCACCCGCGATCGGTCGTGGGGTATCCGTCCGGTCGGCGAGGCCGAACCCCCGGGCCGCGCCGCCACCGAAGGCACCGGCGGATTCTGGTGGCTCTACGTACCGCTGCGATTCGACGATTTCGCGGTGGTGGTGATCCTGCAGGAGAATCCGGACGGCTACCGCACACTCAACGACGCGGTCCGGGTGTTCCCGGACGGTTCGGTCGAACAACTGGGCTGGCCGCACGTCACCATCGACTACCGTTCCGGCACCCGCCACCCGGAGGCCGCGACCCTCGAACTGCGGACCCCCGACGGGGAACCGCTGACCATCGATATCCGCACCGTCACCGGGATCCCCTTGCACATCGGGTGCGGTTACGGCGGCGATCCCGACTGGTTGCACGGTCAGTGGAAGGGCCGCGACTGGTCGTGGGCGAACAGCTACGACCTCACCGACCCGGCGATAGCCGGGCGAATCCCATGGGGCGTCACCGACCACATCGCCCACGCCCGCTGCGGCGACGCCGAGGGCTGGGGCCTGTTCGAACACGCCAGCGTCGGCCGCCACGACCCCACCGGTTTCGCGGACCTGCTGTCGGTCGCCCCTTGAGTTAGGCAGTCGAGCACGGCGCGCCTACAGAACAAACACCGTTGCCTCACTGATTCACGGCTAGTGAATCAGTGAGGTATCAACCCATAGCACCGGTGATCACCGTGGCGCGCGTGGCGGCCGCAGCGATCACCACCCCCGATACCACTCGCCGCGGTACCAGCAGCGGGCCGGAGCCGGCCAGCAGTGCCGCGGCCTCGGCGACGCCGGGAATTCCGAATACTTCCATCGCTTTGCCGGACGGGTTGGGCACCTGGACGTGCGCGAGCTGATCGGTGGTGAATCCGATCAGCGGCACCCCCAACCTCTCGGCAGCCGCGCCCAGACCCGGTTCGCCGGCGCGCCGGTCGATGGTGGCGAGGCAGGCGATCCGCGCACTGGGCAGCACCGTGTCCAGCGCTGCCAGAATGTGATCGGCGCACCCGCCGGGACGCAGTCCCAGGCCGACGGCGAGGCGGGGTGCCGCCGCGGCGGGATCCGAGGATGTCATCGGGTGGTCGCGGCGGCAAACGCACGCCGGTGAGCGCGGGCGCTGGAAACGAAGCGGTGCACGGCGGCCGGGTTCCCTGCGGGGTGTGTATGCAGATAGGAGGCGTGCACTTGGTGCACAAGGGCCCCTTCCCTGATCTGCTCACTACCCGCGCGCCAGGCCCAGGCGGAGGTAGGGGTGCCGGCGGCGACCAATCGGGTCCGGTGGAATTCGTGGCCGAGCACCCGTTCGCCCGCCCGCCACAGCGGGGAATCGGCCAGGGCGACGGCCTCTCGGTAACCGAGGGTCAGGCGCGGACCGAATTCGGCGACCGCATCGAGGACACCCGCCATCGGGTGACCGTCCAACGAGGCGGCAAGGTAGAGCAGGCCCGCGCATTCGGCATGGATCGGCAGCCCACGCTGCGCCTGTTCGGCCACCGCGGCCCGGAGCACGGTGTTGGCGGCGAGCGCTTCCGCATGTTCCTCCGGGAAGCCACCCGGCAGAACCAGCCCGGCGGCATCGGCGGGCAGCGGATCGTGCAGCGGATCGAATACCGCGACCTGCGCGCCGGCGGCGGTGAGCAGCTCCCGGTGCTCGGCGTAGCCGAACGTGAACGCCGGGCCACCCGCCATGGCGATCACCGGACTGCGCTCTCCGGCAACGAATTGTGTTCCGGCCGCCGGCCCTGCTGTGACCACACCAGAACTGTCCGCGCCTCTTACCGCCTCGGGCCCGGCTACCACCGCCCGGGCCGGCCTGGTCGCACCGGATATCGCAGCGCTTCCGGCGATCGCACCGGCCCCGGCGCCGCGCTCGGGCTCTGGTGAGACGGCCGCGTCTGCCGCCGTACCGAATCGCGACGATTCACCAGTCGCACCTGCCTCGGCAGCGTTCGCTACTGCGGTCGCCTGCACCGGATCCCATACTGTGCCCGGGCCGGGCGCAACAGCGAGTGCGGCGGCAGCGGACAGGTCGATATGGCGAGCGACCAGATCCGTCATCGCATCGACCGCGCGCAGGGCCGCGCTGCCGTGTTCGACCGCCGGGATCAGGCCCAGATGCCGGGACGGGACCTCGAGTTCGGCCAACCTCGGCAAAGCACCGAGTACCGGCAGCCCGACCCGGTCACAGGCGGCACGCAGAACCTGTTCGTGCCGTTCGCTGCCGACCCGATTCAGGATCACCCCGCCCAGCCGGATCCCGGAGTCGAAGGTCGCGAACCCGTGCAACAGCGCGGCCAGGCTCTGGCTGTGCCCGCGCGCATCCACGACGAGGATCACCGGCAGGCCGAGCAGGTTCGCGACCTGTGCGGTGGACCCCTCCGCGACCGGGTCCGCGGACCGGTCGTCGATCCGGCCGTCGAACAGACCCATCACCCCCTCCACGACCGCGAGGTCGCAGTCGCGGGAACCGTGGCGGTACAGGGGCGCGATCCGGTCCCGGCCGACCAGCACCGGATCGAGGTTGCGGCCGGGGCGGCCGGCGGCCAGGCCGTGGTAGCCGGGGTCGATATAGTCCGGCCCCACCTTGAACGGCGCGACCCGGTGCCCGGCCCGGCGCAGCGCGCCGATGAGGCCGGTCGCAACGGTGGTCTTACCGCTACCGGAAGCCGGTGCGGCGAGGACGATTCCGGCGGCGCCGGTGGTCATCGTGGTGAACCCGCGCGCAACGGCGCCACCCGGCCGCCGGTAGAGCTCACCATTCGATGCCTCGCTGCCCCTTACGCCCCGCGTCCATCGGATGGCGTACCTTCGTCATCTCGGTGACCAGGTCCGCGGCCTCGATCAGAGCGGCGGGGGCGTCCCGCCCGGTCACCACCACATGCTGGTGGCCGGACCGCTGCCGCAGGGTGTCCACGACCTCGTCCACATCGACCCACCCCCATTTCAGCGGGTAGGTGAATTCGTCCAGCACATAGAAGCGGTGTTCCTCGGCCTGCAACCGGCGCGCGATCTCGCGCCACCCGGCCAGCGCGGCGGCGGCGTGATCGGTTTCGGTCCCGGCCTTACGACTCCACGACCAGCCCTCACCCATCTTGTGCCACTGCACCGGCGCGCCGGCACCGGTTTCCTCGTGCAACCGGCCCAGCTCACGGAAGACCGCCTCTTCCCCGACCTTCCATTTGGCGCTTTTCACGAACTGGAAGACCGCGAGATCGAAGCCCTGGTTCCAGGCCCGCAACGCCATCCCGAACGCCGCGGTGGACTTCCCCTTACCCGGACCGGTGTGGACGGCGAGCACCGGCTGATTGCGCCGCTGGCGTGTGGTCAGCCCGTCGTCGGGCACATTCTCCGGCACCCCTTTGGGCATGTGAACTCCTCGGTCTCATCGGTTTTCGCAGTGGCTGGGCGGTAGCGGTCACGCCGCCCGGGCGCCGTTCCCGGACGCACCCGCCCGGACTGTATCGGCGACGGCCGAACCGGTGAGCTCGCTCAACCGGACAACGGTGCCGCGCAATACCGCCGCCAATTCGGCCGCCAGACCGAGCCGCACCATGCCGCGTTCGCAGTCGATGACGATCGAGGCGATACCGTCGCGCGCCAGCCGGGCCGCGCTCGCCCGGGCCCGCGGTACCGGGTCGGTTCCGCCGGTGGCGCGGCCGTCGGTGAGCAGTACCAGCATCGGCCGGCGGCGCGGATCGCGTACACGTTCCCGGCGCACCACTTCGTGGGCTTTCCGCAGTCCCGCGGCGAGCGGGGTTTTCCCGCCGGTACGCAGGCCGGCGAGGCGGCGTACCGCGATATCGGTCGACGAGGTCGGGGGCAGGACGAGTTCGGCAACGCTACCCCGCACCGCGATCACCGCGACCTTGTCGCGCCGCTGGTAGGCGTCGCGCAGCAGGGTGACGACCGCACCGGTCACCGCCGACAGCCGGTCTCGGGCGGCCATGGAACCGGAGGTGTCCACCACGAACACCACCAGATTGCCTTCCCGTCCTTCTCGATAGGCGCCGCGCAGGTCGGGGGCGGCCAGCCGCAACGGTCCGGTCCGGCGACCGCGCGCCCACTGTTGCGGCGCCGCGGCCTGCAGTGTGCCGAGCAGATGCAGGCCGCCGGTGAGATCGGCGAGCGTATTGACGACGCGGCCCTGCCGGGTGCGGGCGCGGGAGCGACGCCCGGGGGCGCCTTCCCCCAGCCCGGGAACTTCCCAGCGCGGTGGCCGGACCGCGGCCGCGACCGGGGTGGAGGCCTGTCCGCTACCCGCCGAGCTACCCGGTTTCCCTGGGTCCTCGCCGGATTCGGCCGTCGGCTGTCCGCCGCCCGGGCCGTCGGGATCGTCGTCCGGCTGCCCCGCACCGCCACCGGGACCGTCCGGGTCGTCGTCGGGCCGCTCTCCGGCGCCGGGGCCGTCGCCCGGCGACCCGGTATCCGATTCGCCGCGCTGCTCCTCAGGGGATTCGGGCCGGTCGGCCTGGTCCGCGGCGTCATTCATCGCCTCGTCCAGCTGTTCGGGTGTGATCCCCGGTTCGTCGAACGGATCCCGGCGGCGCCGATGCGGTAGCGCCAATTCGGCCGCGATCCGCACATCGTCCGCGGTGACGGCATCGCGCCCGCACCAGGCGGCGTGGGCGGTGGCAGTGCGGGCGACCACCAGGTCCCCGCGCATCCCGTCCACGTCGAAGGAGGCGCAGACGGCGGCGATCCGGCGCAGTTCCACATCGTCGAGGGCGGTGCCGGGCAGCCGGTCGCGGGCGGTGAGGATCCGGTCGGCGATCTCGGCGTCCGCGGGCGCGTAGGCGGCGGCGAAACCGGCCGGGTCGGCCTCGTAGTCCAAGCGGCGCCGCACCACGGCCATCCGGACGTCCACGTCACGGGAGGCGGTCACATCGACGGTGAGACCGAAGCGGTCGAGCAGCTGCGGACGCAGCTCGCCCTCCTCCGGGTTCATGGTGCCGACCAGCACGAACCGGGCCGGATGCGAATGGGAGACCCCGTCGCGTTCGATATGCACCCGGCCCATCGCCGCCGCATCGAGCAGCACGTCGACCAGGTGATCGTGCAGCAGGTTGACCTCGTCCACGTACAGCACGCCGTGATGGGCCGCGGCCAGCAGACCGGGCCGGAACGCCTGTTCGCCGTCGCGCAGCACGCGTTCCAGATCGAGCGATCCCACCACCCGGTCCTCGGTGGCGCCCACCGGTAGTTCCACCAGCCGCGCCGGCCGCGCACCCGATTCGTCCACCACCGGCGGCAGCAACCGCGCCAGCGCGCGTACCACCGTCGATTTCGCGGTCCCCTTCTCGCCGCGCACCAGCACACCGCCGATTCCCGGATGCACCGCACACAAGATCAGCGCGAGCTGCAACTGTTCCTGGCCGATCACGGCGGAGAACGGGAAGCCGGCCTCACTCTCCCCGCCGGCAGCGGTACGAGTGCGGTGTGCGGGCCGGGCGATTTCGGTAGAGGACACGGCCCCACTCTAAATCGTGCCGGATCACACCTGGGCCTCCCCTACCCGGGCTCTGCGGGTACCGACGGCCGGCACCGCCCGGTCGGTGGCTGGTTCCGCCCACCTCTCTCCGGAAGGCGCCTCCCGGGTGTAGCGAGCCCACCGGACACGGCACGTTCCCGACGCCCCAGCGTTACGGCGGGCACGGCGCAATCCGGACTACCCGCGGCGCATCGGTACGTGCGCGACACCGTCCTCGATGAACTCCTCACCCGCGACCTCGAAACCGTGTTTGGTGTACAGGTCGATCAGGTAGGTCTGCGCGTTCAACCGGACCGTATGCGAACCGGTCTCGGCGAGCGCGGCCTGCAGCAGCCGGGTGGTGTACCCGTGCCCGCGGGCCTCCACGGCCGTGCACAGACGTCCGATCCGGAAGGATTTCACTCCGTCGTCGTGCTCCTCGAGCAGCCGCAGGGTCGCGATGACCTCGCCCTCGTCGTCCAGCCACAGGTGCCGGGTCTCCGGCAGCAGGTCCTGGCCGTCCAGCTCCGGGTACGCGCATTTCTGCTCGACGACGAACACTTCGACACGCAGCTTCAGCAGCTCGTACAGGGTGGCGGTATCGAGATCCTGCGCCCATGACCGTCGGAGTGCAACCGTTGACATCATCGCGCCTTGCTATCACACCTCGGCGCGAGATGCACGCGAATGCCCCCGGGCGGACGAATCCGGCAGACAGCCGAACACGAAAAGCCCACGGGACCGTGTCCCGTGGGCCGTGCCGAACGCTCGTGCGGACCCGGTCAGGCTCCGGCGGGCAGCACCGCGTGCGCCCCGGTGCCGGTGAGCTGCAGAGCTTTCCCGGTCCAGTCCCAGACCTCCCCGAACAGCGCCTGATTCTCGGAGAGCTTGACGCCGAGCGAGGGGACCATTTCCTTCAGCTTGGGCGTCCAGGACGCGTACTCGGTCGGGAAACACCGCTCGAGCACGTCCAGCATCGCGGTCACGCAGGTCGAGGCACCCGGCGAGGCGCCCAGCAGACCCGCGATGGTCCCGTCCTGGGCGGCGATCACGGCGGTGCCGAGTTCGAGCACACCGCCGGCGCCCTTACGCCGGATCGTCTGCACCCGCTGCCCGGCGGTGATGAGCTCCCAATCGCGGCCCTCGGCGCGCGGGATGAATTCCTCCATCGTGTACACCCGGCCCGCCTGCGATTTCATCAGCTCGGTGACCAGGTACTTCACCAGGCCCAGCTCGGTGACACCGACCCCCAGCATCGGGGCCAGGTTGCCCGGTTTGATGGATTTGAACAGGTCGGCATTGCTGCCGTCCTTCAGGAACTTCGGGGTCCAGCCGGCGTAGGGGCCGAACAGCAGGCCGGGCTTGCCGTTGATGACGCGGGTGTCCAGGTGCGGAACCGACATCGGCGGTGCGCCGACGGCGGCCTTCCCGTACACCTTCGCCTCGTGTTGGCCGACCAGTTCGGGATTGGTGCAGCGCAGGAACTGGCCCGACACCGGAAATCCGGCGAACCCGCTGATTTCCTTGATCCCCGACTTCTGCAGCAGCGGTAACGCCCCGCCACCCGCACCGACGAAGACGAACTTGCTGATCAGGGTGCGGCGGCGACCGGTGCGGGTATTGCGCACCGTCACCTTCCAGCTGCCGTCGCGCTGTTTGCTCAGATTCCGGACCTCGTTACCGAACGCGATCTCCCCGCCGGTGGCGCCGATATGGGCCAGCAGCTCCTTGGTCAGCGAACCGAAGTTGATATCGGTGCCGCTGTCGGTCCAGTTGAGGGCGATCGGATCGGAGAAATCGCGTCCCCGGGCCATCAACGGCAGCCGGCGGGCGAACTCGTCGGGGCTGTCGATGTACTCCATCCCGGCGAACAGCGGATGCCGGGCCAGCGCCTCGTAGCGTTTGCGCAGGTATTCGACGTCGGCGGCGCCGTGGACGAAACTCACGTGCGGGATGGGGTTGATGAACCGGGACGGGTCGCCGAGGATTCCGTTCTCAACCGCGTAGGCCCAGAACTGCCGCGATACCTGGAACCGCTCGTTGATATCGACGGCCTTGCCGATATCGACCGAGCCGTCCGGTTTCTGCGGGCTGTAGTTGAGCTCGCACAGCGCGGAATGCCCGGTGCCGGCGTTGTTCCACGGGTCGCTGCTCTCGGCCGCGGCGGCATCCAGCCGTTCGAACACCGTGATCGACCAGTCCGGCTGCAGCTGACGCAGCAGCGCGCCGAGGGTGGCGCTCATGATGCCGGCACCGATGAGGACTACATCGGTCTTTTCAGTCTGGGCAACGTTCGGCACGGGTGTTCGACTTCCTTGTCCTGGTGCGCGGGGCACACATTCCCGACCGGGATGTGGTCCGCTGGGGCACGGGCGCATATGCAGTTGTTCACGGACGGCGACGAGTCTGTTCGGGCGCGGCCGAATGTAGGTTACCCGCCGTTCACTACTGCTAATTGTGCACCTCGACACGCGCGGAATCCGCAGCCAGGGCGGCGATTGTGACCTAGATTCCTCTCTCCCGGCGCCCCGAGCGGCGCGGTCGCCGGAAGCCAGTGGCGCAATTAACACCGTCGCGCACAACCATTCGCGGGCCCGCACGGCCGGGAACGAACGCCGAGGTACGCCGGTCCCTGGCCGGGTGCTGCCGCGGACCCGACGCCACCGACCGGACTGCCACCGACCGAACTCATCGCCGCGGCCGGCCGGCGCGAACAGGCGATACGCCGAGTCCGGAGCGGCACCGCGGCGAACCGGACACCGCCACGTTCGACACGCGCAACCGGAGCAGAGCGAAACACGGGAGAGCCGCCGGCCCGCGGCCGTGCGGCATTGCGGCGAAACGCCGGCACGCCACGCGTAGAGCCGGAGCGACGCCGAGCCCGAGCGGGGCGCACCCTCGGACCAGTACCGGTACACCGCCGCGGCGCGGCCGGAAGTACTCCGCGACCGGACCGACCAGCCGTGGAGGCCGGGCCGCGCGGATACATCCGGCTCCACGAATCGGAGATATCCGGGCACGAGGTACCGATGGGTCTCGGGCTGCTCCGGGCCGGTGCGATCGTCGTGATCACGGACGGCGCGGGGGCGGAATGCCGGATAACGACGCGCAGGACCGGAGCGGCGGCGGAGGTGCGCCTAGATTGGAGCCGTGACGAACGAAACCCCGGCCGCCGGCAGTACGCTGGGACCGGCCGAAACCTGGCAGCCGGATGTACTCGGTGACGGGTACGAATACCGCACATTGGACTTGGGGACCGACCCCGACGGCGAAGGCGAGATCGTCGCCACCCTGGTCCGCCATCTCCCCGATTCCGGCGCCACCGGCACGGTCGATTCCAGCGCCACCGGCACGGCCGCGGCTGTCCTGTACCTGCACGGGTTCACCGACTACTTCTTCCAGCGGCATGTGGCCGAACATCTGACCGCGCGCGGTCATCGGTTCTACGCGCTGGATCTGCGCAAATGCGGCCGCTCGCTGCGCGCGAACCAGACCCCGCACTTCATCGGCGACCTCGCGCTCTACGACCGCGAACTCAACGAATCGCTCCGTCTGATCGCCGCGGAAACACAGGGCGAGGTGCTGGTCATGGGACATTCGACCGGCGGCCTGGTGGCATCGCTGTGGCTGGATCGGCTGCAGCGCGCGGGTGGCACGGCGGCGGCCGGAATCAGCGGGCTGGTCCTGAACAGTCCGTGGTTCGATCTGCAGGGACCGGCGTATGTGCGCACCGTCGGCACACAGCTGATCAATACGGTGGGCCGGTTCCGGGCGAAGTCGGCACTGCCGCTGAGCAAATCCAGTGCCTACGGTGACAGCCTGCACCACAGCGTCGCCGGCGAATGGGACTACGACCTGGATTGGAAGCCGCGGCAGGGTTTCCCGGTGCGGGCCGGCTGGCTGCGTGCGATCCGCCTGGGCCAGGCGCGGCTGCACCGCGGCCTCGATATCGGTGTGCCCGCGCTGCTGTTGCGGTCCAAACTCACGCAGTTCGCCCGCGAATACGGACCCGCCGTCGACGTCGCCGACGCGGTCCTGGATGTGGCCCAGATTCAACGCTGGGCCGGCTGCCTGGGTGATCGCACCACCATCGTCCCGATCGACGGGGCCCGTCACGATGTCTTCCTGTCCGCCGAAGAGCCGCGCACGGAGGCTTTCCGGGAACTCGACAGCTGGCTGGACTGGCTCGCAACCCACCGCCCGGGTACATCCGCCTAACTGCCGTACCGCCGCAGGCCGGGCGTCACCACATACTGGTGCGCAACACGATCTCGGTGGCGAATTCCTGGTCCGCTTCGTCGGCCACATTGTCGACATCGAGATCGACCACCCGGAACTCGCCGTACACGTGACGCCCGGAGCTGTCGGCGACCGAACGCGGTAGCCCTTTGGTCACCAGGACGGTGGTCGGCAGTTCGACGGCCGGGCACCCGGCCTCCAGCACCTCGCCGGATTCATCGGGGACGGCCGGATGCCCGCGATCGGCAACGATCAGGCTCACGAACCGCCCGAACCCCTTCGCGCAGACCTGCCACGCCACACTGGCGCCCGCCCCCCGTCCTGCGACATTCGCCCAGGGCACCCCGAGATCGTCCAGGACCGCGTAGACGCCGGTGAGGTCCAGGCCGGTGACGGTTTCGAACACGATGGTCCGCAGATCGGAACTGTGCAACCGGGCGCATACCCGGTCATAGACCTCCGGCGGATCGCCGGAGTCGGGGAACAGCAGCACACTGTGCTGGGTCACCGGACCGTCCACCCGCACCGTCCAGTCCCGGTCACCGACCGCGATGCGCCGAGATTCCATGACGCTTGACGCTACACCGCCGACCGGCGCCGTTGGAGTACTCCCCGTAAAGAGCGCGAGGATCGTAACGCGTGACCGCATAGCGACCTCGGGCCGTACACCGCCCCGCGATCAGCCGATTCGCGAAAGTGCGCCCACTGCGGATTCGACGACCGGCAGGTCGGCGGGCACTCCCTCGGCCAGGAGTCGCTCCAGCCGGGAGATGTCCAGGTTTTCGGCGACGAGGTCGGCGAGGAGGTCGAGCTGGGCGGCCCGTACCGCGGCCACCCGTGTCCCGCGGGCGACGGTGAAACCGGTCCGTCCGGCCGCCCGCGCGACCTGGGTCAGCCAGGTCCGGCGGAATTCGTCGGATTCGAGGAGACCGTGCAGATGTGTGCCCCATACGGCCCCGCGCACGGCGCCCTCGGCCGACGGCTCGGCGGCGGCCGCATCGGTGAGCTCGTCGCCCGCGCCGGGGGCGGTCCGGCCGGTGACGTGCAGCCACGGTGTCTCGGCGGTACGCCGGATCCGGCCGTGATGGATCTCATAACCGCTCGCCACGACCCCCGCCGTACCCGCCGGCTCCCCACCCCGCGGCATCGGCGCACCCACGGCAGCGGTCCGGCACAACACCTTCTCGGGCGCGAACTCGACGTCCATATCCAGCAGCCCCAGTCCGTCGACGGCACCGGCCCCGGATTCCACCGGATCGAGAATGCGGTGCCCGAGCATCTGATAGCCGCCGCAGATCCCGAGTACCGGGCGGCCGGCGGCCGCACGCCGCCGCAGCTCCTCGGCGATCCCGGTGCGCCGCAACCAGTCCAGGTCATCGACGGTGGCTTTGCTCCCGGGGACGACCACCAGATCGGCGGCCACGAGCTGGGACACTTCGGTCACCCAGCGGACCGCGACCCCCGGTTCGCAGGCCAGTGCCTCCACATCCGTCGAGTTGGAGATCCGCGGCAGCCGCACCGCGGCCACGCTGAGCCATTCACCGCCGACAGCCGGCCCGGGACGACCGATCTGCGCCCCGGAGACACTGCCCAGCGAATCCTCGGCATCGAGCCAGAGATCGTCCCGGTACGGCAGCACACCGAGCGTGGGCCGGCCGGTCAGGGCCGCCAACTGGTCCAGACCGGGCCGTAGCAGATCCACGTCGCCGCGGAACTTGTTGATCACGAATCCGGCGATCAGCCGCTGATCCTCGGGTTCGAGGACGGCCAGGGTGCCGAACAGATGCGCCAGCACCCCGCCGCGGTCGATATCGCCGATCACCAGCACCGGCAGTTCGGCCGCCCGCGCCAGACCCATATTCGCCAGATCGGTGGCCCGCAGATTGATCTCGGCGGGCGATCCCGCTCCTTCGCAGATCACCACATCGAATTCCGCCCGCAGCGCCGCGAGCTCGGCGGCCACCACCGCCCGCAGCCGGGTGCGATGGGTGATGTAGTCCGCGGCGCTCACGGTATCGGTGGCCCGGCCGCGCACCACCAGTTGCGATCGCCGGTCGCTTCCGGGTTTCAGCAGCACCGGATTGAATCGCACACTCGGTTCGAGCCCGCAGGCCTGCGCCTGCAGCGCCTGGGCCCGGCCGATCTCGCCGCCGTCCAGGGTGACGACGGAATTGTTCGACATGTTCTGGGCTTTGAACGGCGCCACCCGCACCCCGCGGCGGCGCAGCATCCGGCAGATCCCGGCGACCAGCACGCTCTTACCGGCGTCGGAGGTGGTCCCGGCGACCAGCAGCGCCCCGCCGGGGGCGCTCACGGCAGCGTCAGGATTTCGGTCCCGGTATCGGTGACGACCAGTGTGTGCTCGAACTGCGCCGTCCACTTACGGTCCTTGGTGACCACGGTCCAGCCGTCGTCCCAGATGTCGTAGTCGATACCGCCCAGGTTGATCATCGGTTCGATGGTGAAGGTCATCCCGGGCTCGATGACGGAGTCGACGGCGGGCTGGTCGTAGTGCAGGATCACCAGGCCGCTGTGGAAGGTAGGCCCGACCCCGTGCCCGGTGAAATCGCGCACCACGCCGTAGCCGAAACGGTTGGCGTAGGACTCGATCACCCGGCCGATCACATTGAGCGCCCGGCCCGGACGCACCGCCTTGATCGCCCGCATGGTGGCCTCTTCGGTGCGCTCCACCAGGAGCTTCACCTCTTCGTCCACATCACCGGCGAGGAAGGTCGCATTGGTATCGCCGTGCACCCCGTGGATGTAGGCGGTGACATCGATATTGACGATATCGCCGTCCTCGACCACGGTGCTGTCCGGGATTCCGTGGCAGATCACCTCGTTGAGCGAGGTGCAGCACGATTTGGGGAACCCCTTGTAACCGAGGGTGGAGGGGTAGGCCCCGTGATCGCACATGTATTCGTGCGCGATCCGGTCCAGCTCGTCGGTGGTGACCCCCGGCGCGACCGCTTTACCGGCCTCGGCCAGGGCCTGCGCCGCGATCTTGCCGGCGATCCGCATCTTCTCGATGGTCTCGGGCGTCTGCACCCACGGTTCGGAGCCTTCGCGGGCCGTTTCCTTCCACACGTACTCCGGGCGTTCGATGGCGCGGGGAACCTCGCGTATCGGGGTGGGGGTTCCGGGGAGCAGCGGCTGACGGGTACGCACGGACATGGTTCAAGAGTAGTCGGCGCCGGCCGGCGGGTCGCCGGGAACGTTCCCCCGGCCGCATACCGCCGCCGCAGGAGCCTCCGCTCAGCGGGTCCGGCCGCCCGTACGGACCTCGAAGGCGACCCGGTCACCGCGGTACAGCGCGGCCACCCGTTCGATCGGCCGGCCCTGGGTGTCGATACCGCGCCGGACCACCCGGAACAACGGCACCGCCGGCCGGCACCGGAGCAGCCCGGCCTCCCGGGGCGCGGCGAGGACGGTTTCGATCCGCTCGGTGGCGCCCGCGTATTCCACGCCCGAATCGCCGATGGTCGTCGCGAGCGAACTCAGCGGGTCGAATGCCGCGCGCAGCCAGCCGAACCGGTCCAGCGACAGATCGATACGTTCCAGCGCGATCGGGTCGCCGTCGGCGAAGAGCAGCCGTTCGAGGGTCATGATGGGTGTATGCGGCGCCAGTTCGAGATCACGTGCGACCTCGGCGTCGGCGATACCGTCCTCCCAGGACAGCAACCGGCGCACCACTCCGGCGGCCTCTTCCCCGGCGGATTCGGGGGCCAGCGGCCGGACGACCTTCGGCCGGGCCAGTACCGTGCCACGGCCCTGCCTGCGGATACGGCCTTCGACGGCGAGGTCGCGCAGGGCGTGCCGGACGGTTTCGCGCGCGACCCCGAACCGGCCCGCCAGTTCGCGTTCGGCGGGCACCCGGTCGCCGGGGCGTAGCTCGTCGAGCATCGTGTCGATTTCGGCGCGTACCCGATAGACCTTCGACAGTGCTACGCCGCTGGGCGTCCGCACCTGGGTACGGAGGTCTTCCGGCGCCGATACGGTTGCGACGCCATCCGTGTGAATCATGGCAGAACCTACCTCCAATTGACCTACACCACCCGGGTAACCGAGTATTCGCCACCGACTCACCGTTGGGTCTAGGCCATTCGACATTTCGCGGGGGTTCCCGGACCCACCGCAAGGGGTTTCGCGTTCATCGGACTGGACAGCCGGGCGGTCCGCTGCGCCCCGCTACTGGACCGGTAGCCGGCGGCGGCCACCGGCCACCTCGGCGATCAAATCCGTGTACCCGTCCACGAGTTCGGCCAGGTGGTACCAGTGCCGGTGGGTGCGGTCACTGCGGACACCGTCGGCTTCGATGGCCTGATTCGCCGCGACCCAGCTGTGTGCCATGCGATCGATCACCGCACCCAGACTTTCGGTGTGCAGCGAGGCGCCGTGGCGGTGCTGCGGCATCTTGCGGACGATCCAGTCGTTGATATCGTTCACGAGTTCGCTTCGGCGGCCGTCTATTTCGGCTATCTCCGCCAGATCCCGGACATGCGCCCGGCGCTTGTGCAGTTCGACGAGCGCAGTTGCGAAACGTAGCAGCACCCGGTCCTGGGCCCGCCGCCCTTGAAAGGCGCACAGCAACTGTGGCGCTGTCGGCAGGGTCCCCAGCGTGGGCGCACTCATCTGCACCCCTCGGACTCACCCGGCACCATCACACTCTGTACCAACATGATCGACTCTCGATTCGGTAATCCCGGACATCGGATCGTTGTTCACAACAAGGCTAGCTGGATCATGCTCTTACAGATGCAAGAACACAAGACTTCGGTATGCAATGTTGCGAACAGCGTTGTGCGCAAGCCTAACGATCCTCTTCGCGGAAGCTCACCGCGGTCCCACCGAAAACGCTTACCCGCCAAGCTCGTTCCCGCCGGCGGCCCGAATCCCCGCCGCGCCGAACGATACCCGCCGACACCGCATCACCAGTCGGGACAACGCGTTACGCGACCACATCGCAACCGTGCCGAGACCTATCCGCACGACACTCCCGGCACCATACGCATCCCTATGGTGCCCGCATGCAGGCGCCCGGCCGTGGCGACCACCGACAAGGCCCCCACGAAGCCCGCGCTGTCCCAGACCGTTCCGCGCATACACAGTCCGGCGTTGCGGAGCCGCGCGGAGACAGCGCCACACCCACCTATGAAAGATTGCCACGCATTTGCCATCTCCGCCGGAAGTTGTCTGTTCTCGAAAGCTTCCGCCGGCAGGTACCGCCCGTACGACACTGCCGATCACCTCGGTTCCGGCCGCTCGTTATGGTGGCAGCACCACAGGGCATGCGGCCGTCGCGAACCGGGGCCACCGCCCATCGGATATGGCACTGGTCGAAAGGGATGACATGGCAGGCAAACGCACCGTCCTCACGGCGGGGTTGCGCCGGCTCTCGGTGCTGTTGCTGGAGATGCGCGAAGACGCCGAGCTCAGCAAGGAAGAGGTCAGCGCCCGCACCGGGATCAACGTGACCACCCTGTACCGGATCGAAACCGCCCAGGCCCGCCCGCAGCGCCGCACGCTGATGACGATGCTGGACCTCTACGGTATCGACGCGGAGCGGCGCCAGGATGCACTGGAACTACTCTCCGACGCACAGAAGCCGGGAATGTCGCGGCCGTACGAGGCCAGCCTCTCGGAGGTCTATGCCGCGTACATCAATTTCGAATCGGTGGCGCTGTCTGCCCGGCACTACCAGACCTCGTTCATTCCCGGACTGCTGCAGACCGAGCAGTACGCCACGGCGGTGATCGACACCTACATGCCGAAACTGGAGGCCTCCGACCTGGAACGCCGGGCGCGGGCCCGGATGGACCGGGCGGCGGTGCTGGCCAAGGACGAACCACTCGAACTGTGGGTCGTGCTGGACGAGGCCGCCATCCGCCGCGTCGTCGGCGGCCCGGAGGTCATGAGCGGCCAGTTACGGCGCCTGTGCGAGGCGACCAAACGCAAAAACGTGATCCTGCAGATCCTGCCGTTCGACGCGGGCGCACACCCGGGTATGGCCGGATCCTTCACGATCCTCGACTTCCCGGACCCCAGCGACCCCGAATTGGTCTATGTCGAGCGCATTTCCGGTGACGAACTGATCGAAGGCCATTCCGAGATCCGCCGCTTCGGTGTCATGTTCGACCAACTGCGCGCGATGGCATTGAGCCCCCGGGATTCCGCGGTGATGATCGCCGAGGCCGCCGAATCCATGAGCTGAGGCGGACATTTCGCGCGATTCGGCGCGGTACGGGCATCGCGGGCCCGCTGAACGGGTATACAAGGCGCATCTGTCCGATCACCGGTACACACCGGTCACTGCGGGAGCGAGGCGACCTTGTCAGACGTCACCGCCCGGACCGATCCGGAGCAGCCCGAACTGAAGCGCGTCATCGGCCCGTGGCTGCTGTTGCTGTTCATCGTGGGCGATATTCTCGGCACCGGTATCTACGCCCTGACCGGCCGGGTGGCCGGCGAGGTCGGCGGCGCGGTCTGGGTACCGTTCCTGGTCGCCTTCGGGGTCGCCATGATCACCGGATTCAGCTACCTGGAACTGGTCACCAAGTATCCGCAGGCCGCGGGCGCCGCGCTGTACACACACAAGGCGTTCGGCATCCATTTCCTCACCTTCATGGTGACCTTCGCCGTGATGAGTTCCGGTATCACCTCGGCGGCCACCGCGGCCAAGGCATTCGCGGCGAATTTCGCCGAGGCCTTCGAGTTCGACGGCGCGAACGGTCTGGTCCTCACTCTGATCGCGCTCGCCTTCATGGCTCTGGTCGCGGCGATCAACCTGCGCGGGGTCGGCGAGAGCGTGAAAGCGAACGTTCTGCTCACCTGTGTGGAGCTCTCGGGGCTACTGATCGTGATCTGTATCGGACTGTGGGCGCTGGGTTTCGGCAACGGCGACTTCGGGCGGATCGTCGAATTCGACACCGGTGACCGCTCCGCATTCGGTGGCGTGATCGCCGCGACGACCCTGGCCTTCTACGCCATGGTCGGATTCGAGGATTCGGTGAATATGGCCGAGGAGACCAAGGAGCCGAGCCGGATCTTTCCCAAGATCCTGCTCACCGGCCTGTTGATCACCGGAGCCATCTACGTCGTGGTGTCGATCACCGCGGTGGCCCTCGTACCGCCGGACAAACTCTCCGAAGGCGATACGCCGCTGCTGCAGGTAGTGGAGATCGGTGCCCCCGGATTCCCCACCCAGATCTTCGCCTTCATCACCATGTTCGCGGTCGCCAATTCGGCGCTCATCAACATGCTGATGGCCAGCCGCTTGCTCTACGGTATGGCCAAGCACAAGGTCGTCCCCCGCTCGCTGGGCCGGGTGCATCCGAGCCGCCGCACCCCGTACATCGCGATCATCTTCACCACCCTGGTGGCGCTCGGGCTGCTGTTGTTCGTCGGCGAGGTACCCGAACTCGGCGGCACCACCGCACTGCTGTTGCTGGTGGTCTTCACCATCGTCAATGTCGCCGTCCTGGTGCTGCGCCGCGACCGGGTCGGCCACGAGCATTTCCGCACCCCGACACCGCTACCGGTGCTCGGCGCGGTGTGCTGCGCCTATCTGGCCACACCGTTCACCGATCGCAACCCGCAGCAGTACCTGATCGCCGGGATTCTACTGGCGGTGGGTGTGCTGCTGTGGGCACTGACGGCGTTGTGGAACAAACCGCACAACGTGAAACCACTGGGGCCCGAGGTCGATATCCGGTAGCCTCGGCCGACGGGCGGGGCAACAGAAGCCGGAAATCGCTGAAGTGACGAGCGCGCGTGCGATCGGTAACGTATTCGCCGATGACAAGCATGGACGCCAGATTCGGCGATGCGGCTGGGTCGGTGCCCCTCCCCAGCCCGTGGGATCTCAACACCTACCTCGCCGAAGTGGCCGCGTATCGCAAGCGGCCGATCTCATTGCAGCCGGCGCATCGCTCGGCGCTGGCCGAACTGGGGTGCAACGGCAACGGGCTGTGGATCGCGCGTAAACACGACGACATCATCGTCTACGACGCTTCGGCGTCCGGCCGCAACGCCGACCATATCGTGCTGCATGCCATCGGCCATATGCTGCTCGGTCACGGCGGCCCGGGCTCCGAGGACGCCGATATCACCCGGATCTCGATCGGCGCCCTCAACCCGGCGTTGCTGGACGCGCTGGCGACCATCGCCCCGGGGTCGATCACCCAGATCCTGGGCCGCGACGATTTCGGCGACGACCGGGAACGGGAGGCCGGTGTTTTCGCCGAGATGACCATGGTCTACGCGGCCCTGCCGAGGCGCCGCACCCGCTCGTTGTGGCCCTTCGGCCGCCGCAAGAACAAGTAACTGCCCCCGGAAACGTCCCGGCGGCGCGCGGAGGAGCGGATCGGATGTATCCGATCGACCGGTGAGGGTCTATTCTTGTGCGCCGTGGCCGAACCGCAGACACCCGCCGCCCCGCATCCCGCCATCGCGCCGCTGGCCGGCCTCCTCGGGACCTGGCGCGGCGCCGGGCAGGGTGACTACCCCACCATCGAGCCGTTCGGCTATCTCGAAGAGATCACCTTCGGTCATCTCGGCCGCCCCTTCCTGACCTACCGGCAGCGCACCCGGCACGCCGACGACAACCGCCCCTTGCATGTGGAGACCGGCTACCTGCGCTGCCCGGGCCCGGACCGGGTGGAACTCATCCTGTCCCACCCCACGGGGATCACCGAGATCTGCGAGGGCAAACTCACCCTGGCCGACGCGGAGATCCGCCTGGAGCTCGAGTCCACCGCGATCGGCCTGAGCAGTACCGCCAAAACGGTGACCGCACTCAGCCGGACCATTCATATGCACGGCGAGGTTATCGACTACACCTTGCAGATGGGCGCCGTGGGCCTCCCTCTACAGGATCATCTCGCCGCGAGTTTACAGAAGATCTGAACTGGGCATAACGAAAACGTCACGGATTTCCGGGCGCGGGTCACGATTTGCCCATCGCCAATTTTCTGCAGCTTTCCATCTTGTCTCGATGCGTGATCCCGGCTTAGGTTGACCTGAGCAGCAAACCTTCAGAAAACTCTTATGCGGGGCTCGGTCGCCCAGGTGCCACCCGAGCTCGCCAGCAGTCGAACCTCTGAATCGGAGGGAGCCGGATATGAAGCGTTCCACCGTTGCTCTCATCACCGCCGGACTGATTCTCGGCGGCACCGGGGTGGTCGAAATCCTCGGCACCGATACCGCCGCGTCGGCCCCGGTCTCCGACCGGGCCGTTTCGGTTGTCGCGCCCGCACGGGTCAGCGATCCGGTGGATACCGATACCGGTCATCGTTATGCCACCGGCACCGGCACTGTCGCGACCGGCCCGTGATCGGGTCACGGCCACGTAGTCAGTAGCCGTCGGGAAGAGCCGTCAGCATCTCGCGCGTCACCGCGACGGCGTTATCGGAACTACCACCCTTGACCAGCAACGTCGCGAAGGCGAGGTCGCCCCGATAGCCGACGAACCAGGAATGTGAACCGCCGGCCACCTCCGCCTCACCGGTTTTGCCGAACACCGCCCCCTGGTCGGCGATCCGGTTGGCAGTTCCGGTCAGGACCACCTCCCGCATCATCGCCCGCAGGCCACGCACGACCGCCGGATCCGGTACCGGTCGCGGCCCGTCGACGACGGTCTCGCGACCGCCTATCAGATACGGGGTCGGCGCGCTGCCGTGGGCAATCGCCGCGGCCAGCATCGCCATACCGAAGGGGCTGACCACAACCCGGCCCTGCCCGATTCCGTCCTCGGTGCGCTGTGTGCGGTCTTCGGAAACGGGTACCGAACCGGAATAGGTCGGCAAACCGGGAATCACGTAATCCGGGCCGACACCGAAAGTGGCCGCCGCCTCCGAAAGCGCGGCGGCCGGCAATTGGCTGGCCAATTTCGCGAACGACGTATTACAGGAACGCGCATAGGCGGTCGACAATGCGACGTTCCCGACCGTGAAACCGTTGTAATTCGGAATCAGGCGCTCGCCGATCGTGATTGCGCTCGGGCACGCGACGACGGTGTCCGGCGTAGCCAGGCCACCGGAGATCGCGGCGGCGGCGGTCACCGTTTTGAATACCGACCCGGGCGGATACTGGCCGATGGTCGCCACCGGGCCGTCACGGTCGGCGGCGGCGTTCTGCGCAACAGCGAGGATGCCACCGGTGGACGGTTCGATCACCACCATCATCGTCTGTTCCCGGCGGCCGTCGACCGCCCGCTGCGCGGCGTTCTGCACCTGCCGATCCACGCTCAAGGTGAACGACGGCACCGGCTGCGCCGCCACCTCGTGCAGCACGCCGGTTTCCGCACCACCCTCGTTCCGGGCGACCACGCGCCAGCCGGCCCGGCCGTGCACATCGTCGATCACGGCCTGCCGGACCTGTGCCATCAGATCGGGAGCGAACTTCCGGTCGGCCGGGGTCAGATCCCACTCCTGGGTGACCCGTACCCCGGGCAGGCCGATGAGCTGCGGCCCGGCCCGGGCGAACTCGGTGTCGTTCAGCACGATCACCGTGTAGACGCCGTCGGCGGCACGGGCGGAATCCAGGATGCGCTGCGGAGTCAGCCGGTCGTCGATATCGATCAGCGCCCGCGAAACCGCCGCCGCCACCTGCTGCGGTTCGTCGCTTTCGGCGGCATCGAAGGTCACCCGCGAAACCGTGCCCGGTATCAGCACATCACTACCGGACTGCTCGTTCACCCGGGCACCCGGCGCCTGACGTACCGACAATGCCATGGTCTGGGTATCGCCGAGCCGGGGGTGCACGGCAGAACCACTCCACCGCACCGTCCACCCGCCACCACTGCGCACCAGCGGCAGCTGCCCGGTATAGGACCAGCTGCGCCCACCGGCCAGCCGCCATTCGTAGGTGTAGTCGACGGTGGCGGTATCACCGGAGATCCGGGCCGCGCCGGACCGGGCACGCAGCTCCTCGGCCCCGAGTTCCTCCCAGACGGAGACGAGTGCGGGCCCGGCTTTCTCCGGACGGGTCGTGCGCGCGGCGGCTTCGTCGAGGTCGTGGGCCGCGAAGGCCGCCAGGAAACCGTCGGCCGCGGTGATCGGCCCCGAGGACCCCCCGAAGCAGGCGGTCGTGGCGAAAGCGAGCACCGCGACCGCGAATACGAGTACCGGACGGATCGTCATCGCGCCCGATCGTAGCGACCCCGGCCCGGTGTTCACTTGCGGCGCACCGGATCCTGCCGGACCCGGTCAGGCCGGATCGGACCCGCTCAGTCCAGCAGGACCGTGGCGAAGGTCGCGATCTGCCGGAACCCGACCGCCCGGTAGGCCCGCCGGGCGATCTCGTTGTAGTCGTTGACGTACAGGCTCGCCGTCCGCCCGGTGGCGACCACCGCATTCGCGACCGCCGCCGTTCCGGCAGTCCCCAGCCCCCGCCCGCGGTGCTCCGGATGGACCCACACACCCTGGATCTGCCCGGTACGCCGGGACATCGCCCCCACCTCGGCCTTATAGGCGACCTCGCCGTCGATGAACCGGGCCCAGGCCCGGCCGGCCTCGATCAGACCGGCCACCCGGCGCCGGTAACCGCGGCCGCCGTCACCGGCCCGCGGATCCACCCCCACCTCTTCGATGAACATGGCAATGGCGGCCGCCAGATAACGGTCCAGCTCGCCGGGACGCACCTGCCGGACCTCCGGGTCTGCGGCCGCGAGTGCGGTGCCGGTGAGCGCCAGCAGCGGCTGGTCGGCACGCAGCTCCCGCTCCGGGCCCCAGTGATCGGCGAGCATCTCCCACAGCGGTAGCGCGAGTTCCCGGCGGCCCACCACCGAAGAACACATTCGGGGCCAGCGCAGCGCGCGGTCGGCGAAGGCGCGAAGCGCCGCGCGGTCACCCCGCAACGGGATCAGGTTGACACCGGAGAAACACAGCGATTCGGCCGGTCCGCCGTGGCTCCACAATTCGCCCTGACCGTACCGGTTGTCCAGACCGTATTCCTGTAGCCGGGCGGCGACCATACAGGCCGCCACCGGATCCTCGTCGAGCACCCTGAGTACCTGTCCCAGGTCCCGCTCGGCGAGCTGACGCGCGGGAACGTATTTCGCGCCCCGGGCCGGCTCCAGCAGACTCCGCACCTAGTACAGCCTGCCATGAAGTGCGGCCACACGATACGGATATCCCGAAAGCGTGTACCGCGCCGGTACCACCGAGGCATCAGCTCTCGGCTCGCGGGGGCCGCGAGCCGAGAGCGCGGGCCGATCAGCCCACGCTGACGACCGGTTCACCGGTGCCGGCGTCCGCACCCATCTCCTCGGCAATCCGCATGGCTTCCTCGATGAGGGTTTCCACGATCTGCGCCTCGGGCACGGTCTTGATGACCTCACCCTTGACGAAGATCTGCCCCTTTCCGTTACCCGAGGCCACGCCCAGGTCGGCTTCCCGGGCCTCGCCGGGACCGTTGACCACACAGCCCATGACCGCGACCCGCAGCGGTACCTCCAGCCCGTCGAGTCCGGCAGTGACCTCGTTGGCCAGGGTGTACACGTCGACCTGCGCCCGCCCGCAGGACGGGCAGGACACGATCTCCAATTTGCGGGGGCGCAGG
This sequence comes from Nocardia carnea, assembly GCF_029868325.1. Taxonomy (GTDB): domain Bacteria; phylum Actinomycetota; class Actinomycetes; order Mycobacteriales; family Mycobacteriaceae; genus Nocardia; species Nocardia carnea_C. Next base: position 35,493 of record NZ_JARWNW010000301.1, read on the forward strand.
TTCAGCGATTGCAGGATCTGCCCGCCGACCTTGACCTCTTCGGCCGGCGGCGCGGACAGCGAGACCCGGATGGTATCGCCGATCCCTTCGCTCAGCAGCGCACCGAACGCTACAGCGGATTTCACGGTGCCCTGGAAGGCCGGGCCGGCCTCGGTGACGCCGAGATGCAGCGGATAGTCGCTCTGCGCCGCCAGCTGCCGGTAGGCCTCGACCATCACCACGGGATCGTTGTGTTTGACCGAGATCTTGATATCGCCGAAACCGTGCTCCTCGAACAGGCCCGCCTCCCACAGCGCCGACTCCACCAGCGCCTCCGGGGTGGCCTTGCCGTATTTGGCCATCATCCGCTTGTCGAGGGATCCGGCGTTCACACCGATCCGGATCGGGATACCCGCGTCCCCGGCCGCCTTGGCGACCTCTTTCACGCGCCCGTCGAATTCCTTGATATTGCCCGGGTTCACTCGCACGGCCGCACATCCCGCATCGATGGCAGCGAAGATATAGCGCGGCTGGAAATGGATATCGGCGATCACCGGGATCTGGGATTTCTTCGCGATGATGGGCAGTGCATCGGCATCTTCCTGCCGCGGGCACGCCACCCGCACGATATCGCAGCCCGATGCCGTGAGCTCGGCGATCTGCTGCAGGGTCGCATTCACATCGTGCGTTCTGGTCGTCGTCATCGACTGCACGGAGATCGGGTGGTCACTGCCCACGCCGACACCACCCACCATGAGCTGACGGGTCTTGCGCCGCGGCGCGAGCACCGCCACCGGTGCGGTCGGCATCCCCAATCCGACTGTGCTGGTCACTTTCGGCTGCCTACTTTCGTCCTGGTCCGGCCGGTCGGTGCCGAGTGTAGTCCCGCCACGGGGGCGCGCCGCCGAGACATGGACTACACCGGCAACCGGCACCGCAGCGTCACCGGGATGTCACCCCGGCGACACCCGGCACAGTCGGAGATATAGGCGAAACCGCAGTTCAGCGCGGTTTACGTCGATAGATCACGTCGTAGATGAGAATCCCGGCCAACGCGGCCGCGAACCCGACCAGGTACAGGTTCTCGACCCGGCCCGAATGATTGCCGATCAACATTCCGAGCAGTGCGATGATCACGACCACCGCGGCCACCCGGAAGGTTGTGCGCGATTCACCGCTCCAACCCCAGGCCGCCGACGGAACCTCAGCAGGGTCCACCGTGGTGACGTGCTGGTCAGTGGTGAGTTCGACGTCCGTGGCGGCCACGATCGCTCCTCCTCGAGAGAACGGATACTGCCCGTTATCGTGGCATACGACCGCCCGTCGTAGCCAGTAGGGGCGGGGTCGGTGACAATGGGCGGGTGTCAGATCTCCGCAGAGTTCTCCTGCTCGGCAGCACCGGCTCCATCGGAACCCAGGCGCTCGAGGTGATCGCCGCCAACCCCGGCAGATTCGAAATCGTCGGCCTGGCCGCGGGCGGCGGGAACACCGAACTGCTGGCCGCGCAGATGGCCGCCACCGGCACCACCAATGTGGCCGTCGCCGATCCGGCAGCCGCGGCCCGGCTGGGGGTGCCGTTCGCCGGCGCGAATGCGGCAACCGAACTCGTCCGCAGCACCGAGGCCGATGTCGTACTCAACGCGCTCGTCGGTTCGCTCGGCCTGGAACCCACCCTCGCGGCGCTGGAATCGGGGGCCACCCTGGCGCTGGCGAACAAGGAATCACTGGTGGCCGGCGGCTCACTGGTCACCCGGGCGGCCCGGCCCGGCCAGATCGTGCCGGTCGATTCGGAGCATTCCGCGCTGGCCCAGTGCCTGCGCGGCGGACGCGCCGAGGAAGTCGACACATTGGTTCTCACCGCCTCCGGTGGCCCGTTCCGGGGCTGGACCACCGAAATGCTGGACGGCGTGGACCCCGCCGCCGCGAAAACCCACCCCACCTGGTCCATGGGCCCGATGAACACATTGAACTCGGCCTCGCTGGTGAACAAGGGCCTGGAGTTGATCGAAACACATCTGCTGTTCGGGATTCCCTACGACCGTATCCAGGTCACCGTGCACCCGCAGTCGATCGTGCATTCCATGGTCACCTTCACCGACGGGTCCACGCTGGCCCAGGCCAGCCCGCCGGATATGAAGCTGCCCATCGCGCTGGCGCTGGGCTGGCCGGACCGGGTCCCCGGCGCGGCCACCCCGTGCGATTTCGGTACGGCCGCCACCTGGACGTTCGAACCCGTCGACGATGCAGTGTTCCCTGCCGTCGAACTGGCCCGGGAAGCCGGAACCGCCGGCGGTTGCGTCACCGCGGTGTACAACGCGGCCAACGAGGTCGCGGTACAGGCTTTTCTCGACGGGCGGATCCGGTTCCCGGATATCGTGCGCACCGTGGCCCGGGTCGTCCGCGACGCCGGACAGTGGCACGCCGAACCGGACGAACTCGCCGAAGTCCTGGCGGCCGACGAATGGGCCCGTGACCGTGCCCGCAGCCTGGTACACCCGTAATCCATGTCCCAGATGGTCGAGGCCCGGCACGCGGGCGGTTACTGTGGACACGTGCTCGCGGCCGCTCCGGTCTCCGTGCGGGCCGAGAGATCTGATCTGCGCACCGCAGGAGGGCTGTAGACCACATGCTGTTCGTGTTGGGGTTCGTGCTGTTCGCCCTCGGCATCACGATTTCGATCGCATTGCACGAATGCGGGCATATGTGGACCGCGCAGGCGACCGGAATGAAGGTCCGCCGGTATTACATCGGTTTCGGCCCGAAAATGTTCTCCTTCCAGCGCGGGGAAACCGAATACGGGGTCAAATGGCTGCCGCTCGGCGGTTTCTGTGATATCGCCGGAATGACCGCGCTCGACGAACTCGAACCCGAGGAAGTCGAGCGCGCCATGTACCGGCAGGCCGCCTGGAAACGCCTCGTCGTGATGTCCGGTGGAATCGCGATGAACTTCCTGCTCGGATTCCTCCTCATCGTGGTGCTCGCGGTCGGCTGGGGACTCCCCAACCTGAACCAGCCACCCGAAACCGCCCTCGGTGATATGACCTGCGTCGCGCCGCAGAACCCCGACGGAACCGTCGGCACCTGCACCGGCGAGGGCCCCGCCCAGCGCGCCGGCCTGCAACGCGGCGATGTGGTGACCGCGGTCGACGGCGAACCCGTCGACACGTGGAAAGAATTCCAGACCCTCACCCAGCAACAGGACGGCCCGTTCACCTACACCCTCGAGCGCGGCGGGCAGACCATGGATATCGAGGTCGTGCCCGAGCAGACGATGCGCTACCCCAGCGAGGGTGGCCCGGGCCGGGAAGTCGGTGTGGTCGGGGTCGGCCAGGAATTCTACGAACCGGTCCAGTACGACATTCTCGGTGCGATTCCCGCCTCGGCGGCATTCACCGGGGATATGTTCATCCGCACATTCCAATCGCTGGCCCAGATGCCGGCAAAGGTGGCCTCGCTGTGGGACGCGGTGACCGGCGGAGAACGCGATGCCGATACCCCGGTCAGTGTGTACGGCGCCAGCAAGATCGGCGGCGAAACCGCCGAACGCGGCTACTGGAATATGTTCATCCTCGTCCTGGCGAGCCTGAACTTCTTCCTCGGCGCGTTCAACATCCTGCCGCTGCTACCGCTCGACGGCGGTCATATCGCGGTGGTGTTGTACGAGAAGATCCGCAACACCTTCCGCGGCTGGAAGGGCCTCGCACCCGGCGCCCCCGTCGACTATCTGAAACTGCTGCCGCTCACCTACGTCGCCGTCGTCATCGGCGGGGCATACATGCTGCTCACCCTGGCCGCCGACATCATCAACCCGATCAACCTCTTCCCCTGACCGCCGGTTCGGCCCCGCGGCTCGGCTAGCATCGCCGCATGCGGCGTGCACCCGGGCCCGGGCACTATCTCCAGGCCGTCCGGCTCGATTCCACCGCCGACGCGACCGGGTACCCGTTCGATCTACCCGCGGTCCGCCACCTCGCACGGTCCGGCGGGCTGTCGCTGCCGCCTGGTGTGACGTTCCTGGTCGGCGAGAACGGCAGCGGAAAATCGACACTGCTCGAGGCGATCGCGGTGGCAGCGGGTCTCAACCCCGAGGGCGGTAGCCAGAACTACCGGTTCGCCACCCGCGCCAGTGAGTCGGAACTCGGTGAGCATCTGGTCCTGCGCTGGGGCATCCACAAACCGCGTAGCCGCTTCTTCCTGCGCGCCGAATCGTTCTACAACCTGGCCACCGAAAGCGAACGGCTCGGCCCGGAACAACTCACCGTACTCGGGGGCTCACCGCACAGCCGTTCACACGGCGAATCGTTCGTCGACCTCATCCGGCACCGGTTCTTTCCCGGCGGCCTCTACCTCATGGACGAACCCGAAGCCGCGCTGTCCGCCCGCGGCTGCATGACCGTGCTGGCGCGGATCGCCGAACTGGTATCCGACGGCTGCCAGTTCGTGGTGGCGACCCACTCCCCAATTCTGCTGGCGGTCCCGAACGCGACGATTTACCAATTCGACGAGGACGGTTCCATCGATGCCGTCGATTTCGATCAGGCCGTTCCGGTCGCCGTCACCCGGGAGTTCCTCGCCAGGCCGCAGCACTATCTGCGGTATCTGCTCGAAGAACCGTGAAGGGGCCATTGGCGAGGGTCTCCACCAGCCACCCACTCGTTCGGCACGGGACGAGCATCCGCCCCGGCAAGATCCATGCGACAACGCAACGCCACGTCCTGGCCGTGGCATCTCGGCTCGGCGCCGCACGTCAGCTCAGGGTGTGTTCGCCCTTCCCGTCGACCACATCCACCACGTATTCGGCGATCGCCAGCGAGGAGGTCGCCGCCGGGGACGGCGCGTTGCGGACGGCGGTGACCGGGCCCAGCCGGTCGATCCGGAAATCGTCGACCAGGGTGCCGTCGGCGTCGAGGGCCTGGGCCCGGACACCTGCTCCCACGCGCACCACATCCGCGCTACCGATTGCGGGAATGTAGCGCTGCGCCTTACGCATATACGCGGCGATGGATACCGAGCCGTACATTTCCTCGAGCCCGGTGCGCCAATGCTGCCGAACCATCTGCCGGAAACCCGGCCAGGCCAGCGTTTTCGCCATATCCCGGGGTACGAAACGGGTACGCCGGTACCCCTCCCGCGCGAAAGCCAGGACCGCGTTCGGACCGACCTCGACGGTTCCCGATACGCGCCGAGTGAAATGCACGCCCAGAAACGGGTACCGCGGATCCGGGACGGGATAGACGAGGCCGCGTACCAGCTTCCGCTTCTCCGGCACCACATCCATGTACTCACCCCGGAAAGGGACGATGCGAGGGCCGGCGTCGCCACCGGCCAGAGCGGCGACCGAATCCGCCTGTAATCCGGCGCAGAGCACAACCCGATCCGCCCGCAGAACCTGCTCCCCTGCAGCGACTTCGACACCCGAAGCGGTCCGGGTGATCCGGTCCACCGCGCAGGAAGTTTTGACCTCGCCGCCGGCCGCCACTACGTCTGCCGCGAAAGCCTCGGCCACGCGGCGGAAATCGGTGATCGCGGTATGCGGTGAGTACAGCGCCGCGATACCCTCCGCGAACGGTTCGATATCGCGAATGCCGGCGGCATCGACACGGCGCAGCCCGGGTACCTCATTATGTCCCGCCCGCGCCTCGAGGGCGTCCAGGCGAGCCATCTCTTCGTCTTCCACGGCGATGACGAGCTTGCCGCATTCCTCGTACGGCAACTCCCGCTCGGCACAGTACTCGCGCAGCAGCGCCCGGCCTCGCGCGCACAGCACAGCCTTCAGACTCCCCGGCTGATAGTAGATCCCGGCGTGTACCACCCCCGAGTTGTGTCCGGTCTGGTGCGCCGCCACCCGGTTTTCCTTCTCCAGCACCACAACCCGGTCTTCCGGCCACCGGTGACAAATCTCCCGGGCCACCGCCAAACCCACGATCCCCGCACCGACCACAACGACCACTCGGCCGGCCATACACACTCCTACTTGCCGTACGTCCGTCAGGGTGCCGAACTCAGGGCTGCTCCAGCACCACGGGTTCGGTCACCGGGGAAGACGGCCCGGTCCTCAGCCTTCGGCGGCCAACTGTCCGCAGGCGGCGGCGATTTCCTGGCCGCGGGTATCGCGGACCGTGCACGGAACGCCCTGTGCTTCGACCCGGCGCACGAACTCGCGCTCGACCGGTTTCGGGCTGGCATCCCATTTGCTGCCCGGTGTCGGGTTGAGCGGGATGACGTTCACATGCACGCGCGACCCGAGCGCCTTGTGCAGTTTCGCGCCGAGCATATCCGCCCGCCAGGGGTGATCGTTGATATCGCGGATCAGCGCGTACTCCACCGAGATGCGGCGGCCCGTCTTGTCGGCGTAGTAGCGGGCAGCGTCGAGGACCTCCGCCACCGGCCACCGGTTGTTCACCGGGACGAGAGTGTCGCGGAGTTCGTCGTCGGGGGTGTGCAGGGAGACGGCCAGCGTCACCGAGAGGCCCTCGTCGGCGAGTTTGCGGATCGCCGGGGCCAGGCCCACGGTGGAGACCACCACGTTGCGCTGCGAGATACCGAGGCCGTCCGGCGCGGGCGAGGTGATCCGCCGGACGGCGTTCACCACTCGCTTGTAGTTCGCGAGCGGCTCCCCCATACCCATGAACACGATATTGGACAGGCGCCCGGCCCCGCCCGGTACTGCGCCGTCGCGCAGATCGGCCGCGGCGGCGCGGACCTGGTCGACGATTTCGGCGGTGGACAGGTTGCGGTCCAGCCCGCCCTGGCCCGTGGCACAGAACGGGCAGGCCATACCGCAACCGGCCTGGCTGGAAATACAGAGGGTGGCGCGATCCGGGTAGCGCATGAGCACGCTCTCCAGCAAGGTGCCGTCACCGGCGCGCCACAGCGTTTTCCGGGTCTCCCCGGAATCGCAGGCGATATGCCGGACCGGGGTCAGCAGCGGCGGGAAGAGCGCACCGGCGATCGTGTCCCGCACAGCGGCGGGTAGATCGGTCATCGCGGCGGGATCGGCTTGGAGCCGGCCGTAGTACTGGCGGGCGATCTGGTCGGCCCGGAACTTCGGCAGGCCCAGTTCCGCCATGGCGGCACGGCGCCCCTCGGCGTCGAGATCGGCGAGGTGGCGGGGCGGCATCCCGCGGCGGGGTGCGTCGAAAACCAAGGGCAAGGGGGCGGTCATAGTCCTACCAGTGTGGCATCCCGCTCGATGTGACCAGCGACAAGCCGCCTTCGGAGGGCGATGGGCACGGTCGGGATGTACCCGGGCGCCGACGCCGGACGCCGATCGTCGTAGTGCGGCGCGGCAACGGGCCGACCGGAAATCCATGCGCCGGCGATAGCTGTCGGCAATCATCGTCATATGGCGACCTCTGATGACCGAATCCCCGAACCCGGTTCGGCGCCGGGCGCGCGTCCGGCGGGCGGACCGGCCGGCGAACCCGTGCGTGGTAAGCCCGCACCCGCCTCCACCGGCCGGAAGACAACCGATAAGGCACGCCGCAAGAGTGCGGGCAGTTCCCGTGTAGGCAACGCTTGGATAGCGTTGATCATCGCGGCGATCCTCGGCATCGTCCTGCTGATCTTCATCATCCAGAACTCGGAGAGTGCGGATGTCGAAATGCTCTTCTGGAACTTCTCGCTGCCCCTGGGCGTGACGATACTGCTCTCGGTGATCGCGGGCGCCCTCGTGATGGCGCTGGTGGGCGGGGTCCGCATCATGCAGTTACGCCGCGCGGTACACAAGGAGTGAGCGGCCGGCGCGGCCTCAGAGCAGGGTGCTGAGCACCAGCCAGGACACGAAGGCCGACGGCAACATGGAATCGAGCCGGTCCATGATGCCGCCGTGCCCGGGCAGCATCGTGCCCATATCCTTGATGCCCAATTCGCGTTTGATCTGCGATTCGATCAGATCGCCGAGGGTCGCGACGACCACCAGGCCCACACCGAGCACCACCCCGATCATCGAGTTGGCTTCCAGCAGCAGTGTCACGGTGAGCAGACCGCCGATGATCGCGAACACCAGCGAACCGCAGAATCCCTCCCAAGATTTCTTGGGACTGATCGAAGGCACCATGGGATGGCGGCCGAACAGCACGCCCGCCACATAACCGCCCACATCGGAGCACACCACCAGGATCATGAAGGTCAGCACCCGCAGATTGCCGTCGGGATCCTCCAGGAGCAGCAGGACCGCGAACGAGGCCAGCAGCGGAATCCACGCCAGGGTGAACACCGTGATCGCGGTATCGCGCAGGAAATTGCGTGGCGCCGTGTTCAGGCCGTGGTCGAACAGCCGCCACACCATACAGACCAGGACAGTCGCCGCGAAGGCGCCGACCACGCCACTCGCCCCGAACGGCCAGCCCAGCCAGAACACCGCTTGACCACCGGCTATCAGCGGCGTGCGCGGTACCAGCACATCCGCTTCGCGGAGTCGTTTGGCCACCTCCCAGGTGGCAATACCGACCGCGACGCCAGCGACGCCGATGAACACCGTGGGGACGAAAAGCAGGACCGCGATACACGAGATCCCGAGCGTCAGGCCGACGGCGAGCGCCGCCGGAAGGTTGCGCCCCGCACGGGAACGGCGCGGGGCCGGGTCCGCGGCGGCATTGCTCGCAGCTCCTGTCCCGGCGGCCGCAGCGGCCGCTGCCGCACCGGGCGACCCGGAACTACCGGGTGCAGCCGGGGACGCGCCGCCGGTAGGCGTACCGGCGGGCACAGCACCGGTAGGCATATCGGTAGGCACGACACCTGAGGGCGTACCGGCCGCCGAGGCGTCTGCGGACGCACCGGCGGGCGCCGGTGTCGATTCGGATATGCCCTCGGCCGGCGGCTGCGGTCGGGCCGCACCGGTCGCGGCGGCTTTCTCGGCCACGATTGTCCCGTCGCTCAACTCGTCGTCGTTCCGTTCGTTCCCACCCGAAGCGGGCGTCGCCGCTCCGCTGTTGTCATTGTGCGTCAATCCCCGGGCCATCGGCCCGCCGTGGCGGCGCCGATACGGCACTGCTTCGGCACGGCACCCACCGCTCGTGCCGAGCACGGACAGTACGCGGCCCACGTCACCCGATACGCCTGCGCAAACTACACCACCGCCGCGGCGGCGGATACACCGGAAAACGCCGGATCAGACCTCGAGCAGTTCGGATTCCTTGTGCTTCACCAGCTCGTCGATCTGACCGACATATCTGGCCGTAGTCTTGTCCAGCTCCTTCTCGGCCCG
>NZ_JARWNW010000302.1 GCF_029868325.1 Nocardia carnea
TCGAACGAACCGGATTCAGCACCTCCACCAAACGCTCGAACGGCACATCCGCATGCGCAAACGCCTGCAGATCCACCTCACGCTGCCGCGCCAGCAGATCCGTGAACGCCTCACCCTGATCCAACCGGGTCCGGAACACCAGCGTGTTCACGAACATACCGATCAAATCCTCGAGCGCCTGCTCGCCACGACCCGCGATCGGGGTACCGATGGTGATGTCGTCCGTGCCCGACAGGCGCGACAGCAGCACCGCGAACGCGGTATGCGCCACCATGAACAGCGTCGCGCCCTGGCGCTGCGCCAACCGCTGCAAACCGGCATGGAGTTCGGCATCGATCTCGACCGCGACCCGGCCACCGCTATAGGACTGCACCGCCGGACGCGGACGATCGGCCGGCAGATCGAGCTGATCCGGAATCCCGGCCAGCGCCGACTCCCAGTACCCGATCTGCTTCGCCGCCAACGATTCCGGATCGTTTTCCGCGCCGAGCAACTCCCGCTGCCAGATACTGAAATCGGCGTACTGCACCGGCAACGGCGCCCAGCCCGGCGCCTCACCCGCGATCCGGGCAGCATACGCGGTCATCAGATCGCGCGTCATCGGCACCACCGAGGAGCCGTCACCGGAAATATGGTGCATCACCAGGGCCAGCACGAACTCATCGTGCGAGCCCGCGGTATCGCCGACGGCGCCGTCGGTCGCGACCGTTTCCGCGATATCCGCCGTCCCGACCCGGAACAGCGCCACCCGCAACGGCACCTCGGCGGTCACATCGAAACCGGCCGACGCCAGTTCCGCAACGGCCGCCGCGATATCGTCGGCGGCCACCGACCGCACCGAAAGCTCGGGGACAGCCTGCCCCACCGGCAAGACCACCTGCACCGGACCGGTCTCGGTCTCCGGATACACCGTCCGCAGCACCTCGTGGCGCGCCACCAGATCCGCGACCGCTACGCGCAGGGCGTCCACATCGAGCGCGCCGGACAACCGGATCGCCAACGGAATGTGATAAGCCGCCGAATTCTCGTCGAAGCGGTTCAGGAACCACATCCGCTGCTGCGCCGGCGACAACGGCACCGCGTCCTGGACCTCACCCGAGTCGGTAACCCGCGTCGGCCGCGGCTGCGGAGCCAACACCGCCCGCCCGCCGGTTCCGGCGTGCTGTTCGACCCGCACCGCCAAACCGGCGACAGTGGAGGCCTCGAACAGCGCCCGCACCGGCACCGTGGTGTCCAGCGCCGCGCCCAGCCGGGCCGCGACCTGGGTCGCGATCAGCGAGTTACCACCCAGTTCGAAGAAGTCGTCGTCCGCGCCGACCCGGTCGATCTCGAGCACCTCGGCATAGACCCCGGCCACGATCTCCTCGATCGGAGTCGACGGCGCGCGGAACTCGCGGGCCTCGAACACCGGCTCCGGCAGCGCCTTGCGGTCCAGCTTCCCGGATGCGTTCAACGGGAACTCGTCGAGCGCCACGAACGCGGCCGGAACCATATAAGCGGGAAGCCGGTCGGACAACTGCGTGCGCAGCTCATCGGTGTCGAGGATCGTGTCCCGGGCGGGCACCACATAGCCCACGAGCCGGTCGCCGATAGTCGGATCGGACTTCGCCACGACCACCGCGCGCGCCACCGCGGCGTGTTCGGTGAGGGCCGCTTCGATCTCGCCGAGCTCGATGCGCTGACCGCGCACCTTCACCTGGAAATCGGAACGTCCCACGTAGACCAGTTCGCCGGCATCGGTCCACCGCACGACATCGCCGGTGCGGTACATGCGGTGTCCGGTACCGAACGGATCGGCGACGAACCGGTCCGCACTCAGATCCGGCCGGCCGGCGTAGCCGCGGGCCACCTGCGCGCCCGCCAGATACAACTCACCCGCGACACCCACCGGAACCGGCCGCAACCGCGAATCCAGCACGTACACCTGGGCGTTCCACACCGGGCCACCGATAGGAACCGCACCGGAAACACGATCGGCCACCGCGGCGTGCGTGGCGTGCACCGCGAATTCCGTGGGGCCGTAGAGGTTGTACAGCGCCACATCGGTCACGCGGCGCACGGCGGCGACCACATCACCGGTGAAGGCCTCACCGGCCACGAACAGCATCCGCAGCGAGGCCAGCGCACCCGGATCGGCGGCGGTGCTCTCGGCGAACACCGACAGCATCGACGGGACGAACGAGGTCGCCGTAACGCGCTGTTCGGCGATCACGGAGGCGAGATAGATCGGGTCGCGGTGGCCGTCGGGTTCGGCGACCACCATCCGGGCGCCGACGGTCAACGGCGCGAGCAGCTCCCACAGCGAGACGTCGAAGGTCGCGGGGGTCTTGAACAGCACCACATCGTCACGGGAAATTCCGTATTCGCCGACGATCCAGGCGATCTGGTTGGCGATCGCCGCATGCGAGACCGCCACACCCTTCGGCCGGCCGGTCGAACCGGACGTGAATATCACGTATGCCGCGTTCTCGGCCCGCAGCGGCGCCAACCGGTCGGCATCGGTAACAGTCGAGGCGTCGTAACCACTGATATCGAGTGCGTCCAGAGTCAGCGCCGGTGCGCCCGCAACCGCCGCCGCCCCGACCGCGTCGAGATCCGCGACGGTCGTCAGCACGCACTCCGGATCCGCAGTGTCCAGAATATGCCGGATCCGCTCACCCGGATGGGTCGGATCCAGCGGCACATACGCGCCGCCCGCGGCGAGGACGGCATACATACCGACCACGAAATCCAGCGACCGCGACACCAGCAGCCCGACCAGCGATTCCGGGCCCACCCCCTGCGCGATCAGCCGCCGCGCCAACCGGTTGACCCGCGCATCCAGCTCCGCGTACGTGACCTCGACAGCGTCGGCGGTCACCGCCACGCGCTCCGGGAACTCGGCGACCGCCCGGGTGAACCCGTCGAGCGCCAGCGTTTCCGGCACCGTGTGCTCGGTCGCGTTCCAGTCCGCCAGCACCCGCGTCCGCTCGGCCGGTGCCAGAATCTCCAGCTCCCCGACCGGGGTCGCGGGATTCGCCAGGACCTCGGTCAGCAGGCGGGTGAACCGGTCGGCAAAGCCCTGTGCGGTGGCGTGATCGAACAGGTCGGTGGCGTAGGTCAGGAAACCGCTCACACCCGCGGGCTCGCCCGCGGCGTCGTAGTTGTCGCCGACCAGCACATGCAGATCGAACTGCGAAACCTCGGTATCCACCTCGACACCGGAAACCACCAGACCCGGCAGCTCCAGCCGCGACTGCCCCATGTTCTGGAAGGTGAACCCCACCTGGAACAGCGGGTGCCGTGCCTGCGACCGCGCCGGGTTGAGCACCTCCACCAGACGCTCGAACGGCACGTCCGCGTGCGCGAACGCCTGCAGATCGACTTCCCGCTGGCGGGACAGCAGATCGGTGAACGCCTCCCCGCGTTCCACCTGGGTTCGGAACACCAGGGTGTTCACGAACATACCGATCAGATCGTCGAGGGCCCGCTCGCCGCGACCCGCCACCGGCGTACCGATCGTGATGTCATCCGTACCCGACAACCGCGACAGCAGCACCGCGAACGCCGTATGCACCACCATGAACAGGGTCGCGCCGCGCTGCTGCGCCAACTGCTGCAGGCCGGCATGGGTTTCGGCGTCGATCGCTACCTCGACCCGGCCGCCCTGATAGGACTGCACCGCCGGGCGCGGACGATCCGCCGGGAGGTCCAGCTGGTCCGGAATCCCGGCCAGCGCCGACTGCCAGTATCCGAGCTGTTCGGCCGCGACCGATTCCGGATCGTTCTCGTCGCCGAGCAGTTCACGCTGCCAGAGCGCGTAATCGGCGTACTGCACCGGAAGCGGGGCCCAGCCCGGCGTCTCCCCCGCGGTCCGCGCGGAATAGGCGATCATCACATCGCGGGTCAACGGCCCCACCGAGGAGCCGTCACCGGCGATATGGTGCACCACCATGGCCAGGACGAATTCGTCGGCCGCACCGTCGATATCGAACAGCGCCACCCGCAGCGGCACCTCGGCCGTCACATCGAAACCGGCCGACGCCAGCTCGGCCACGGCCGCGACGACCTCCGCACCGGCAACCGACCGCACCTCGAGCTGCGGGATCGCCTGCCCCACCGGCAGCACCACCTGCACCGGACCGGATTCGGTCTCCGGATACACCGTCCGCAGCACCTCGTGCCGGAGCACCAGATCGGCGAGGGCCGCCCGCAGGGCGTCCACATCGAGCGCACCCGAGAGACGGATGGCGAACGGCAGGTTGTACGCGGCCGAGGCCCGATCGAAGCGGTTGAGGAACCACATCCGCTGCTGCGCCGAGGACAGCGGCACCCGCTCCGGCCGCGGCCCCGCCACGAGCGCCTTACGGGTCCCGGTACCGGCCTGCTCCTGGATCCGTGCGGCCACCGCGGCCACCGTGGAGGCTTCGAACAGCACCCGCACCGGCACCTGCGCATCCAGTGCCTGCCCGACCCGGGCGGCGACCTGGGTCGCGATCAGCGAGTTACCACCCAGCGCGAAGAAATCGTCATCCGCACCGACACGCTGCACTCCGAGGACATCGGCGAAGACACCGGCCACGATCTCCTCGATCGGAGTCGACGGCGCACGGAACTCCCGCGTCTCGAACGTCGGCTCCGGCAACGCCTTACGATCCAGCTTGCCGGAAGTGTTCAGCGGGAACGCGTCGAGTTCGACGACGGCCGCCGGGACCATATAGGTCGGCAGGACCTCACGGAGCGTATCCAGCAGGACCCCGGAGACGATTCGCTCGCCCGGAGCCGGCACCACGTAGGCAACGAGCTGCTCGCCGAGCTGCGAGGCGGCGACGGTGACAACCGCCTGGCTCACCTGCGGCTGCGCCAGAATCGCCGACTCGATTTCACCGAGCTCGATGCGCTGGCCACGGAACTTCACCTGGAAATCGGTACGACCCAGGTACTCCAGCACCGGTTCACCCTCGACGCGCTGCCAGCGCACCAGGTCACCCGTGCGATACATCCGCGCACCCGGATCGAACGGGCTCGCCACGAAACGATCGGAGCTGAGGTCCGGACGCGTCACATAGCCACGAGCCAGCTGATCACCAGCGAGATACAGCTCACCCGTGACGCCCTCCGGTACCGGACGCAACCGCGAATCCAGCACGTATACCCGCGAGTTCCACTGCGGGACACCGATCGGCACACTACCGGTTTCTTCACCCGTGGCCTGCCAATAAGTGATCGACACCGCGGCCTCGGTCGGACCGTACAAGTTGTGCACAGCGGCATCCGAGATCGCGTGCATCGCAGTGACGGTTTCCGGCGGCAACGCTTCACCGATCACGAACACATGCTCGAGACTCGGAACCGACCCCGCAGCCGTATGCGCAGCGAAAACCGTCAACATCGACGGCACGAAGTCGGTGACCGTCACCTGCTGCTCAGCGATCACCCGCGCCAGATACTCCGGATCACGATGACCATCCGGAGTAGCCACCACCAAATGCGCACCCGCGGCCAGCGGGAGGAAGTAACCCCACAGCGACACGTCGAAGGTCGTCGCCGTCTTCTGCAGATACACATCCGACGCGTCCATCGGGTACTGCGCCAGCATCCACGCGACCTGGTTCGCGATCGCCGAATGCGGCACCGCCACACCCTTCGGGCGGCCCGTCGAACCCGAGGTGAAGATGACGTAGGCCGTGTTCGACGGCCGAACCGGCGCAAGCCGATCCGCATCCGTCACCGGCGCAGCCGCGAAGCCACTGGTATCGAGCGTGTCCAGCGCCAGCACCGGCACACCCGCGATCTCCTCCGGCGTACCGTCGCCGGCCACATCGCTATCGGACCCCGCGGTCACCGCCCGCACGTCGACAGTGGTGGACAGCAGGCACACCGGGTTCGCCGTATCGAGGATGTAACCGATCCGCTCCGCCGGATGCGACGGATCCAGCGGCACATACGCACCACCGGCCGCGACCACCGCATACATGCCCACGACCAGATCCACCGACCGGGACACCAACAGCCCGACCAGCGACTCCGGGCCCACACCCTGCGCGATCAAATGCCGCGCCAGCCGGTTCACGCGAGCCGAGAACTCGCCGTAGGACAGACTTGTCCCCTCGAACGACACCGCCACCCGATCCGGGTGCGCCACCGCCATCCGCTCGAACCCGTCCAGCAGCAACCGCTCCGGCAGCGCATGCTCGGTCGAGTTCCAGTCGGCCAGTACTTCCATCCGCTCGACCGGCGCCAGGATATCCAAATCCCCCACCGCGGCACCCGGATCCGTCACCACCGCGTCCAGCAACCGCATGAACCGGTCGGCGAAGGATGCGGCCGTCGCGGGATCGAACAGGTCGCGGGAGAACGACAGTTCGCCCTGCATCGGGGAATTCGTATCCTCGCCCATACCGCGGAAATTGAGCGAGAGGTCGAACTTCTCCAGCCCGATCTCGAAATCCACCGGGGCTACCCGCAGCTCCGGCAGTTCGAAGGTGCGGTCCGGCAGGTTCTCGAACGACAACGCCACCTGGAAGAACGGGTGCCGGGCCTGGGAGCGGGTGGGGTTGAGGACCTCCACCAGACGTTCGAACGGCACATCGGCGTGCGCGAACGCCTGCAGGTCCGTATTACGGACCGTGGCGAGCAGTTCGGCGAAACTCATCCCGCCCTGCACCTGCGTCCGCAGGACCAGCGTGTTGACGAACATGCCGACCAGGTTCTCCAGCGCGGCCTCACCACGGCCGGCGACGGGAGTACCGACGGCGATATCGGATTCGCCGGTCAGCCGGGCCAGCAGCGCGGCCAGCACACTGTGCACCACCATGAACGGTGAGGCGTTGTGCCGCCGGCCGAGATCCGCGATCCGGCGTCGCATCTCCGGATCGATCACGAAGGAATGGGTACCGCCCACATACGACGACACCGCGGGCCGCGGACGGTCGGCGGGCAGGGCCAGTTCGTCCGGCAGTCCGGCCAGTTCCTGTTTCCAGTACCGGATCTGATCGGAGATCAGCGATTGCGGATCGTCTTCGGAACCCAGTACTTCTCGCTGCCAGAGCGCGTAATCCGCGTACTGCACCGGAAGATTCACCCAGGCCGGCGACTCCCAGCTGATACGGGCCGCGTAGGCGACCATCACATCCCGCGCCAGCGGTCCCATCGACCAGCCGTCGGCGGAGATATGGTGCACCACCATACCGAGCACGTATTCGGTATCGCTGATTTCGAAAAGCCGTGCATGCAACGGCACTTCGCCGGTGACGTCGAACGCCATCGTCGCCAGATCGATCAGGTGATCGATCAGTTTGTCCTCGCGGATCCGGAACGGAGTCAGGTCCGGAACGACCTGCGCCGCATCCAGAATCACCTGGACGGGCGCCTGACCGGTTTCCGGGAACACGGTGCGCAGGGATTCGTGCCGGTCGATCACATCGATGATCGCGACCTGCAGCGCCGCCACATCGAGTTCACCGGACATCCGGATGGCGACCGGGATATTGTTGACCGCCGATTCGGTGTCGTAGCGGTTGAGGAACCACATCCGCTGCTGGGCCAGCGACAGCGGGATATCGCCGTCGCGGCTGCGGGCGACCAGCGCCTGCCGCGCGCCTTCACCGACATGGGACTCGATCCGCGCCGCGAGCGCCATCACCGTGGACGCTTCGAACAGGGTGCGCACCGGCACCCGGGTGTCCAGGGCGGCACCGAGCCGCGCCGCCACCTGGGTCGCGATCAGCGAGTTACCGCCCAGTTCGAAGAAGTCGTCGTCGAGACCGACCCGGTCGACGCCGAGGACCTCGGCGAAAACATCCGCGACGATCTCCTCGATCGGTGTGACGGGCGCGCGGAACGCCTGGGTCTGGAACTGCGGGACCGGTAGCGCCTTGCGATCCAGCTTCCCGGCCGGGGTCAGCGGGATCTCGTCGAGCACCATGATCGAGGACGGCACCATGTATGCGGGCAGCCGATCCTGGATATGCGCCGTCACGGCGGGCACATCGATCGAATCACCCGGTGCGGCAACGACATACGATACCAGTGTCATCGCGCCGGAGACGTTCTCGTGGCCGATGGTCACGGCGAAATCGACGGCGGGGTGGGAAGTCAGCGCGGCATCGATCTCGCCGAGTTCGATGCGGAACCCGCGGACCTTCACCTGGAAGTCGTTGCGACCCACGTATTCGACGGTCAGCGCGCCGGAACCGTCGCGCCGCCAGCGCACGACGTCACCGGTCCGGTACAGGCGCTCGCCGTCGATACCGAACGGGTCCGCGACAAACCGGCCGGCGGTCAGCGCGGGCCGGGCGTGATAGCCACGGGCCAGCTGGATACCACCGAGATACAGTTCGCCGATAACCCCCTCCGGCACCGGGTCCAGCCCGCCGTCCAGCACCAGCGCGCGCATACCCCGTACCGGGCCACCGATGGTGACCGGTTCGCCGGGCTGCAGCGGGCCGCTGATGTTGGTGGCGATGGTGGCCTCGGTCGGACCGTAGGCGTTGAACAGCCGGCGCCCCGTGGCGGCCGCCCAGCGGCCCGCGAGGTCCGCCGGAATCGCTTCACCGCCGGTGATGACGACACGCACATCGTCCATCGCGTCGAGATCCAGGGAGGCCAGCACCGAGGGGGTGAGGAAGGCGTGGGTCACCCCGGTCGTCTCGATGAGATCGGCCAGTTCCGCGCCGCCGAACATCATCTGCGGCACGATGACCATGGTGCCGGCCGCACCGACGGCCAGCAGCAGTTCCAGCACCGAGGCGTCGAACGACGGGGAAGCGAAAGCCAGTGCGCGGGTGGACGTATCGAGTCCGAATCGCTGCACCTGCTCGGCGGCGAAGTTGCGCAGACCGGCATGGGTGACCGCGACACCCTTCGGCAGACCGGTCGAACCGGAGGTGTAGATCATGTACGCCGTGTTCGCGGTGCGCAGCGGCGCCCGCCGATCGGCGTCGGTGATCGCATCCGCCGAGCTCGCCATGACTTCCGCGGCGAGTTCGGGATCGTCGAGGCTGATCCAGCCGCCGGACAATTCCGGCAGTTCCGGTAGTTCGTAGTCCTCGGTGAGTCCGAACGCGGCACCCGAATCGGTGACCATATGGATGATGCGGTCGGCCGGATAGGCCGGGTCCACCGGGACCAGCACCGCACCGGATTTGACGATCGCCCACAGCGCCAGCTGGTACCGCCACGAGCGCCCCAGCGCCAGCGCGACCGAGACCTCCGGCCCGGCCCCGCGTTCGATGAGCACCCGCGCCAGCTGGTTCGACGCGGAATCCAGCTCGGCGTAGGTATAGGACTCGTCGTCGGCGACCACCGCGATACCGTCGGGATTGGTGACCGCCGCCGCGGCGAGCAGGCCCGCCAGGGTATCCGGCTGTTCGGCCGGTCCACCGGCGCAGGCGGTGAGTTCGGCGCGCTCATCGGGGTGCAGCAGTTCGATGGCTCCGACCCGGGTGTGCGGATCGGCGACGATCACGTCGAGCAACCGCTGCCAGCGGGTGACGAACGACCGGACCGTGGACTCGTCGAACAGGTCGGTGGCGTAGGAGAGGACCAGGTCCATACCCGCCGGTTCACCGCGGCTGCCGCGTTTTTCGGTGACGGTCCAGACGAGATCGAATTTGGCGATCGCGAGTTCGATCTCCGCCGCGCTGATCGACAGTCCGGGGATCTCCAGATCGGCGTGCGAGATCTCCTGGAACGACAGCATCACCTGCACCAGCGGCTGCCGGGCCTGCGAGCGGGCCGGGTTCAGCACCTCGACCAGCCGCTCGAACGGAACGTCGGCGTGCGCGAAGGCGGCGAGGTCGGCTTCGCGGGTGCTGTCGAGGAATTCGGTGAACGGACGGGTGCCGTCCACGTCGGAACGCAACACCAGGGTGTTGACGAACATACCGATCAGATCGTCGAGCGCCTGTTCGCCGCGGCCGGCCACCGGCGTACCGACGGCGATATCACCGGTTCCGGACAGCCGCGACAGCAGCACCGCCAGCGCGGCGTGCAGCACCATGAACAACGTCGAGCCGTTGCCCCGGGCCAGATCCGACAGACGTTCGTGCAGTTCGGCGTCGATGGCGAAATGGTGTTGCGCACCCCGGAAACCTTGCACTGCCGGGCGCGGTCGATCGATCGGCAGATCCAGCTGGTCGGGCAGGCCCGCCAGCGTTTCCCGCCAGAAGGCGATCTGGCGGGCAGCCATGGAATCCGGATCGTCCTCGCGTCCCAGCAGTTCCCGCTGCCAGACGCTGTAATCCCGGTACTGCACCGGCAGCGGCGCCCAAGACGGCTCCACGCCCGTCGCGCGCGCTACGTAGGCCGCGGCGACATCGCGGGACAAGGGGCCGAAGGAGAAACCGTCGGCCGAAATATGGTGCACCACAATGGCGACCGCATGCTCGGGCGTGCCGTTGGACCGGCCGCCGGCCACCTCGTAGACCCGCACCCGGATGGGCAGTTCCCGGGTGACATCGAAACCGATGGCGGCGAATTCGGCCAGCGCGTCCGGCAGCCGGTCGGCGTCGATCCGCTCGACCCGGACCCCCAGATCGACCTCGTCCATCGGCAGCACCAGCTGATAACCGCCGTCCCCGGATTCCGGGAAAATGGTCCGCAGCGACTGCTGCCGTTCGATCACATCGTCGAGGGCGGCGGTGAGCGCCGCGACATCGGCGTGGCCGCGCAGCCGGATCACGAACGGCAGGTTGTAGGTGGGCGCGGCGGGATCGAACTGGTTGATGAACCACATCCGCTGCTGCGCCGGCGACAGCGGCACCCGATCGGGCAGCGCCCGGGCCACCAGCGGCGGCCGGGATTCGCGGGATTCGCCCGAGGTGGCGATCTCGATACGGCCGGCCAGACCGGCCACGGTGGGGGTTTCGAACAGTGCCCGCACCCCGATACGAACCCCGAACGCGGCACTGATCCGCGCCACGACCTGGGTCGCGACCAGCGAGTTACCGCCGAGATCGAAGAAGTTGTCGTCGACACCGACCACCTGCTGGCCCAGGATATCGGCGAAGATCCCGGCCACCACATGTTCGGCCTGGGTGCGCGGAGCGCGGAAACCGGCCACATCGGCGCTGAACACCGGTTCCGGTAGCGCCTTGCGATCCAGTTTTCCGCTGGTGTTGAGCGGAAGCGCGGCCAGCACCAGGATCGCGGCCGGGACCATATAGGACGGCAGCTTCTCCCCGAGGAACCGGGTGAGTTCGACCGGTTCGACGGTATGCCCGGGGGCGGGTACGACATAGCCGGCCAGCTGCTGACCGGTGGCGGTATCGACCACCAGCACCACGGCCTGACTCACCGCCGGATGGGCGAGCAGATCGGTTTCGATCTCGCCGAGTTCGATGCGCTGACCGCGGAACTTCACCTGGAAGTCGGTGCGGCCGAGGTATTCGAGCACCCCGTCGGCGCGCCAGCGCACCAGGTCGCCGGTGCGGTACATCCGGTCCCCCGCCGCACCCAGCGGGTCGGCGACGAAACGGTCGGCACTCAGGTCCGGACGGCCCAGATAACCGCGGGCCAGCTGCCGGCCCGACAGATACAGCTCACCCGGTGCACCGATGGCCGCAGGCCGCAAGCGCGCATCGAGTACCTGGACCCCGACATTCCACTCGGGCACACCGATCGGCACCGAGACGGTATCGGCGGTGGTGGCCTCCCAGTAGGTCACCGACACGGCAGCCTCGGTGGGGCCGTACAGGTTGTGCAGGCCGGCGCCGGAGATCGCCTTCATCGCCGCGACCGTTTCCGGCGGCAGCGCCTCACCGATCACGAATACCGCGCGCAGCGAAGCGATCTGCTCGGGGTCGGCGTAGGAGGCGAACACCGTCAGCATGGACGGGACGAAATCGGTGACGGTCACCCCGTGCCGGGCAATGGTTTCGGCGACGTAGGCCGGGTCGCGGTGGCCGTCCGGGGTCGCGACGATCAGGGTGGCGCCCGACATCAGCGGCAGGAAATAACCCCACAGCGAGACATCGAAAGTGGTGGCGGTCTTCTGCAGGTAGACATCGTCGGCGGTGAAACCGTAGGTGTCCAGCATCCACAGCTGCTGGTTGACGATGGCGTGATGGCTCACCGCGACACCCTTGGGGCGGCCGGTCGAACCCGAGGTGTAGATGACGTATGCGGTGTTGTCCGGCCGCAGCGGGGCGAGCCGGTCGGCATCGGTGAGCGGTGCGTCGGAGAATCCGGCGGTATCCAGGGTGTCGACGGCCAGCGACCGCACCGATTCGGGCAGTTCCGCCTGGTCCGCTGTGACCGTCAGCACGCAGACCGGCGCCGCGCTCTCCAGGATGTAGGCGGTGCGCTCCGCCGGATGGTCCGGGTCGATCGGGACATAGGCGCCACCCGCGCGCAGCACGGCGTGCATCGCCACGACCAGGTCGACCGATCGGCGCATCCCGAGCGCGACCAG
The DNA here is from genome assembly GCF_029868325.1 of Nocardia carnea. Lineage (GTDB taxonomy): Bacteria > Actinomycetota > Actinomycetes > Mycobacteriales > Mycobacteriaceae > Nocardia > Nocardia carnea_C. The sequence continues at coordinate 12,395 of NZ_JARWNW010000302.1, forward strand.
CGATTCCGGGCCCACACCGTCGGCGATCAGGTACCGGGCCAGCCGGTTGACCCGCGCGCCGAACTCGGCGTAGGTCAGACCTGTCCCCTCGAATTCGACCGCGAGGTTGTCCGGGGTACGCGCGATCTGGGCGTCCAGCAGCGCCGGCAGCGTCGTATCGGGGACCTCGTGCGCCGCATCGTTCCAGGTCTCGACGGTTGCGGTGCGTTCGGCGGCGGTGGTGATCGCGAGCTGCCACACCGGCTCGTCGGCCTCCGCGGCCAGGAACCGCTCGAAGAATTCGAGGAACCGGGTGTGATGCCGGCCGGCCTCTTCCTCGGTGTAGAGGTTGGGGTTGGTTTCGAAGTCGATATGGCTGCGGGTGCCGCCGATCGACTGATAGAAGTTGACGCCCAGATCCTCGATACTGCCGGTGGACAGCACATGCAGGCTGCCGACGCTGTCACCGAGGCGCAGTTCGTCCTGGAACAGCATGATGTTGACCCACGGTCCGAAGAATTCCGTGGTCACCACGCCACCGCCGGCGGAGTCGCGGCGGATGTCCTCGTGCCGGTAGCGCTGATGCCGCAACGCCCCGGACACCTCGAGCTGCACCTGGCGGCGCAGATCGGCGATCGTGGTCTCGGCGCCGACGTGCAGCCGCAGCGGGACGATATTGGACGAGACGCCGCCGGAGCGGCGCATGAGAGCGGTGGTGCGCGCGGTGACCGGCAAGCTGAGGATGACGTCCTCGGCGCCGTTCCATTGCGCCAGGTAGGCCGCGAACGCGGCGATCAGTTCCTGGGCGGGTGAGGATTCGTAGCGGCGCACCGCCTCGTCGAGCGCGGCGTTCTGGTCGTCGGTGAGCGGCCCCTGGACCACACCGTTGCGGGCGGCCGGGGCGGCCGAACGCCCGGCCAGGCTGGTGCCCTCCTCGAGTCCGGCGACCCGTTCGGCCCAGTACTCCTTATCGGTGCGGAAGCGGTTGCTCTCGCGGTAGGCGATCTCCTGGTCGTACAGGGTGCGCAGCTGCGCGGCCTTGGACGGCGCGGGTTCCGCACCCGCCCGGTAGGCCGTGTACAGCTCGGCCATCCGGTTCATCATGTTCATGGCGCCGTAGCCGTCGATCACGATGTGGTGGGCGCGCACATACCAGTACCAGTGGTTCTCACCCAGGTGCAGGGCGGCGGCACGGATGAGTCGGTCGGTGGTCAGATCCAGCGGGCGGCCGTACTCGTCGCGCATCCACTCCCGGGCGGCGGCGACCGGATCGGCGGCGGTACGCAGGTCCACGTAGCGGACCTCGTCCTCGAGGCTGTGATCGACGAACTGCAGCGGTTCCCCGTCGCGTTCGACGATACGCAGCAGGCCCGAGCCCAGTTCGTGGGAGGCGTCCAAACTGGCCCGGGTCAGGGTGTCGACATCGAGCTCACCGTGCAGTTCGACGTACTGGGCGATATTGACCGGCACCTGTGGGTCGACATGCTGCGCGTACCAGATACCCAGCTGTGCAGGCGACAGGGGGAACAGATCCCCGTCGGCGGTTGCCGAACCACTGTTCGTACCGTTCCCGCCGTTGTCCAGCCGGTCCAACCGTAACCTCGCTTCCGGAACGCACGCGTGCGCTTCCCGTCACCACCTGGTCGCGACGCGCACCGCCCGTAGCGCGATGTCCGCTGTTCCAGGTCCACTTCTTGTTCGATCAGGCAGAAATGTCCATCGGAAGTATCCGTTTATCGGGCCGAGGACGTTACATCGGACGCCCGGTACCACCCGGCACCTCCGGTGCCGTGGGACACCGTGTACCCGCACCCGCGCGCCGACTCCTGACCACCGATCCAATCTACCGTCGTACCGGCGCCACACCAACCGCGTTACGCAGGTGCAGGCCGGGGCCCGCGCGGTGGGCGCCGGGGTGTCCGGGCAGGTCCCGCAGTGGACACTCACCGCGGACTCATCCAGGTCTATCCGGTGAGGTGGGCACGGTCACGTGCCGGGTCGTAAAGGTGGGATTGCGCACAGGCCGCACCCGGGTCCAGCGCCCGGCCGACCAAGATCACTGCCGCCTGCCGCAGCCCGGCCGCCTCGACCTGATCGGCGATATCGGCCAGGGTGCCCCGCAGCACGGTCTGGTCCGGCTGACTGGCCCGGTACACCACCGCGACCGGGCAGCCGGCCCCGTAGTACTCGGCCAGCTCCGCCGCCAGCTCCCGGGTCCGGGTGACGGCCAGATGCAGGGCCAGCGTGGCACCGGTCCGGGCGAAACCGGACAGCGCCTCGGAATCCGGCATCGCCGTCGAACGGGCCTGCATCCGGGTCAGCACCACCGACTGCACGACCTCGGGAACCGTCAGCTCAGTACCCAGCAATGCGGCCGCGGCCGCATACGCGGGAACGCCCGGGGTGATATCCCACGGCACCCCCGCGGCGTCGAGCCGGCGCGTCTGCTCGGTGAGCGCGGAATAAAGGGAGGTATCCCCGGAGCACAACCGAGCCACATCCCGCCCGGCCGCGGTCGCCCGCACGAGATGCCCGGTGATCTCGTCGAGGTCCAGCCGCTGAGTATCGACCAGCTCGGTCCCGGGCGCACAGTGCGCGATCACCTCGGGATCCAGGTAGGTCCCCGGATACAGGCATACCGGGCACCGCCGCAGCAGCTCCACCGCGCGCACGGTCAGCAGATCGGCGGCGCCGGGCCCCGCCCCGATGAAGTGCACGGTCATGGGACGAGCATAGGTCCGGCGCCGGATCCGGCCGCCCGAAGGAGGTCGGTCCACGACCACCGCGGTCCGATCTCGGTCGGGCACCGAGCGTGCCCGGACCGGGACGATCGTCGCTCACCTCGGCGAACAGCAGCGCAACCCCGGCCGCACCTCCCCGGGGCCGGTTTCTGCAGCGATGATGATTCCGTCGCCACCGGGCTCGTCACCGCCGCCACGTCCCAAGTGTCGTCGGCGCCATAGCGCTCGCTGCCTGCTCGAAAACCTCCGACGCCACACAGTTGACCGCGTCGGCGGCCGCGGCGAGCGAGATCCCCGAAGGGGGCCCCCGGCGCACCGCCGCGATCAGGGGCTGTGCCGTGATCACCGGCGACGGTCTCGGGCGCGGACGATGCCCGGCTCAGCCGACGGCGTCGAAGAAGGCGATGACCTTCGTCGGCTGTACCCGCACCAGGAGTTCACCGGGCACACCGTTGCGGCGGCCGAACTCGTCGGCGCGGGCCGTACCCATATACCGGCCGCCGATCGCGGTCGCCGTCCGCAGCAGTTCGGCCGGGTCCTCGGACAAGGTGACCGTGCCCTGGATCTGCACCGCCGCGTAGGGCGGCTCCTCGAGGTCCACCACCAGCGCGACCCGCGGATCACGCTGCAACGCCTTTCCCTTCGCGGTGTTCTTGCCGGTGTTGAACACGATTTCGTCCCCGTCGAGCAGGAACCAGACCGGGGTCACCACCGGACGCCCGTCACCGGCGGTGAACGCCACCTTCGCGGTACGGGTTCCGAAGCTGAGGAATTCGCGCACCTTGGGATCGGAAAGCGAGGCCATGCGGATCAGCCTAGGGTGCCACGTTCGTCCCACGGGCATGTCTCCCGGCGCGGCGAGCCGCTGCCGGCACCGCGATGTCACACCCGGGTTGCCCGCGTCGTCGACCAGATACCCGCCGGGATACACCGGCCGCAGAGAGATGGTGTGAGATGAACGTCGCTTATTACCTCGTCGGAACGCTGACCGCCCTATGGGTCGGGTTCTCGGGCTACTCGCTGTTCTCGAAACAGCAGTTCGTCGTCGAACCGCTCGAGCAGTACGGTGTGCCGCGGTCGTGGTGGAACTGGCTGGCGCTGGCCAAAACCGCCGGAGCGCTGGGATTGCTCATCGGCTTCGCGCTCCCGGCGCTCGGCGTCGCCGCCGCCGTCGGCCTGATCCTCTACTTCCTCGGCGCCACCGCGACGGCACTACGAGCACGCTCGTACAAGACCTCGGTATTCCCGCTGCTGTACCTGCTTCCGGTCGTCGCGACCCTGGTCCTCCAGCTGGCTCGGTAGCCGACGCAGGAACCCTGATCGGCCGGGTCCGAACCCGCGCCGATCATCGCGCGGCGGTAAACGCGCACCGCGCTACCGGCACAGCCGCGGCGGGGCCGGCACAGCCAGGCCGGTGGCCGCGGCGGACAACCGTTCTCACTGACCGGACAGCGCACGAACCAACCGCGCCGAATTGCCGATACGGCAGCCTCGTACCGGCGATACTCCGAATAGCCCTGCGGGTCGGGACCGCAGGGCGTGAGGAGTTGGCGATGAGCGTGGCGGACGGTGTGGAACAGGCCGACGGGAACGCACCACCGGAGCCGGGTGGGTTGCGGCGGGTGGTCGCCGCATCCATGGCCGGAACCGTGGTCGAGTGGTACGAGTTCTTCCTCTACGGCACCGCGGCGACATTGGTGTTCAGCAAGATCTTCTTCCCGGAATCCGACAGCGAACTCGACGCGATCCTGAAAGCCTTCCTTACTTATGCAGTCGGGTTCGCGGCCCGACCGCTCGGCGGCATCGTCTTCGGGCATTTCGGCGACAAATACGGCCGCAAGCGGCTCCTGCAGTTCAGCCTGATCCTGGTAGGTGCGGCCACCTTCTTGATGGGCTGCCTGCCCACCTACGGCCAGATCGGTTACCTGGCGCCCGCCCTCCTGGTCATCCTGCGCTTCCTCCAGGGTTTCGCGGTCGGCGGGGAATGGGGCGGGGCCGTCCTGCTGGTGGCCGAGCACAGCCCGGACAAGAGTCGCGGTTTCTGGGCGAGCTGGCCGCAATCCGGTGTCCCCGGCGGCAATCTGCTGGCGACCGTCGTTCTGCTGGTACTCACCACTGTCCTGTCCGAGGAAAATTTCCTGTCCTGGGGCTGGCGGATCGCGTTCTGGTTGTCCGCGGTGGTGGTGCTGATCGGCTACTACATCCGCACGAAGGTCACCGACGCACCGATCTTCACCGCGGCGCAGAAGGAAGCCGAACAAGTGCGGACCTCGTCCTTCAGTGCCATCGAGGTTCTGAAGCGGTATCCGCGCGGCGTTTTCACCGCGATGGGCCTGCGTTTCGGCGAGAACATCATGTACTACCTGGTCGTCACCTTCACCATCACCTATCTGAAGGTCCAGCACGATATGGCGACCGACGACATCCTGTGGTGGCTGCTCGCTGCCCACGCCGTACATTTCGCGGTGATCCCGCTGATCGGCGCACTCACCGACCGGATCGGCCGGCGTCCGGTCTACCTGGCGGGCACGATCGCCGCGGGACTGTGGGGCTTCATCGCCTTCCCGATGATGGACACCGGCAACGGCTGGATCATCACCGCGGCAATCATCCTCGGCCTCGTCGCCCACGGCTTCATGTACGCACCCCAACCGGCCATCATGGCGGAAATGTTCCCGACCCGGATGCGCTATTCGGGTGTATCCCTCGGCTACCAGGTCACCTCGATCGTCGCGGGTTCGCTGGCCCCCGTGATCGCGGTCAAACTGCTGGACACGTTCGACTCCCCGGTCCCGATCGCCATCTACCTGGCAGCGGCCGCCGCAGTGACCGCGATCGCGGTGCTGGCCACCCGGGAAACCAAGGGTTTCGACCTGGCCGATATCGACCGGGCCGATGCGGCCCGCGACACCACGACAACCGTCCGGCTCTGACCCGGTGTGCAAATTCCGTACTGGTCGAGGTCGCCTATTTCACCAAATACGCCATGCGCGGAGACGACTCGACGCCAATCAGTGACGCCATAAATCACGCGACGTCGCGAGCGAAGGAGCGCTGGATCGACGGAGCCGAGTGTGGCAAGTCCGGAGCAGGTCGGCGTTTCACGCCCACGGAAGGCGGACTTGCTTGACCGAGCCGCACCATCGCGGGTCCGATCCGTCAGGGGTAGCCGCTATCGTGAGCTGGTGACGACAGCCCTCGACCTTCTGTCCCGCGCCGAAGCACGGCGTGTCACTGCCCTGGCCGGGCTTTCCTCGGACCGGCAGGCGATGTTCGGACAGTTCTTCACCAACTCTGCCGCCGCACAGTTCATGGCTGATATGGTCCGGCTACCGGCTACCGGTACTATCCGTATTCTTGATCCCGGCGCCGGCTCTGGAGCTCTGACGGCTGCCTTGGTCGCACGGGTGATCGCTGAAGCTCCGCAGCTCGACATCCAAGTCACCGTCGTGGAGATCGACACCGAGGTCACCACTGCCCTGCACGCGACACTGGCCGATTGCGCTGAGGCAGCCGAGGCAGCGGGGGCACGCTTCACCTCGACCGTGATCAACGACAGTTTCATCGACGTTGCCTCGGGACTGGTGGAACAATTCGATGTGGTGATCCAGAATCCTCCGTACGCCAAGCTGGCATCCGACGATCCGGACCGATTCACGACCGCCGCGATAGCCGTGGACCTACCCAACATCTACGCGGCGTTCGTGGCTCTCGGGATAACATCGCTGGCGGCGGGCGGCCAACTGGTCGCAATCACACCGCGTTCATTCACCAACGGAACATATTTCTCAGGATTCAGGCGGTGGTTGCTACCGCAAGCGATGTTCGACCGGATCCATATCTTCGCCGCTCGAGACTCGGTGTTCGCCGAAACCGGCGTGCTCCAGGAGAACATCATCTATTCGATGACCCGTACTCGAGAAACCCCACGAACTGCGCTACTGTCCGCCTCGCACGACCATCAAGACACGGTGACACGTCGTGAGGTCGACTACTCCGAGGTTATTCACCCCGGCGACACGCACCTCTACATTCGTATCCCCTCGGCACCGGAGGACACGGAACTCGTTGCAGCCATGGCAGCGTTGCCGTGCTCGCTGGCTGATATCGGTATCAAAGTCAGCACCGGGCGGGTTGTCGATTTCCGCAGCCGCGAACAATTACTCACCCGACCACTCGACGAACATTATCCGATGGTGTACCCAGCCAACCTCTCTCATGGTGTGCTGACCCACCCGAAGCCGAGCACCAAGCCGCAATGGTTCTCGATCACAGAACCGAAAGACCGTCGTTGGCTATTGCCCCCGGGAACATATGTTCTGGTCAAGCGGTTCTCCGCCAAGGAGGAGCGACGCCGGCTGGTAGCGGGAATCTGGTCACCCTGTCTACATGGGACAAGTCCGGTAGCAGTAGACAATAAGCTGAATTACTTTCACGCTGACGGCGAGAGCCTTGATGCCGCACTGGCGATGGGGCTGGCAATCTGGTTGAACTCCGACTCAGTCGACCGATATTTCCGCACATTCTCGGGGCATACACAGGTCAATGCCACAGATCTCCGTGGGATGCGATATCCGAGCGTGGAATCGCTTCGCGCGATGGGGAAAAAATACTCGGAGCTGCCCAGCGCTGAGACCATCGACCATGTCGTCGAAAAATTCATGAATACTCAGGGGGTTGGCGCGTGAACATCGAGACCCGAATTTCCGAAGCCCAAGGGTTGCTCGCCGAGTTCGGCTTCGATCAGAAACGCACAAACCTACGGTCGGCGCGGGTGCTCATGGCACTGCTCGGTATGACCCCGGAAACGCCGTGGTCCGAGGCTTCACCTCGAGTCCTCCGACCATTCGAGATCATCGCCTGGATCAGCAGATACTGGGGAAAGACGTATGCCGCCAACTCCAGAGAGACGATCCGGCGTCAAACTCTGCATCAGTTTGTTGATGCAGGATTCGTACGCCACAATGCCGATGCTCCGGAAAGGGAGACGAACTCCCAGCTGAACAATTATCGGATTTCCGACGCAGCCCTATCCGTGATCCAGGTTTACGGGACGCCGGACTTCGCTCCGGTGATGTCCGAGTACCTCGACTCGCAACCAGGTCTTGTCACCCTGTATCGCGCCGCACGGGAAGCCACCCGGATCCCGATCACGCTTCCTGGCGGCAAAAAACTCAGCCTGGGTGCCGG